>CAZIUB010000117.1:0-32761 GCA_964542425.1 uncultured Rhodospirillaceae bacterium | reverse complement strand
AAACTCCGCGCCGATGCGAACATCGGTCTCAAAAATCTCGTCTACAACCTGCAACGATTCGTTTTCCTCGCCCGACCTGCGCTCGCATAGCGCCGGAAGCGGGAAAAAGCGGTTGCACGCCGCATAAAAAAATAGAAAATGGCGGAAGAGCCCCTGTCAAAAACAACCTCATCCCATTGCCGCCGCAAAAATCCGCTCAAAATACCGGGTTTTTAGAGGTGGCCAGAGGTCGGTTGGTTCGCTGCTTTGCCGCCTTCGAAATGCATCTCGATTGCCTCGCTCTCGACGTCGCCGTTGCGGCAATTGGCCATCCTTCATCGTTCGCGAGGTGCCCTGAATGGCCGGAGGTGCAGAGGCGAACGACACTCGTGCTTAGAAAGTCCTTAGACGCGGTATAATGGCATTCATCCTCAACTCGATCCGCTCCCGCTTGCGGCAGAGGGAGATTGGTTTCAAGTCTCCATGAAGCGAATTCGCGTGGACCGAAGGTCCGCCAGGGTGAGGAGGTGGCGGGCCTGCGCACATTCGCCAACCCCGGGTTTGACCCGTCGACCAGCTTTTCTCATCCTGTATCACTCCGCCCTCTATCCCCCCCCGTAGCGAACGTGGCATCGTTGAGGAACGAGATATTCGTCAAGAAAGGCCGATGCCATGCTGTTCATGATCGTGGAGCGGTTCAAGGACAACGACATGCTGCCCATCTACAAGCGCGTGCGCGACGAGGGAGGCTTGTTCCCCGACGGCCTCAAATATGTCGGCAGCTGGGTCGAACCGAATTTCAGCCGCTGTTTTCAGCTAATGGAATCGCAATGATTTGCGCCTGATCCAGGAATGGGTGCTGAAATGGCGGGGATGGGGTGTCACCTTCGAGATCGTGCCAGTGGTCGCCAGCGCGGAGACACGCGAGGTCGTGGCCCCTCATCTGGACGAGACATAGAGGGATAAGTGGCCGTTTTCCGTCACCATTTTCCGAAGGTTGCACCGGATGCTGGGCGTCCCGGCGGAAATCCTGATCCGCCCGATCGACATCCCGGCAAGACAGGCCGCCTGATTATCACCACCAATGGCGGGCCGAGGTCATTCCGCCGCCACGCTGACCCGGCCCCGCCGGCCGGCGCGGGGCTTGCGGATCACGATCTCCACATCGCGGCCCATCGCGGCCAAGAGGCGCATCAGGCGTTCGACCGAGTAATCCCGGAAATGGCCCCGAAGCAGGCGCGAAACATCCGGCTGGGACAAACCAAGCAGCTCCGCCGTGCGCGCCTGGGTCAGGCGGCGGCCCCGGATTATCTCGTCGATGCGCGAAACCAGTTCCGCCTTAAGCAGATGCGCCTCGGCATCCGGCCGTCCTAGATCGGCGAATACGTTGCCGCCGCCGCGCCGTACACCCTTGTCAAGTTTCGAATTCATTGCTTTCGTCACTCCATCTGAAACTGCTCATGGTCCCTTTCCGCCATCTTCAATCTGCGCCCTATGGTATCGATCTCGTGTCTTGGCGTCGCAATTCCATGCTTGGACTTCTTCTGGAATGCAGGGAGCACATACACCGCCTCGGCAAAGCCAACCAAGTAGACCGCGCGATACGCATTGCGGCCAAGCGCCGACACAATCTCCAGAATCCCCGATCCCAGCCCAAGCATCGGCTTGGCATCCCAATGTTTCATCCCGATCTGGGCCTGATACCGGGCATAGCCGACGTGATCCTGGACTTCGTCGGGAAACCCCAACAGATCGTGGTAACTCGACCCTATCCAATGCAGGGGTTTTGGTCCGCCACGTTGCATGGGGCATTATGGTGTTTCCACCATAACAATGCAAGTTGACGGCTGGGCGCGGCACATACAATGGGAAAAGTTTTGCGCCCGGATCGGGCTGAAAGCAGGGATTCTCCCCCTCCATGCGCCCGGCGCTTGCATCCCCCGCGCTTGCCCGTTAACGAATTGCCTTGACCCCTGCCCCCGAGCGTGGCATCAACCGCCTCGATTTCTCGCGAACGCGCGATTGCGGCCGCACCCCATTCCCAGGGACGCCGCCTTTCCCGACGAAGTCTTGTCTTAACTCGTTTGCCCCCATCATCGCGCGTGGGTTCGCGGACACCAGACGCCGCTGCTTGCGCGCGCCTCGTTGGGGCGCGCCCAATTCTCCCGCGTCGCATAAGGAACGTCATTTTGAACACGAACACCAAGAACCATGCCCACATCGCGGCCCCGATCGCCGCCAACGTCAATACCAACACCGACACCAGGACGAAAACCCACACGGCGCCGGCCAATGCCAATGGCGCCACCAGCGGCTTTGCCAATCTTGGCCTGGCCGAGCCGATCCTGCGCGCCCTTGCCCAGCATCGCTTCGTGACGCCCACGCCCATCCAGGCCCAGGCGATCCCGCCGGTCTTGTTGGGGCGTGACGTGCTGGGCCTCGCCCAGACCGGCACCGGCAAGACAGCGGCCTTCGCGCTGCCCATCATCCAACATCTGCTGACCCGCCAGGCGGCCGCTGCCGGGCAAGGCGCCAAGAAACTGCCGAGGGGCGCCATCCGCGCCCTCATCCTCGCACCCACGCGCGAGCTCGCCCTCCAGATCGAAGTCGAGTTCCGGCGTTTCTCCGCCGGCGCCCCCATCCGCGCCATGGCCATCCTGGGCGGCGTCGGGCGCCAGCCCCAGGTCGATCGCCTGGCGCGTGGTGTCGACATCGTGGTCGGCACGCCCGGCCGCGTACTCGACCTCATTGGAACCCGCGAGCTCGATCTCTCGCATGTAACCCATTTCGTCCTCGACGAAGCTGACCGCATGTTCGACATGGGCTTCATCCGCGACATCCGCAAGATCATCGATCGGCTGCCCAAGTCGCGCCAATCGTTGCTGTTCTCGGCCACCATGCCCGACGAGATCGCGCAGCTTTCGCGCTTCGCGCTCAATGACCCGATCCGCATCGAGGCCGGGCGCAAGGAGATCGCGCCGGCCAAGATCGACCAGCGGGTCTATTTCGTCGATCAGACCCGGAAGCGCGACCTCCTGGTCAATTTGCTCGGCCGGCCGGAGCATTCGCGCACCCTGGTCTTCACCCGTACCAAGCACGGCGCCAACAAGGTCGCCCAGCATCTGGGCAAGGCCGGCATCCAGGCCGAGGCGATCCACGGCAACAAGAGCCAATCGGCCCGTCAGCGGGCACTGGCCCAGTTCAAGGACGGCAGCGCCCGGGTCCTGGTGGCAACCGACATCGCGGCGCGGGGCATCGACGTGGCCTCGATCTCGCATGTGGTTAATTTCGACCTGCCGCATGTGCCCGAGGATTACGTCCACCGCATCGGGCGCACCGCGCGAAACGGCGCCGGTGGCATCGCACTCTCTTTCTGCGATCCCACCGAGCGTGCTAATCTGAAGGCGATCGAGCGCCTGACCAAGCAGCCGTTGAAGCCAGCCGCCTGATTCCAAATCGGAGGGATATTGGCATGGCCAAGGAAGAGCTGATCGAAATCGAAGGCGTGGTCAGCGAATTGCTGCCTGACGGACGCTATCGCGTGACGCTGGAAAACGGGCATTCGATCATCGCCTATACCGGAGGCAAGATGCGCAAGAACCGCATCCGAACCTTGGCCGGCGACCGGGTGACGATCGAGATGACGCCCTACGACATGACCAAGGGCCGCGTCATCTTCCGCCACAAGGACGAGAGCGCACAACGCGTGCCGGCGCCCCGGCGGGTCTTTGTAAGGCGCTAGAAAATATAGGCGCTCTATTTCTTGATTCGCTCATACCGGCCAGTCAGGATGATAGCCGGTATCGGGTGAAGGACAAATCCACATGGCGGCGCTACCGCCACATCCAATGATAAAGACGGCGCTCATCACCGGTGGAGCCAAGAGGCTCGGCCGGGCGATGGCGCTCGCCTTGGTTGGCGCCGGCTGGGACGTGGCCCTGCATTGTCGCAACTCGATCGCCGAGGCCGAGACCAGTGCCGGCGAGATCCGCGCCCTTGGCCGGCGCGCCCAGGTGCTCAAGGCCGATCTTGCGCGCGAGGAGGAAGTCGAGGCCCTGTTGCCGGCGGCAGTGAAGGCGTTGGGCCCGGTGACCTGCCTCATTAACAATGCCTCGATATTCGAGATGGACAGGGCCGATACCGTCACCCGCGCGAGTTGGGACCGGCACATGGAGACCAATCTGCGCGCACCCCTGGTGCTCTCGCAGGCCTTTGCCCGACAATTGCCGGAGGGCGAACCCGGCAACATCGTCAACATGCTGGACCAACGGGTGTGGAAGCCCAATCCCTATTTCCTGTCCTACACCGTGGCCAAGATGGGGCTATGGACGTTGACCCGGACGCTCGCACTTTCCTACGCACCCCGGATCCGGGTGAACGGCATCGGCCCGGGGCCGACCTTGCCCTCGCCACGCCAAACCAGCGAACAATTCGAGCGCCAATCCCGGGCCATGCCGCTTGGCCATGGCGCCACGCCCGAAGAGATCGCCGCGGGTCTGCTCTACATCCTCGGCGCTTCCTCGATGACCGGGCAGATGATCGCGCTCGACGGGGGCGAGCATTTGGGCTGGCAGGTGCCTGGCAAGGGATTCGAGGCCAAGGAATGACGCCAGTACCCACCGTCGCTGATGGCTGAATCGAGCCAAATGACCCCTCCGGCACGCGGCGGCGGGTACTATCATTTGGTACCATTTGGCCCGACTTTCGTGGACGCATCAGAGCGTTTCAGGGATCACGCATTCGCGAAAGTTGGCCCAGTACCCTCCGTCGCTGATGGCTGAATCGAGCCAAATGACCCCTCGGGCACACGCCGGCGGGTACTATCATATTGTAATAGGTACCAACTTTCATGGAAGCATCGGTGCGTGTCATGGGTCACGATTTTCCGAAAGTTGGCACTGGCAGTGGAATAGTCGGGTCAGCACCGCTATAATGTCTCCATATTGGGCGCCGGAAACGTGGCCGGCTCTCGATACTGGGCCCCAGGGCGCGGCTCAGAAATTTGCCCCAGAGTGCGGCGAAGTTCGATCATCGACGGCGTTGATAGCTTCGGATTTGCCATGACTCAGGCGGAAAAGATCACTCTTTTGCCATCGGCCGCGCATGGCAAGACCCACCGCATCTTCGTGCGCGACTTGGTGCTGCCCTGCCGGATCGGCGTCTACAGCCACGAGAAGGACGGCCACCAACGCGTGCGGCTCAATCTGGACCTGCTTTGCGCCGAGCAGCCGGCGATCAACGACGATTACGGCAATGTCGTGTGCTATGCCGAATTGGTCGCGGATATCCGCGATCTCCTTGCGCAAGGCCATGTGAATCTGGTCGAGACGCTGGCCGAGCGCATCGCCGGGCTGTGCCTGCGCGACCGCCGGGTATTGAGCGCCAAGGTCGGGGTGGAAAAATTGGATGCCTTGCCCGAAGCCGCCAGCGTCGGGGTGGAAATCGAGCGTCACCGGCCGATTCCTTGACCAAAAGCCGCGTGATTCGCTTAGCGCGGCTTTTTAAGGCGAAAGCTGAGCCGGTCGCTGGAATCCGGCGGAGTCCCGGGGCATTCGCCCGTCGAAGTTGTGCACAGCACTGGTCTCCTCCGAAGATAAGGCTAAAGCGTAAAGGGCAATTCCATCCGATGACAGCAACGTGTCATTTGAAACACAAAAAAGATATACAATTCAACTTGTTAGAGTTTTATGCGCAAATTTTAGGCATTCCTAGAAAACGGCGAGATCCCGCCTTTCCCGGCAATCGCGGGTCGGCTTTTCTACAATCTTATCCACAGGCATAGTGGATACTTGGTGGCCTTTATCCAGTCGCGACCCTGAACGCCTGGTCAAATCGCGGAATCGCTGGGAATCGGGCCGCCAATTTTTGCCGAATTCGACCGAATTGACCCAAGCCGGGGAAAGGGCGTAATCGCCTGCCATAAGCGAGGATGCGAGCATCGAGGCCACGTCCAAGACTCGTACCCGCCTCGCTGATCGCCGATTCGAGCCAAATGATCCCGGAAGTCGCAAGGCCGGCGGGTACTATCATTTCGTAACATGCGGCCCAACTTTCGTGGACGCATTGGAGCGCTTCATGGATCACGCTTTTCCGAAAGTCGGCGCCAAGCGTGTCACCCGCCTGGAGCGCGGCCGGGCAGTCATCCGGGATAATATGCGAACGCTACCCGGCCAGCCGGGCTGCTACCGGATGATCAATGTCCGTGGCGATGTGCTCTATGTCGGCAAGGCCAAGGATCTGCGAAAGCGCGTGGCCTCCTATACCCAGCCGGCGCGCCTGCCCTTGCGTCTGCAAAGAATGGTGGCGGAAACCGCGACCATGGAATTCGTCTCGACCCGGACCGAGGTCGAAGCGCTGCTCCTGGAAGCCAATCTGATCAAGCGCTTCCTGCCGCCTTACAACGTGTTGCTGCGGGACGACAAGAGCTTCCCCTATATCTTGATCGCCGGCGACCACGAGGCGCCCAGGATCACCAAGCATCGCGGCCAGCGCAGCCCGGCCGGGGAATACTTCGGGCCCTTTGCCTCCGCTGGCGCGGTCAATCGCACCCTGGTGGCGCTGCAGCGCGCCTTTCTGCTCAGGAATTGCAGCGACAACGTCTATGCCACCCGCACCCGGCCCTGTTTGCAATACCAGATCAAGCGCTGCTCGGCGCCTTGCGTCGGGCGGATTGGAATCAAGGATTACCGAGCCCTGGTCGGCCAGGCGCGCGATTTCCTGACCGGCAAGAGCAGCGAGGTGCAGCGCAGCCTGGCGGCTCGGATGCAGGAATTGAGCGAGGGCCTGGAATACGAGCGCGCGGCCCAGTTGCGCGATCGCATCCAGGCACTGACCCAGATCCAGTCGCGCCAGGATATCAACCTACCCGATGTCGAGGAGGCCGACGTGATCGCCGCGCATCACGAAGGCGGCCAGACCTGCGTGCAGGTGTTCTTCTTTCGCAACCACGGCAATTACGGCAATCGCGCCTATTTCCCGGCCCATGACAAGGAAGAGGAAGGCAAGCAGGTCCTGGCCGCCTTCCTCGGCCAGTTCTACGAAAACAAGGTGCCCCCGCCCCTCATTCTGACCAGCGAGGTGCCGGCGGAATCCGAGTTGCTGGAAGCAGCGCTCTGCTTGCGTGCGGGTGCCAAGGTGGAAATCCTGACCCCCCGGCGCGGCGACAAGCTGAAGGCGGTCGAATATGCATTGCGCAACGCGCGCGAGGCGCTCATTCGCCGCCACGCCGAAAGCAGCCAGCAGCAACGCCTGATGCGCGCCTTGGCCGAGACCTTCGGCCTCGACCAGGGACCTCGCCGGATCGAGGTCTACGACAACAGCCATATTTCGGGGCAGCACCCCTATGGCGCGATGATCGTGGCCGGGCCGGAGGGTTTCCAGAAAAACCAGTACCGCAAATTCGCCATCCGCGCGCCCGAGCCGGGCCAGGGCGACCCGGCGGCACCCGGCGACGATTACGCGATGATGCGCCAGGTTCTGACCCGGCGATTTTCGCGCGCGATCAAGGAGGATGCGGCGCGCGAGGGTGGAACCTGGCCCGATCTGGTGCTGATCGATGGCGGCCAGGGCCAGTTGAATGCCGCGCAAGAAGTGTTCGCGGAACTGGGAATTGAGGAAGTGGCGCTGGCGGCCATCGCCAAGGGCCCCGACCGCGATGCGGGGCGCGAGCGTTTCTTCATGGCCGGGCGCGAGCCCTTCTCGCTCGAGCCGGGGAGCCCGGTCTTGTTCTTCCTGCAGCGCCTGCGCGACGAGGCGCATCGCTTCGTCATCGGCGCCCACCGCGCCAAGCGATCGGCCGAGATCGGACGATCGGCCCTGGACGAGATCGCGGGCATTGGCCCTAAGCGCAAGAAGGCGCTGCTGATGCATTTCGGCTCGGCCCGCGAAGTCGCGCGCGCGGGCCTGAGCGACTTGGAATCCGCGCCCGGCATCGACCGCGCGGTCGCACGCAAGATCCACGACCATTTCCACGGCGGGTGAGGCGACAATCGCGCGCTCACGTGCTTGCGATCCGGAACAGGAAGCGTTACCAGTGGTTGTGTGTCCAAATTTGACACAGCCGGCCGCCAATTATCGCGTCGCGCATCGTCAGGATAATGGGGGATTCCATCAGTAATTCAATTGACCGGGATGGCGGATGGAATGATACCTCGGCAAGGCGCGACAAACTACCGATAGCGCATCGCCGACCGGAGGATGATGGGGTCCACGATCTGCGAGAGCACTTGATTGGCGCCGGCAGCCGAGCCGAGCACTTTGCCGATTCGTGGGGCGCCGGTCAGGCCGCGAGGCTGATGGGCCTTTGGCATGACCTGGGCAAATACGCGTCCGAATTTCAGGACATGATTTGGGGTGACGACAGGGCGGCACACCTGGAGGGAGTGCCAAGCGGCCCGCGCCGGCGGGTCGATCATTCCACCGCCGGCGCGCAATGGGCGGTCAAGCAATTCGGTCCGTTTGGCCGAATGCTCGCCTACGGAATCGCCGGACACCATGCCGGCCTCGCGGATTGGATCGGTGATGGCGCCAGTCGTGGCCTCACCGATCGCCTCGCCAACACGTCGCATTTGGACCGCGCGCTCGCCGCGAACCCGCCAGTGGACATCCTCAACCAGCCCGTTCCGACAAATGGGCTTCCGGCCGGCGCCGATCCCGGCTTGTGGGTGCGCATGATCGCCTCCGCGCTGATCGACGCGGATCGCCTCGACACCGAGGCGTTTTTCGATCTCGGCAAAGCGCAAGCAAGACAGGTCTGGCCGGCATTGGAAGCGATCGCGAAACGGTTTGATACCCATTTGCGCGCCAAGTTTGGCGCGGTTCCCCCAAGCCCGGTCAATGCATTGCGCGCCGAGGTGCTTGCCGCCTGCCAAGCGGCGGCCGAGCGTCCGCCAGGATTGTTCTCGCTCACCGTTCCAACCGGCGGGGGCAAGACGCTTTCTTCCCTGGCCTTCGCGCTTGGGCATGCTCGGCGCCACGGATTGCGGCGGGTGATTTACGCCATTCCATTTACGAGCATCATCGAACAGACGGCGAAGGTGTTTCGGGAAGGGGTGGGCGCGGACGCATTTTTGGAGCATCACAGCGCGCTCGGCCCTTCGCTGGAAAAGGAAAGCCCACGATCCCACCTCGCCGCCGAGAACTGGGACGCCCCATTGATCGTGACCACCACGGTGCAGCTCTTCGAATCGCTGTTCGCGTCCCGAACCTCGCACATCCGGAAACTGCACAATCTGGCCCGAAGCGTGCTGATCCTCGACGAGGCACAGGTTCTGCCCACCGCCGTGTTGAAACCAGTCACGGCGGTGCTCGCCGAACTGGTCAATCATTATGGCGTCTCCGTGATCTTGTGCACGGCGACCCAGCCGGCACTCAAGCGTGTGTTCAAGGCATTACCCACACCGACGGAAATCGCTCCCGACCCGGAGCGATTGTTTTCCGTACTGGATCGAGTCACGGCTCTACTTCCCATCACCGGGCAAAAACGCGGCTGGGAAAATATCGCCACGGAAATGGCGCGAGAGCGGCAGGCGCTCGCTATCGTCAACACGCGGAAGGACTGCCGCGCCCTGCATGGGTTGCTGCCCGAGGGCGCCCGGCACCTCTCCACCTGGCAATGCGCGGCGCACCGCGCGGAAATCCTGGCCGGGATCAAAAAGGATCTGGCCATGGGCGGCCCAGTCCGCGTGGTCAGCACGTCCTTGGTTGAGGCGGGCGTGGATATCGACTTCCCCGTGGTGTACCGCGCCATGACCGGGCTTGATTCCTTGGCCCAGGCGGCGGGTCGGTGCAACCGAGAAGGGCGGCTGGACAAGGGTCGATTCATCGTGTTCCGGCCGGAAGAATCCGCGCCCATGAAACATGTTGCCCAGGCGATCGAAGCGGCCGAGGCGACCCTACGGCGGCATTCCGATGCGCCCTTCCGGCCGGCGGCTTTTCTGGAGTATTTCCAGGAACTCTATTGGGCCAAGGGCGAGGCCGCGCTTGATCGATACGAAATGGCGCGTCTACTTGGCATCGGGAAAACGAAACGTGCCGGGGACCCTCTGGATTTTCGTTTCCGGGAGGCAGCGGAGAGATTTCGTATTATTGACGACGCTCAGGAAAACATCGTCGTTCCCCATGCCACCCAGGGAAAAGCGGCGATTGCAAAGTTGCGCCGCGACGGCGCCAGCCGAGAAACCTTCCGGGGGTTGCAGCGCTACACCGTTCCGGTCACCAGGGCGGCGCTCGAGCAGATGCGGGGCAGGGGTGCGGTCGAGGAAGTCGGAGGCGTCAACATCCTGGTGGCGCCGGAGCTTTACCGGCCGGACATTGGCCTCGATAGTGATATTCTACCGCAACTGATCGCATGAGCGAGGAATCATGATGGCAGTCCTACAAGCTTCGCCTCCACTGCGCCTTCGCGTATCGGGCGAGCGCGCCTGCTTCACCCGCCCGGAGATGAAGGTCGAGCGTGTCTCCTATCCGGTCATGACGCCGTCGGCCGCTCGCGGTGTGCTGGAGGCCATTCTGTGGAAGCCGCAGATGCGTTGGCGGATCGATCGAATCGACATCTTGAAACCAATCCGTTGGGATTCCGTGCGTCGCAACGAGGTAAGCGAGGTCATATCGGTTGCGAACGTCAAGAAAGTGATGAATGGAGGGGCGGTCGATCTCGGAATCGATATCGAATCGGTGCGCCAACAACGCGCCACCATGGTCCTGCGCGATGTCGATTACCTGATCCACGCGCGCATGGAACTAACGGCGAAGGCGGGCCCGGCGGATACCCTAGTCAAGTACGTGGAGATGTTCCGCCGCCGGGCCAAGGCCGGGCAATGTTTCCACCGTCCCTACCTGGGAACGAGGGAGTTCGCCGCGAGCTTCTCCCTTATCGAGGATGACACTGCCTTGCCCGTGCCCATCGCCGACAATTCCGATCTGGGGCGTATGCTGCACGACATCGACTATTCTGATGGAGAGGCGGTCCCTTTATTTTTTGCCGCTCAGTTAGTGAATGGTTCCTTGGCGATTCCGCCTCTGGATTCCGGCGAGGTGCGGCGATGATCCTTCAGCGCCTTGTCGCGTTTTACGACCGCCTCTTGGGCGAAGGCCAAATCGAGTCGCCTGGATTTCAGAAGAAGGAAATTCCCTGGATCATCGAAATTGACGCGAGCGGAAACTTTGTCGCCCTGCGGCAAACTGGTGATGGCCGACGCGGTGGCCAATTCGTGGTTCCTTATGAGGTACAGCGCACCGGTGACAATATTGTCTCAAATCTTCTTTGGGACAATCCTGAGTATATTCTTGGCACACCGAGACCGGACCTCAAGCAAAAGCAAACCGCGAAGGTGCCGCGGCGGCATGCGGCATTCCTGGAGCGCCTGCGGACTCTGCCAACGCTGGTGCGTGACGACGCCGGTGTGAAGGCGGTTTTGCTATTCCTTGAGCGCGCTGAATTCGATGCGCTTAAGGCGGCCGACGGTTGGAACCAAATGACGGAAGGCGGCAAGAACGTTTCCTTCCGGCTGGTTGGCGACGAAGGTCTGGTGTGCGAGCGGCCGGTCGTCAAGAGCATGGTCACGGCAACGACGGACGAAGTCCATGCGCCACACGATCTGACGGCCTGCATGGTGACTGGCGAGAACGCTCCAATCGCGCTTACGCACAACAAGATCAAGGGCGTGCGCGGCGCGCAAACCAGTGGCGCCAATCTTGTCTCCTTCAATCTTGATGCCTTCAAGAGTCATGGCTGGGAACAAGGGGATAACGCGCCCATCGGCGGGCGAGCCGCCAAGGCCTATGTCGCCGCGCTCAACCGATTACTGGAAAGATCGAATGACCGTCATCATCTCGTCGAGGGGGAAGCAACCTTCGTATTCTGGGCGGCAAGGCAAACCGCCATGGAAGACAAGTTCGCCCATCTTCTAGGCGGCCTTCTGGACACGCCCGCGCAAACGGATGGAACGACGGTCAAGCAAACCTTCGATTCGGTAAGGAAGGGCCTGAAACCCGACCTTGCCGACGAGACGCCGTTTTATGTTCTGGGCCTTGCGCCGAACGCGTCGCGGCTCGCGATCCGCTTTTGGCACGAAGGCACGGTACGGGAGATGGCCGAGCGGATTCTCCGCCACTTCGCCGATCTCGACGTGGACGGGCTCTGGGGGCGTGAGCGCGCGCCTAGCCTCTGGTCGATGTTGGGCGCCGCCGCTAGGAACAGCGATCCAAAACAACTTCAGAAAAATCTGCGCGCCAAATTGGCCGCGGAATTGATGGTCGCGATGCTTGCCGGTGGTCCCTATCCCGCCACCCTGCTCGCCCGGGTCGTGGATCGCTGTCGAGCCGAACACTCCGTCTCGCCGATGCGCGCCGCCCTCATCAAGGCGACGCTCAACCGCCGTTGCCGCATCCTTCGGTCAACCGACAAGGAGGTCACCGTGAGTCTTGATCCCGAAAACTCCAATCCGGGCTATCGCCTGGGCCGCCTGTTTGCCGTGCTGGAAGACATCCAACGCGGCGCCCAGCCCGGCATCAACACGACGATCCGAGATCGTTACTTTGGTGCCGCCGTATCGACGCCGCGCGCGGTATTCGGCGAATTGATGAAACTCAAAAACTCCCACTTGAGGAAACTGCGCCGATCGAAACCGGGACTTGGCATCCATTTCGAGCGGTTGATCGATCATATCCTGGCCGGGATGGAGGCGGATCGCGGCTTTCCATCTCATCTGTCGTTGGATGACCAGGGCCGCTTCATCCTCGGTTATCACCACCAGCGGAGCTATCGAACGGCGGGAGCCACGCCCGGCGAAACCGAGGCGTTGCCCGACCTTCCCGACGATACCGAAACCGAATCCGAATAAGGGAGACATGCTCATGACCACCGTAATCGCCAATCGTTATGACTTCGTGCATCTGTTCGACGTGACCGATGGCAACCCCAACGGCGATCCGGATGCCGGCAACATGCCGCGCGTCGATCCCGAGACCGGCCATGGCCTCGTCACTGACGTGGCATTGAAACGAAAGGTTCGCAATTATGTCGGCCTGAAGGAAGGCAACAAGCCGCCATTCAAAATTTACGTTCGTGAAGGTTCTATTCTCAAGCGGCAACGCGCAGAAGCGTACGGGGCAACGGCGACGACGAAAGACCCTCGCAGGTATATGTGTGACCATTTTTTTGACATACGGGCGTTCGGAGCGGTCATGCCGGAAAAAGGAAAAGCGGGTGGACAGGTGCGTGGGCCGGTTCAATTGACTTTCGCACGTTCAGTGGCGCCGATCTTATCAATGCAACACTCTATAACGCGAGTAGCCATAGAGAATGAAAAGGACGAGAAGGCCGGCACAACCGAGATGGGCAACAAATCGACAGTTGCCTACGGCCTATACCGAGCACATGGCTTTGTTTCGCCGCATCTGGCGGCCGGCGACAAGGGAACCGGTTTCACGGAAGATGACCTTGCCCTGCTGTGGGAAGCGCTTTGCTCCATGTTCGATCACGATCGTTCCGCCGCGCGCGGCCTGATGGCGACGCGCCGGCTGATCGTCTTCCGCCACGATTCCATGCTCGGCAACGCCCAGGCGCACAAGCTGTTCGAGCGCGTGACGGTGTCGCAGAAGGCCGAGACGCCCCGCGCCTATGGCGATTTCGAAGTATCCCTGGACACGTTGGGGTTGCCGGCCGGGATCACATTGCACGAACCCTGCGGCTGAGCCGCGCCAATGTACAGCGAGGACGAGCTGGCGCCCATCTCCGCCCTCCAGCATTTCGTGGTGTGTCCGCGCCAATGCGCGCTGATCCACCTGGAGGGCACCTGGATCGAGAACCAGCGCACAGCGGAGGGCCGGCTTCAGCACGAACGCGTCGATCGCGGCGGCGCGGAAACCCGCGATGGCGTCCGTCGCGCCTATGGCCTGCCATTGCGCTCGCTCCGGTTCGGGCTCGCCGGGCGGGCCGACGTGGTTGAGTTCCACGCCGATTCCGAGGGCGGCCCGGAGCGCCCGTTCCCGGTCGAGCATAAGCGTGGCCGTCCCAAGGCCGGCGATGAGGACAAGGTGCAGCTTTGCGCCCAGGCCCTTTGCCTGGAGGAGATGTTGGGCGTGAAGGTGCCGGCCGGCGCCCTCTTCTATGGCGAGCGCCGACGGCGCGCCGACGTGGTGTTTGACGACAGTTTGCGTCGCCGCACGGCCGAGGTGGCGGCATCGGTTCACGCCATGCTGGCCCTGGGGCGCACCCCGCCGCCGCCGCCCGACGCGCCTTGCCAGGCCTGCTCGCTGCAACCGGCGTGCCGGCCCCTTGCCATGCGGCCTGGCCGGCGTTCCGTCGCCGCCTGGACCGCGAGCCGCCTTGGTCCCGACGATGGTGGCGACGAACCGTGAAGCGGCACCTCAATACGCTGTTCGTCACCACGGAGGGCGCTTACCTCGCAAAGGACGGCGAATGCCTGGTCGCCCGGATCGACGGCGCGCCCAAGGTGCGGGTGCCGATCTCCGGGCTGGAAGGCGTGGTGTGCTTTGGCCGGGTTTCGTACTCGCCGCAGGCTCTGGAGCATTGCGCGGCCAATGGGGTGGCGCTGACCCATGTCACCGAGGCGGGCCGGTTCATGGCGCGTCTCGAAGGTCCGGTCTCCGGCAACGTCCTGGTGCGCCGAACCCAGTACCGATGGGCGGACGATCCCGCCAAGAGCGCCGATCTGGCGCGCGCGTTCGTCACCGGCAAGATCGCGAACTCAAGGAAAGTGCTGCTCCGGGGGGCGCGTGAAACAACTGTCGAAGAAACCTCGAAAGCTCTTGTCGAAATCGCCGACCGCCTGGGCGATGCGCTTGGCCGGTTGCAACGCGAAACCACCGTGGACGCATTGCGGGGGATCGAGGGCGAAACATCCCGGCTCTATTAGTCCATTTTTCCCCTACTTCTGGCCGGCGGGGACCCCGCCATGACCTTCAATGGCCGCAGCCGGCGGCCGCCCCTGGACCCGGTGAACGCGCTGTTATCTTTTTTCTATACGCTGCTGGTCCACGATGTGCGCGGAGCGCTGGAAGCTGCGGGGCTCGATTCTCAGGTCGGATACCTCCATCGCGACCGGCCCGGCCGACCCAGCCTCGCCCTCGACATGATGGAGGAGTTCAGATCGGTGATCGCGGACCGGTTGGCGCTGACCCTGGTCAACCGGGGCCAAGTCCGTGCCAGCGGATTCCAGATACTCGACGGAGGCGCGGTGCTGATGGACGATTCCACGCGACGCACCGTCATCACCGCCTGGCAGGAACGCAAGCAAGTGGAACGGCGCCATCCCTTCCTCGACGAACTGGCGCCGATCGGCCTGTCGTGGCACCTCCAGGCGCTGCTGCTCAAGCGGTTCATGCGCGGTGATTTGGATGGCTACCCGCCTTATCTTTGGCGCTAGGATTTGAGTGATGTTGATCGTCGTCAGCTACGACGTCAAAACGACCGACCCAGCCGGCCGCCGGCGACTGCGCCGGATCGCCAGGGCGTGTCAGGATCACGGCCAAAGGGTCCAATTCTCCATCTTCGAATGCGAGGTCACTCCGGCGGCTTGGGCTCATTTGCGCCAGCGGCTGGTCGATGAAATGGATCGCGCCAAGGATAGCTTGCGATTCTATTTTCTCGGCGCTGATGGCAAGCGACGGATCGAACATATCGGTGCCAAAGTGCCCCTCGACCTCGATGGCCCAATAATGATTTGAACAAGAGATCATTGAGCGGTGGTTCCAGCGCGAACCGGAATCACCCATCTTTCTCCCGCCACGTTCGCGCGTAAGCTAAGTTATTGAAAGTTATTTGAAATTGTGAACATCTCAATTCTGGCCGGATAGCCACGGGCCAACCAACCCGGGGTCCGCGCTTCCATTCCCCTTTGTCGTTTCAAAGCAATGCGCTATCGAGAAGCCGTCGCCCCCCGCGCGGGGGGCGCGGATTGAAACGAGACCACGGCGGGGCCGCCGCATTTGTCGATGGTCGCCCCCCGCGCGGGGGGCGCGGATTGAAACACTTCGATCTGCAATTTTGCGACTTCCACGTCTTGTCGCCCCCCGCGCGGGGGGCGCGGATTGAAACCTGCGCGCCGATGAACTTCAGCCTGATGTTGGAATGTCGCCCCCCGCGCGGGGGGCGCGGATTGAAACGGATACGGCCGGTTCCCTTGCATCTGCCAGGCGGGTCGCCCCCCGCGCGGGGGGCGCGGATTGAAACGGTTGCAGGCCGCCAATTCGGCCATGGCGGTCAGGTCGCCCCCCGCGCGGGGGGCGCGGATTGAAACGGATTGCGACCCGCGCCTGACCGATGCGGCGGGTCGCCCCCCGCGCGGGGGGCGCGGATTGAAACGAAGTCCAGGACGCCGCCGGTCTGCTCGAAGGGGGTCGCCCCCCGCGCGGGGGGCGCGGATTGAAACCATCAGGAAGATGGAAGTCGCCAGATCGTGGTTGGTCGCCCCCCGCGCGGGGGGCGCGGATTGAAACACGCCAGCATCGAGGCCGGCATAGGGCAGCGTGAGTCGCCCCCCGCGCGGGGGGCGCGGATTGAAACTTGCCCGCCCGCATACTTCGTGTAGGGCGTTGCGTCGCCCCCCGCGCGGGGGGCGCGGATTGGATCACGTGGCGGCCGAGCGCCGAGCGCGAGACCCCGGATCGCCCGCATGCATCGAGTCACGCGGGGAGAAATGCGCCCCGCCCGCTATGACAGACGGGCCGGCGCCTGCTATTGTCCCGCTTCCGACCGATTCCAAGGTAGCCATGCTCAACATCGCCAATATCCTCACTCTGTCGCGCATCGCCGCCATCCCGGTGATCGTCGGTCTCTTGTTCCTCGACCAGGGCTATTGGCACTGGGTGTCGATGGTGCTGTTCACCATGGCGGGAATCACCGATTTCCTCGACGGCTATCTGGCGCGGCGCATGGACAAGGTTTCCTCCCTGGGCCGCTTCCTAGACCCGATCGCCGACAAGCTCGTGGTCGCGGCGACGCTGATGGTACTGGTGGCGGCCAAGCATATCGAGGGCTGGCTGGTGCTGGCGGCGCTCATCATCCTGTGCCGGGAAATCCTGGTTTCGGGCCTGCGCGAATATCTGGCCGAGTTGCGGGTGGGCGTGCCGGTCACGCTGGGCGCCAAGTGGAAGACCACGACGCAAATGCTGGCGATCGGATTCCTGATCGTGGGCAAGGCGGGACCCGCCTGGCTCCATGTCGAACTGGTCGGCGCGACCCTGCTGTGGATCGCCGCCTTGCTCACCTTGTGGACCGGCTACGATTACATGCGCGTCGGGCTCGACCACATGCGCAACGACCGGCGCGCCCATCCGCCCGGCGAACCGACCTAGAAATGAAGATCCTGGGCGTCACCGGCTGGAGCGGTGCCGGCAAGACCACGCTTCTGGTCAAGCTGATTCCCGAACTGGTCCGGCGCGGCATCAGCGTATCAACCATGAAGCATGCCCATCATGCCTTCGATGTCGATCAGCCGGGCAAGGATTCCTATCTGCACCGCGGAGCCGGCGCGACCGAAGTCCTGATCGCCTCGGCCACGCGCTGGGCGCTCATGCACGAGTTGCGCGAGGCGCCCGAACCCGGCGCGCGCGAGCTGGTCGGCCACATGACGCCGGTCGATCTGCTGCTGATCGAGGGCTTCAAGCGCGAGGGCCACGAGAAGATGGAGGTCTGGCGCGAAGCCAATTGCAAGGATCTGTTGTCGACCGGCGATCCCAGTTTCGTCGCCGTGCTGTGCGACAGCCGACCGCCGCCGACCTCGCTGCCGGTGATCGACCTCAACGACGTCTCACTGATCGCCGATTTCGTCACCCGGCATTGCGGCCTGGGCGCCAAGGCGCTCGCACGCGGCCATGGCGCAGCTTAGCGACGATTGCTTCGCCCATGGCGGCCAGCTCATGCGCCTCGCCACGGCGCTGGCGCTGATCGGTGAACGTCTGGTTAAGGTGGTTGGGGACGAAATCGTTCCGTTGGCCGATTCCGGCAATCGCATCCTGGCGGAGAAATTGACCTCGGCTATCGACGTGCCGGGATGCGACAATTCCGCCGTCGATGGCTATGCCATGCATTTCGACGACCTCGATCCCAAGGCCGAGACCGCATTGCCGGTGATCGGGAGGGCGCGTGCGGGTCACCCGTTCGCGGGGCCGCTGCCACGAGGGTCAGCGCTCCGCATATTCACCGGGGCGCTGATGCCCGCCGGCGCCGATACGGTACTGATGCAGGAGGATTGCCGGATCGAGGAGGATCGTGTCCTGGTCTGGCCGGGAATCAAGCGCGGCGCCAATCGCCGCCTGAAGGGCGAGGACATCGCCGTCGGACAAACAGTGCTGGAAGCCGGTCGGCGCCTGCGGCCGCAGGATCTGGGCCTCGCCGCGGCGATCGGCCGGGATCGGCTGGCGCTGGCGGCACGGCTCCGAATCGGCCTGTTTTCGACCGGCGACGAATTGGCCGAACCGGGCCAGCCGTTGCCCTCGGGCGCGATCTATGATTCCAACCGCCCCATGGTGGCGGGGGTTCTTTCGGCCTGGGGCTGCCAGGTCGCCGATCTCGGCATCCTCAAGGACGATCGAGGCGCGACCATCGAAAGACTCGCCGAGGCGGCTGAAAAATACGATCTGCTGGTCACCTCGGGCGGCGTCTCGATGGGCGAGGAGGATCACGTCCGCGCCGCCATCGAGGCTCGGGGAAGGCTGCATTTCTGGAAACTGGCAATCAAGCCGGGAAGGCCGGTGGCGATGGGCCAGATCGCGTGCCGAGACGGCAGGTGGGTGGCTTTAATCGGGCTCCCCGGAAATCCGGTCGCTTCCTTCGTGACACTCACCAGCATCGGGCGCGCGATCGTTTTCGCGCTGATGGGTGCGGAATTGACGCCGGTCCGGTACTTCCCCGTCATCGCGGATTTTCGCCACCGCAAGAAACCAGAACGAAGGGAATGGGTGCGGGCGTCGATCGGCCCGCGCTCCGGCGACGGGCTCCCCCTCGCGCGGGCCTTCGAGCGCGAAGGTGCCGGCATCCTCACTTCGCTGACCGAGACCGATGGATTGGTGGAGTTACAAGAGGAGGTGACCGAAATCAGGCTTGGCGACAGCGTCGATTTCGTGCCCTTCGCCGAGTTGCTGTAGAATTCGGCACAATCATAGTGGTCCTTCGGCGGCGGCCAGCGTCTCGCGGATGAGCGCCAGCGTCACCCGCCGATGTTCGGAGAGCGCGCGCCGATCGATCGCCGCTACGATTGCGGCGGCGGCGGCGAAGGAGCGTTCGATGCGCTGGACCAGGTAACGCAGCGCTTCATCGCCCACGCTCTGGTTGCGGTCGGCGAAATGCTTGGCCATCACCGCCACCAGCAATTCGTCGTCGGGCGCGGCAAGGCCGATTGCCGGCATGGCACCCAGGCGCGATGCAAGGTCTAACAGCGCCACCTTCCAACGCGCCGGCGCCTCGCGATCCAGGACCAGAAGAAACCGGCTGGCCTCGCGCTGGCGGTTCAGAAGGTGCAGCAGCGCCACCTCCGGCCAGCGCGAGGGCGCCTCGAGGATCACCGCCGATTCGGGGAATTGGTCCTCTGCCGGCGGCCAATCCAGCACAACGGCGAAGCTGCGGGCGCGCCAGAGTTCCGCCAAATGGGTCTTGCCGCCGCCCTCGGGCCCGAACAGGGCAAGAGCATTCCCCGGCCAGTCCGGCCAACGCTCGAGCCAGGCGAATGCGTCCCGATTGGCCGCGCCCACAACGAAATCCTCGGCCCCCAGCGCCGGGGAATAGGCGAGTTCGAGCGGGATCTGGCGCGAGGTCATTTCAGGTGATGTCGGGGTCGCGCTTAGGCGTGATCGCGTCGGCCTCGATCCCGCGCGCTCCAAGGTAGAGGCGGCTGTCCAGATATCGACCGACCGCGAAACGGACCAGGACCCCGATCAGCGCCGCCACCGGAACCGCCAGCAGCAGGCCAACGAAACCGAACAGCGTACCCCCTGACAACAGCGCGAAAATGATCCACACCGGATGCAATCCGATCCGGCCGCCGACCAACCTGGGGGTGAGGAAATTCCCCTCCAACACCTGGCCTATCGCGAACACAACAATAACGAGCGCGATCTCGGTCCAGGACTGGAATTGCGCCAGCGCCACCGCCAGCGCCAATACCAGCCCGGTCATCGCCCCGACATAGGGAATGAAGGTCAGAATCCCGGCAACGATGCCGATCACCAGGCCGAAAGGCAGGCCAATCAGCGACAGGCCGGTCGCGTAATAGACCGCCAGCACCGTGCACACGATCGATTGGCCGCGAACGAATCCGGCCAGCGTGCGATCCATCTCGCGCACCTGGCCACGGATGGTCGCGGCGTGGTCGCGGGGCAGCAGGCGATCGATCCGCGCCACCATGGGGTCCCAATCGTGCAGCAGATAGAAGGTCACCACGGGCGTGATGAAAATCAGCGACAAAAGATTGGCGAGCGCCAATCCCTGGTTGACCACGCCCTCGATCGCGCTTCCGAGCCAGGAGAGCGCGCCGCCCAGTCGCGTCTGCGCCATCGCGCTCAGTTGGCTTGCTTCCGGCAGATCGAAGCGCAGGCGCAGATCCTCGTAATAGGGCGCGAGCCGGGCCTCCAGTCGCGCGAGGAAATCCGGCAGCGAGGTGAAGAAGGAGAGCAATTCATCGAGGGCCAAGGGCACCAGCAGCAACAACAGCAGGATGATCGCCACCGCGAAACAGCCGGTCACGAAGGTCGTGGCGATGCCGCGCGAACAGCCCCAGGATTCCAGCTTGTCGCAAACCGGGTCGAGCAGATAGGCGATCCCCATGCCGGCGACGAAGGGCAGCAGAATCGCCTTCAGCGAAACCAGGAACACCAGGCTGACAAGAAGTAGACCGATCCAGATTTTGACTTGGGTCGAAACTTGCATGAAGGGTGCTGGTTATTGTGGCGGCAGCGCGGGCTCGTCGGGGACCGCCGGCGCATCGATCGGCGCCAAGATATCCGATTCCAATTCGGGCGCGGCCAGGACCGATAGGGCGTTCGGGTCCAGCTTCAAGGTCCCTTGGCCTTCGCCGGAAAGCGTCAGGGCCAGATCTTCCCGCGCCAACGCGCGGGCGAATTGCTCCTCGGTCCCGATATAGGACAACTCCATTTCGGCCAGCGACCGAGAGAGAGAGATCAGGCGCGCGCCCCGCAATCCTTGAACCTTGGCCAATTGGCGCTTCACCGCCACCCATTCCTTGAGATCGACGACCGGCACATCGACCTCCATCGAGCCCTGGATGTTGGCGTCGATCAGATTGGCTTGCTTCCATGCATCCTGGAGCAGGGCAGCCGCGCGTTCGACCCCCTGGCGCATCAATTGATCCTGGGCGAGCGCATCGCCGACAATCCGATCGCGCAGCACTTGGGCACCCGCGGGCCCGTGCCGCGTCACCGCGATCGACAACGTGCGTGTCCCGTCGGCGGCAGCGGGAGATAGCGCGGCCTCGGCCACCGCCACGTCGCCGGCGCCATGGCGGGCGGCAAGCGATCCCAGCTTTCCGGTGTCACCGGCCAGGGCCTCGACCGCCGAGATGGTGATGACATCGCCGGCATCCCCTCTCGGCAGGACGAAACGCATCAGGGTCGATCGCGGCGGCGCCAAGGTCCAGGCCGCCAGCCATTGATTGGTGGGACCCCACAGCGTGCTGGTACCGGTTTCGTCGGTCATGACCGGCACCACCAATACCTGCTTGGTCTGGGTCTGGGCGAAGGAAATTCCGTAATCGGCGAGCAGGGTCCGGATCGGCTCGGCCTGAAAGCGGAAGGTGAAGATCCCGATATACCGGTCGGCGGCGATCTTTTCCTCGTCGATCGCGAAATCCTGCACCCAGCCCGAGATCACGTCCTCGCCCGGCAACGCGATGCCGGCCACTTGGTCGGCGGGCGCGATCTCGATCAGGATCCGCTGCAAGGCCTGGCGCTGGCCCTGCAGCATCGCCTGATCGCGGAGTGTCGCGATGTCGCCGGTGATGTCGACCAGGATTCCGCCGGCGGTATAGAGCGCCGGCTGCGCCACGACGGGCGCCGTGCCGGCAAGCGCCAGCAGGAAAGCGACCAACCAGGCTCGATTACGGTCGAGAACTCCCGCCAATCCCATTGCCAATGACCTCGAAAACATTATTGTCCGAGCCAGAGCCTTATAGCGCAGTGCCAACTTTCGAAAAAGCGTAATCCATGAAATGCGACCTTGCTGCCACGAAAGTCGGCACCTGTGACCACATGATGGTACCCACCGGCGTGTACAAGCGGGGTCCATTCGCTCGAACTAACCAGCAGCGACGGCGGGTACCCGTGCCAACTTTCGAAAAAGCGTAATCCATGAAATGCGACCTTGCTGCCACGAAAGTCTGGCCACATGCGACCAAATGATGCTACCCGCCGGCGTGTACAAGCGGGGTCCATTCGCTCGAACCAACCATCGGCGACGACGGGTACCCGTGCCAACTCTCGAAAAAGCGTAATCCATGAAATACACCGTTGCTTCCACGAAAGTAGGGCCACATGTGACCAAATGATGGTACCCGCTGGCGTGTACAAGCGGGGTCCATTCGCTCGAACCAACCATCAGCGACGGCGGATACCGCGCGACGGGAGGATGCCATAACGACACCACCGAAAGGTGCCGGGTCGCGCGTGCCCGGCAATGGGCTCACCTACCGGGATTCGGGCGTCGATATCGGTTCCGGGAACGCCCTGGTCGAGGCGATCAAGCCCTTGGCAAGGTCCACCAGGCGGGCCGGATCGGATGCCGGATTGGGCGGGTTCGGCGCCTTCTTCGATCTCAAGGCGGCGGGTTACAAGGACCCCATCCTGGTCGCCACCACCGACGGCGTGGGCACCAAGCTGAAGATCGCGATCGAGGCCAAGCGGCACGATACGATCGGCATCGACCTCGTTGCCATGTGCGTCAACGATCTTGTGGTTCAAGGCGCCGAGCCCCTGTTCTTCCTGGATTACTACGCCACCGGCAAGCTTACGGTCGAGACTGGGCGCGCGATCATCGCCGGCATCGCGAGCGCCTGCCGCGATTCGGGCTGCGCGCTGATCGGGGGCGAGACCGCGGAAATGCCGGGCGTCTACGCCACCGGCGACTACGATTTGGCGGGCTTTGCCGTCGGTGCTGTCGAACGTGGACAGGAGCTCACCGGGGCCGAGGTGGCGCCGGGCGATGCCATCCTTGGGCTGGAATCCAGCGGCGTGCATTCCAATGGGTTCTCGCTGGTGCGCAAGGTAGTGGCATTGAGCGGAATCGATTACGACCGGCCCGCACCCTTCGCGCCGGAGATCAGCCTCGCCAACGCGCTGCTGCGCCCGACAAGGCTTTATGTCAGGGGAACCCTGGCAGCGATCCGTTCGGGCGGCGTGAAGGCCATGGCGCATATTACCGGCGGCGGATTGACCGAGAACGTGCCCCGTGCCTTGCCGGCTCGCGCCCAGGCCCGGATCGACGCCGCGAGCTGGATCATGCCGCCGGTCTTTGCCTGGCTCAAGCGCCAAGCCGGGATCAATGCCACGGAAATGGCGCGCACCTTCAATTGCGGAATCGGCATGGTGATGGTGGTCGATCCCGTGCGCAAGCCCGGCATCATCGATGTCTTGCGCCGACATGGCGAAACCGTATTCGAGATCGGGCGCATCGTGGCGCGGGCCGAGAATGCCCCCGGCTGCCAAATCAGCAATACCGGCGCATGGTGAGGATCGGCGGCAACGCCCGGCTCAAGCTTGCCGTCCCGATCTCGGGGCGCGGCAGCAATCTGCAATCGCTGATCGATCATTTCGGGCCGCGCGCGCAAGAGGGCCCGATCGAGATCGCGCTGGTCGTTTCCAATCGGCCGGAGGCGCTGGGCCTGGCTCGCGCCGCGCGGGCTGGCGTGGCCCATCTGGCTTTGGATCATCGGGAATTCGCCGATCGGGAATCCTTCGACGCCGCCTTGGACAAGGCAATTCGCGATTCGGGCGCGGATTTCGTGGCACTCGCCGGTTTCATGCGGGTCTTGGGCGAGGATATCATCGCCAAATGGCGGGATCGCCTGGTCAACATCCACCCCTCCCTGTTGCCCGCCTTCCAGGGCCTGGACACGCACGCCCGCGCGATCGCGGCCGGGGTCAGGTTCCACGGCTGCACGGTTCATTTCGTACGCCACGAGGTGGACAATGGACCGATTCTGGCGCAAGCCGCGTTGGCCGTGTTGCCTGGCGAGGACCCGGCAAGTCTTGCCAGCCGTGTGCTGGCGGCGGAGCATCGGCTCTATCCCCTCGCATTGCGCCTGATCGCCGAAGGCAAGGTCCGGATAGAAAACGAGATCGTGCGCATCGAGGATACGGCGTTCGCCGATGGCATTTGGTTCAATCCGCTGGGTTCGTAAGTGTTTCCTGGCTGCCTCACTATTGGCGGCCGCATTGCCGCGCCATGCGCTGGCCACGCACGAGGCGATCGATCATTACATCCTGGCGCTTTCCTGGCAGCCCGCATTTTGCCAGTACCATCCGGAATTGCCGGAATGCCCGATGGTCCCCGATCCCATTGAGCCTAGCCTCACCCTGCATGGCCTTTGGCCGAACGGCACCGAGGGCCAGAGTCTCTTCTATTGCCATGTCGACGCGGCCTTGCGGGTGCCGGACGATCAGCGGCGCTGGTGCGAGATTCCGGCTCCCGAACTATCCGGCGCGACGCAAGTGACGATCGCGGCGATCATGCCCGGGACCAAATCCTGCCTGGAACGCCATGAATGGCTGATGCATGGTACCTGCGCCCGGATTGACGCGGATTCTTATTTCAGGATTGCGGCCTTGTTGGCACGGGATGTCGGGCAATCGGCGATCGGTCAGGCGATTGCCGCCGCGATGGGTGGCGTGATCGAGACCAAGCGCCTGAAGGCCGAATTCGAGACCGCCTATGGCAAGGGGGCAGGCCGCGCGCTGTCGCTGCGCTGCCGCAAGGATGGCGGCAGATCCTATCTGTCGGCAATCTGGATTCGCCTGTTGCCGGCGATCCGCGATCTGGACCCCGCAATCGCGTCCCTGGATCGTACCCTGCTCGCCATCGGCGGGGCGCGCGATCGCGGGTGTCCGCCCTTGATATATATCGACGCGCCTGGGTTTTAGATGGAAAGGGGTGCGCCCATCGGCGGGGTTGCGGCGGCCTGCCACCTCGGCTAGAAAGGCCGCCGATGGCAGAGACCAGGGGAACAAGAGCCATGTCGTCACAACAGGACCAGCTTCTCGCCAGTCGCCGGGCATCCTGGCGCGGGTTCACGCGCCTGATCATTTGGGGCTGCGTCGTGGTCGCCATCCTGACCATTATCGCCGTGGCCTTCACGGTTTGAAGCAGGGAATTGGGGTTCCGGAACGCGGCGCCACTCTAGGGCGCGCGCCTATCCGACGATTTCGACGCCGCTAAAGAAGAACGCGATTTCCGTCCTGGCGTTGTCGGGCGAGTCCGAACCGTGCACGGAATTGGCCTCGATCGATTCGGCGAAATCCTTGCGGATGGTTCCGGGCGCGGCATTGGCCGGATTGGTGGCGCCCATGACCTCGCGGTACTTGGCGAGCGCGTTCTCGCCTTCCAGCACCTGAACGACCACCGGGCCGCTGGTCATGAAGCTGCACAGATCCTTGAAGAACGGCCGATCCTTGTGCACGCCGTAGAAGCCCTCGGCCTGGGCGCGGGACAGCAACAGCCGCTTTTGCGCCACGATCCGTAAGCCCGCATCCTCGATACGGGCGTTGATCCGGCCGGTAAGATTTCGGCGCGTCGCGTCCGGCTTGATGATCGAGAAGGTGCGCTCGATGGCCATGAAACGCCACTCCTATTGGCGAAACTGACGCGGGGTTATATAGAACTGGCCGCGCGCCCGCAATCTCGCATGGACCAGACACCGAAAACCGACCGTTGAACAGGATTTCCCATCGTGCTTGTCATCGCCGACCTCACCTACAGGATCGCCGGAAGGCCGCTTTTCGAAGCGGCCAGCCTGAGTGTTCCTTCCGGCCACAAGGTGGGATTGGTCGGTCGCAACGGCACCGGCAAGACCACGCTCCTCAAATTGATCATGGGCGAGGCGCAGCCGGATTTGGGCGAAATTCGTTTCCCGCGCAACACGCGCATCGGGCGCATCGCCCAGGAAGCGCCGGACGGCCCGTTGAGCTTGTTGGAAACTGTCCTTGCCGCCGATCGGGAGCGGGCGCGATTGCTGGACGAGGCGGAGACCGAGAACGACCCCATCCGCATCGCCGACATCCATCATCGCCTGGATGCGATCGAGGCCCATTCGGCGCCTTCGCGCGCGGGCGCCATCCTGCATGGCATGGGCTTCGATGCGCATGCCCAGGCCCGGCCTTGCGGGGAATTCTCCGGCGGTTGGCGCATGCGGGTGGCGCTGGCGGCACTCCTGTTCCAGGCGCCCGATCTGCTGCTCTTGGACGAGCCGACCAACCATCTCGACCTCGAGGCTTCGCTCTGGCTCGAGGATTTCCTGAAGCGCTATCCGCACACCATCATCATGGTTAGCCACGATCGCGATCTCTTGAACCGCGCGGTAAACAGGATCGCGCACCTTCACGAGCGAAAACTCACCCTCTATAAAGGCGGCTACGATTCCTTCGAGCAAACGCGCGCCGCGAAGCTCGCGCTGCACGCCGCCGCGGCAGCCAAGCAGGAAGTGCAACGCAAACACATCCAGGCCTTCGTCGAGCGCTTCCGCTACAAGGCCAGCAAGGCGCGCCAGGCCCAATCCCGCCTGAAGGCCCTGGCCCGCATGCAGCCGATCGCCGAAGCGATCAGGGAAAAGGGCATCGAATTCTCGTTTCCCGAGCCGGAAAAGCTAGCCCCGCCGTTGATCACCATGGACGGTGTTGCGGTCGGATACGAGCCGGGCCGGCCAATCCTGCGCGAGCTTGATCTGCGCCTTGATCCCGATGACCGGGTGGCGCTGCTGGGCGCCAACGGCAACGGCAAGTCCACACTGGCCAAGCTTCTGGCCGGGAGGCTGCCCCCGATGGGAGGCCAGATGCGGGCCTCGGCCAAGCTGAAGGTCGGCTATTTCGCGCAGCACCAGGGCGACGAGCTCGACCTCGAAGCCACCCCGATCACGATCCTGGAGCGCCTATGGAAAACCGCCAATCCGGGGCGGATTCGCTCGCATCTGGCGCGCTTCGGGCTCGACCGCAACCAGGCCCTGACGCGGGCCGGGGAGCTGTCGGGCGGCGAGAAGGCGCGCCTGCTGTTTGCGATCATGTGTCGGGCCAATCCCAACATTCTGATCCTGGACGAGCCCACCAATCACCTGGACATCGATTCCCGCCAGGCGTTGATCCAGGCGATCAACGAATTTCCGGGCGCTGTGGTGATGGTGAGCCACGATCCGCATTTGATCGAACTGACCGCCGATCGGCTGTGGCTGGTGAAGGACGGGCACTGCCGCCAATACGACGAGGACCTCGATTGCTATCGCACGCTGTTGCTGCGGGGCGAGGATGGGGGACAGGGCGAGGTGGCGCGCGGCAACCGCAATCGGCGCCGCGGGGCCCGCCGCATCGCCGCTGGATCCCGCGAGGCAGGCGCGCAATTGAAACGCCAGGCCGAGCAAGCGCAAATCGCGGTCGAGAAATTCAGCACCGCTTTGCGCCTGATCGAGGAGCGCTTCGCCGACCCGACCTTCTACGGCCAGCCGGCCGGAGCGATCGCGGACTGGCAGGCCCGCCACGCCGACACCAGGCGGCGTCTGGCCGAGGCCGAGGAAGCCTGGCTCGGTACCCAGGCGGCGCTGGAAGAGGTGGCAACACAAACCTGACGCCCTAGACCCGCCTAACGGCCGTGCGTCATTCGTTCTGGGTCATCTTGGCGTAGTATTTGCGCTTCTCGTTGTACATATTGGCGTCGGCCCGGTTGAGCGCCTCGTCGGCACTGTTCTTGCCGGTAAATTGGTGCAACCCGACGGCGCAGGACAACGGAATGCGATGACCTTCCCATAGTGCTGGCGAGGCCGCCACGACGGAAAGCAGGGATTCCGCTTTTTCGCGGGCCTGGGCCTCGTCGGCCTGGGCGAGAAGAACGCCGAACTCGTCGCCGCCCAAACGCCCGACGGTATCGGAATCGCGGGTATTATCGAGCAGGATCTGGGCGAAATGGCGCAGGGCCTCGTCGCCGGCGGCGTGGCCGAATTGGTCGTTGATCTCCTTCATGCCATTGAGGTCGAAATAGAGCACGCTGCCCGGCGTGCCGTAGCGCTCGGAGAACGAGATCACGCGCGACAATTCCCGCACGAAGGCCCGCCGATTGGCGATCGGCAGCATCGCGTCCTCATCGGCAACGCGTTCCAAATGCACAATGCGCTTGCGGGTGTATTCGAGTTCCCGGCGCAGATTCGCGACTTCATCGAGGAGCGCCTTGCGTGCCGCCCGGACATTGGGCGATAGCTCGGCCTCGCTCAGGCCAAGAAACGTCGCACGATCGATCGGCGCCGATCCGACCCCAGTGCCGGATCGCTCGATTCCGTCGGCGGGAACCGCCATCGCCCCCACGCGGACCTTGGCGACCGGTCGCGGGCCGGCCACCCTGGCAGCACCTGGCGGCGGCGTGTTGCGAACCCTCATGGGGCCTCGCCCTGTTTGTTTCGTGTCGGGGCCAATCTCGGCCTGCGAATTTCGTTACCCGTTCTCACGCTTCGCCCGGCCCCCTAGATAGACCACATCCCGCAAACTAACGGCCACTGGTTAATTCATTATTAAAGAGTCGTGTATTGCTCTGGCATTTTACGAGCCATTCTTGCGCCGGGCTGGATGGTTCCTATAATGCCGCCTTTCTCCTAGGCGTGACTGGGGTTCACTTTTCCGAGGAGTTTCAATGGCTTCGCGCAAGGCCCGCCCGCTGGTCGGGATCATCATGGGGAGCCAATCCGACTGGCCGACGATGCGCCACGCGTCCCAGATCCTCAAGAGCCTCGGAATCGCCCACGAGACAAATATCGTCTCCGCCCACCGCACGCCCCGGCGCATGGTGGCCTATGCCGAATCGGCGGAGGCGCGCGGCTTGAAGGTGATCATCGCCGGCGCAGGCGGGGCCGCGCATTTGCCGGGAATGGTGGCATCGCTGACGGCGCTTCCGATCCTTGGCGTGCCCGTCGAATCGGCGGCGCTGAAGGGCCAGGATTCGCTGCTCTCGATCGTGCAGATGCCGGGCGGCGTGCCGGTGGGGACGCTGGCCATCGGCAAGCCCGGCGCCATCAATGCCGGGCTCTTGGCCGCCGCCATCCTGGCGCTCGGCGATCCCGCTTTGGCGCGGCGCCTTGCCCGCCTGCGCAAGCGCCAAACCGCGTCGGTGGCCAAGCGCCCGGCGGGCAAGTGACCACGATTCGGGCCAGTGGCAACTTTCGAAAATGCATGATCCATGAAACACCCTGATGCATCCACGAAAGTTGGCACATGCCGCCAAATGATAGTACCCGCCGGCGTATGCTGGCACAGTCTTATTGCTGAATCACCCATCCGCGACGGCGGGTACCAGTGAATGCCGACAAGGGCCAGGTGATTGCGCCCGGATCGGCGATCGGCATTCTGGGTGGCGGGCAATTGGGAAGGATGACGGTCGAGGCCGCCTCGCGGCTGGGCTATCGTTGCCGCATTTATTGCCCAGAGAAAGACGCACCGGCGCGAGAGATCGCCGCCGGATGCATCGTCGCCGCCTATGACGATCGCGCGGCACTCGAAGAATTCGCCCGTTCGGTCGATGTCGTCACTTTCGAATTCGAGAACGTGCCCTCCGCCACGGGCGAGATCCTGGCGGCAATCAAACCGACGCGCCCCGCGCCAAGCGTGCTGCATATCGCCCAGGAGCGCCTGCGCGAAAAGCGCTTCCTGCGCGAGATCGGGGTGCCGGTCACGAAGTTCGCCGCCATCGCTCGGCGCGAGGAATTGGACGACGCCGCCGCCGCCATCGGCCTGCCGGCGATCCTCAAATCGGCGAGCTTCGGCTATGACGGCAAGGGCCAGTCGAGGATCGACGGCCCCGCCGATTTCGACGCCGCCTGGGAGAACGCCATGGGGCAATCGGGTCTAGGTCGTCAGGCCATCCTCGAGGGTCTGGTCGATTTCGCGCTCGAGATCTCGGTGGTGATCGCGCGCGGGCTTGACGGCGGGATGCGCGCTTACGTGCCGGTCGAGAACCGGCACCGCGATCACATTTTGTCCGAAACAATCGCCCCGGCGAAAATCGCGCCCGAAATCGCGGGCCGCGCGACCCAGGTCGCGGAGCGCGTGGTGGAGAAGATCGGCCTCGTGGGCTTGATGGGGGTGGAGATGTTCGTGACCCGCGATGGAAGCGTGCTGGTGAACGAGTTGGCACCCCGGCCGCACAATTCCGGGCATTGGACCATGGATGCCTGCGTGACCGGGCAGTTCGAGCAATTCGTGCGCGCGATCTGCGGCCTGCCCCTGGGCTCGCCGGAGCGCCATTCCGACGCGGTGATGCAAAATCTCCTCGGCGATGGGGCCCGGCGCTGGGCCGAGATCCTGGCCGAGCCCGGGGCCAAGCTTCACCTCTACGGCAAGTGCCAGGCCCGGCCCAGGCGCAAGATGGGCCACGTCAACCGGCTCTATCCGAGAACCTAGGGTTCTTGACTCGCCCCGCAAGTTGCCGTCATCATTGCGGCAACTTGCGGAGGACACGCGATGGATTCCTCACACTCGAACGGCGGGCGAGGCATTGTTGAACGGCAGCGCCGGATCATGGGCCAATTCCTGGGCCGGGAAGTAGCGCGAGGCGCGTTGTCCGCCTACGAGACGGTGTCGCGGCGCATCGGCACCGACATCATCGGGCGGATCGAGCGCAGCGGCCTCGGCCGCGCCGCCACCCGCCTCATCATCCCAGCGCGTACGCTGGAGCACCGCCGCCAGCACCGCCAGCGTCTGTCGGCGATCGAGAGCGAACGCGCCTGGCGGATCATCCATATTCTGTCGCTGGCGATCGCGGTCCTGGGCTCGCGGGAAATGGCGAGCGCCTGGCTTGGCCGCCCCAGGCGCGCCTTTGGCGAAAAGTCCCCGCTTTCATTGCTCGAGAACGAGGCGGGCGGGCGGGCGGTCGAAGAAGCCCTGATCCGGATCGACGAGGGCTATGCGGCGTGAAGCTGTGGCGCATCAGCAACCACGCCGATCTTTCCGGCGCCGGGGCCTTGCGCGCATCGGGTCGCTGGCATAGTCGCGGACGGCCGATTGTCTATCTGGCCGATTGGCCCGCTTGCGCCTTGCTGGAGGTCTTGGTTCATCTCGAGATCGACGCGCTGTCCGCGCCACCCAGGGAGTTCCGGCTGATCGAGGTCGGAATTCCGGCGGGGATTCGGCCTTCGCGGCCACGGCTTCTTTCCGATGGTTGGCGGGAAAGCCTGGAGGAAACCCAGGCCATCGGGGATCATTGGCTGGCGGGCGCGCGTTCGTTGTTGATGCGGGTGCCTAGCGCGATCGTGCCCTTTCATGCCAATTATTTGTTCAATCCCCTGCACAAGATGGCCGCCGCGACGAGAATCGCGGCCGTTCACCCGGTTCCGTTCGACGCCCGGCTGTTTCGACGCTGAGCCGCGTATTCACGCCCCCTCCTCCAGGCTCAAGAGGCTGGCATTGCCGCCGGCGGAAGTGGTGTCGATGGTGAGCGTGCGTTCGGTCGCGAAGCGGTGCAGATAACGCGGGCCGCCGGCCTTTGGCCCGGTGCCAGAAGCACGAAATTGCCCGATGACTGGACGCGCCACGTACTTGGCGAAACCGACGCGATTGACCCAGCGTGGAAGTCCGCCCACTCGATTTTTGCATGGCCGCGAAATACACTTGGTGCCGGGTTCACGACTGGCCCGACCTTGACATTCGGGCTCTTCACCCCAACCAGTATGACTGGAGAGCGATGCGACGGTGCCGCATGGCGCCGTGGCGGCGGAAAATCACCTGGCCGATCATGAAGCTTTACATCACCACGACCTCTCCTTACGCGCGCATCGCGCGGATTGTCGTTATCGAGAAGGGGCTGGAGAGTCGGGTCGAGATCATCCTCGCCCAGACGCGGTTCGCGGACAGCCCGTATTATCACATCAACCCGTCTGGCCGTGTCCCTTATCTCGTGCGCGACGACGGGGTCGGACTGGAAGATTCGGCGGTCATCTGCGCCTATCTCGATCGGCTTGATGGAAAGCCGGCCTTCGATCCGCCTGTCGGAGAAGATTGTTGGCAAGCGCGCCGCCTCGAAGCGCTGGCGAGAAGCATGCTGGATGGCGTCTCGGTCTGGGTCCGCGAGATGGCGCGGCCACATGATGAGCGCTCGCCCACGATCATCCGGCACGAGGCGGCCCGCGCCGGCCGAATGGCCGATTTGTGGGAGAGGGAGATCGACCATCCACTGGCGCTGGGCGCCCTCAATCTGGGACAAATCACGCTCGCTTGCGTTCTCGGATTTGAGGCTCTCAATCCTGATTTTCTCTGGCGGCCGGGCCATCCACGACTCTGTGCGTGGTTCGACCGCTTCGCCGCCCGCCCATCGTTTGCCGCGACTTCATCGCCAGCCATGCACTGAACGGGATCCGACCCGCTTCCGCATTCACCGTGTTGTCATGACCTTTCGTGCCTCGGTCATCCGGCGGCGGCCGCCGGATCGTCCGGGTTTGTTAAGGGTTCTCGGATGCCTGCCGCTGATGGACGGTGCGGCTTGCTCGGGCGGCAGGCGTCCGAGAAGCCTCAAGGGAGGAAACCGCGGGACGGGTTTGCTCGGTGGTGGCGCGCGCTATGGGGATAGTAGCATCGG
>CAZIUB010000116.1:0-12164 GCA_964542425.1 uncultured Rhodospirillaceae bacterium | reverse complement strand
CGACAAGATCACCGGTGCCATCGTCACCACGCTCCAGGCGCGGGTCAAGATCTCGCTATTGGAGCAAAGCCGGCGCAGGCCCAAGCTGGCGGCCTATGAATGCCTGTTGCGCGGCATCAAGCATCTGCGCGGCTATGCGCCCGACGACAACCGGCGGGCCGTCGATCTGTTCCAACAGGCGATCGACCTCGATCCGGAATACGCGCTGGCCCGCGCCTATCGCGGCTTCGCCGATGTGGTCCTGCACGGCTATGACGAGACGCCGGACGACATCCTGGCTGGGGCGCTGGCGATGGCCTCGAGCGCGATCGAATTGGACAATGACGATGCCCGCTGCCATTGGATTCTGGGTCTGATCCACAATTATCGCGGCGACTTGAAGCACCTTGAGCAGCATATCCAGCGGGCGATCGCCCTCAACCCCAACGACGCCAGCGCCATCTCCACCCAAGGCTCGATGCTCGCCATTCTCGGCCGGCCGGAGGAGGGGATCGACAGGATTCGCGAGGCCATGCGGCGCAATCTTTATCATCCGGAATGGTATTGGATAGCACTGGGAAATGCACTCTACTTGGCGCGGCGACACGCCGACGCGTTGGAGGCCTATCGCCATCTGACACGGCCACGATATTGGGCGCTGGCCCGGATCGCCGCCTGTTGCGCGCAATCGGGCCGCATGGACGAGGCCAGGGCCGCGGCGGCCGAGGTCCTTCGGCTGCGCCCGGACGTCTCGTTCGTGAAGCTGCGGGGCACAAGCTGGAATGAAGCCGACACCCAACACCTCCGGGAGGGAATGCGCAAGGCCGGGTTGCCGGTTTAGGGAAATGGGGACGCTACCCTTTTCCGAATAGGAAACTGGAAAATTGGACGCTACCCTTTTCCGTTTGCATCGGCGGTTTCCAGGATGGGGATCGCTGCCTCGCGCAAGGCTGTCGGGGCGATCTCAGGGCCTTGGCCGCCGCCAGCACTTTCTCGACATGGCTCGGCACCTTGACCTTGCGCCACATTCCCCGAATGATGCCCTTGCCATCGATCAGGAAGGTCGCGCGCTCGATCCCCATGTATTTTACGCCAAACATGCTCTTCTCGACCCAAGTTCCGAAATCCTCGGTCACTTGGCCGTTCTCGTCGACGCCCAGCGTGACAACGAGACTATGTTTCTTCTTGAACTTGTCGTGGCTTTGCCGGCTGTCGCGCGAAACGCCGATGACGATGCAACCGCATCCGATGAATTTTGGCTGCGCGTCGCGGAACCCGCAAGCCTCGGCGGTGCGGCCACTGGTGCCGTCCTTGGGGTAGAAATAGAGCACCACCTTCCACCCCTCGAGTTCCGACGGCGAAATCCTTCCGCCGCCATCGGTGGTGAGCGCGAAGCTGGGCGCCTTGTCGCCGATCCTAAGTGCCGTTCATAGCCTCCATTGTCGCCTTGGCGAGGCGAGTCCCATCATTCCGGGACTGGCCCGTCGATGGCGAAAATCGCCGCGAAATCCTTGGCCGCGCTCTCCGCGGTCTCGCGCACGAGATCGGTGAGGCCCGAGAAATCCGGGCAATTGCCGGCCATGGCAAGGCGCCTTCGCGTCGGTTCGCGCCACTTGGCATCGTCGCTTTCGCCGGCCACCAACAGGCGCATCATCTGCTGTAGATTTCGCCACAACAAGGCGGCGGCGCAGAGTCTTTCACACATCCCCGCCTCGATCAGGCCTTGTTCGCTGAGCGCGCGAAGCATGACGATCGGCTTCCGGCGTAAAATATCGGGGTGCCGGCCGGCGTGGCGCAGCATCAAATACTGGGCGATGAATTCGATATCCACTTGTCCACCCGGCCGGTGCTTCAGATCCCAGAAATCCTTGCCGGGATGAAGCTGGCGAATGCGTAAGCGCATGTCTCTGGCATCGGTCAGCAGCTTCCTGGGTTCGCGGGGCCGGGTCAAGATTCGACCCAGGCAGCAATCGATGTCGCCGAGCAACGCGGGATCGCCGGCAAGCGCTCTGGCGCGCGTCAGTGCCATGTGTTCCCAGGCCCAGGCATCCTCGTTCTGATAACGCTCGAAGGCGGCGAGGCTACTGGCGATGGGCCCGGAATTGCCCGACGGGCGTAGCCGCATGTCCACTTCGTAGAGCTTGCCCTCCTCCATGGCTGCCGTGAGCACGCTGATGAAACGCTGCGACAGCCGCGCGTAATACTGGATCGGCGGCAGCGGTTTGAGTCCGTCCGAGGGTAGCGTCTCCCAATCGGTAATGCCATCGGGCACGTCGTAGACGAATATGAGATCGAAGTCGGAGGTGATGTTCATCTCGCGGCTGCCGAGTTTTCCCATCGCCGCGACCGCGAGGCCGCGCCCCGGCAGTTTTCCATATTGGCGCCGGAATTCCTCGACCACGAGCGGAAAGAGTGCTCCCAACGTCGCTTCCGCGATGGCCGAAAGTTCCGCCCCCGCGCGCTCGGCCCCCAAGGATTCGCGCAGCATGCGCACGCAGGCTTGGAACTGGTGGTCCTTGGTCCAGCGGCAAAGCAATGCCAATCGGTCCTGGAAATCCTGGGCGAATCGCAGTTGCTGGTCGAGATCCTCCCGCATGGCCTTCTTGTCCGGCGCGATCTCGGTGGAACCGCTCGTCAGCAGGCCGTCGAGCAGCGACGGATGCCGGCTCAGGCGCTCGGCCAGGAACGGCGCATTGCCCATGATCTCGGCGATCAGGTCCAGCAGGCTTGGATTGGAATGGAGCAGCGAGAATACCTGCACGCCCGCCGGCAGGGCGCGCAGGAAATCATCGAAGCGGCGGAACGCCATGTCGGGATCCGCGGTCCTGGCCAGGGAACCCAAGAGCCCCGGCATCAATTCGGTCAGCAATTCCCGCGCGCGCGCACTCCGCGTTGCCCGGTAGCGCCCGTGATGCCACGCGCGCACCTGCATCGAAACCGCGTGGCCGTCGGGAAAGCCCATGCGCAGCAGGGTGCCGATGGTCCCGGGATCGTCCTCGGTTCCGGTGAAGACCAGATTGCCTTGCTCGCCCAATGGCCGCGATTCCTCGAACAGTTCCGCGTAATGATCCTCGACCTGGCCCATGTGGAAGAGCAGCTGGCGCGAGAAATCCGCCCTATCGACGTGACCGCAAAACAGCGCCAGGCGATCGAGCTCCGGCCCTTCCCCGGGCAGGGTCTGGGTCTGTCGGTCCTCGATCATCTGCAGGCGATGCTCGACATGGCGCAGATAGCGATAGGCCCCGATCAGATCCTGTGCCGCCTCGCGCTTGGTCCGGCCCAGGCGCGAGAGCGCTTCGATCGCCGCACAGGTCCCGGACAGGCGTAACTCGGGGATGCGTCCGCCCCAAATCAGTTGCTGGGTCTGGGCAAAAAATTCGATCTCCCGGATGCCGCCCCGTCCGATCTTGATGTTGTGGCCGGCGACCGCCAATTCGCGATGACCCTTGACGGCGTGAATCTGGCGCTTGATCGAATGGATGTCCTCGATGGCGGCGAAATCCAGATGCTTGCGCCAGATGAAAGGACTTAGGTTTCGCAGGAACGATTGGCCCAGCGCAAGATCGCCGGCAACGGCACGCGCCTTGATCATGGCCGCGCGTTCCCAATTCTGGCCCATGGCCTCGTAATAAGTTTCGGCCGCCAGGACCGAAAGGGCAAGCGGTGTCGAAGTCGGGTCCGGACGCAGCCGCAGATCGACGCGCAGCACGTACCCGTCCTCGGTCACCTCCTGCAACAGGCGCACCAGCTCGCGCGCCACGCGGACCAGAAATTCCTGGCCGCTACGCCTTCCGCGATAACCGAGCTTTTCGGGATCGAACAACAGGATGAGATCGATGTCGCTGGAATAATTGAGCTCGCGCGCCCCCAACTTGCCGAGCCCCAGGACCACGATGCCGGCTTCCTCGGGGGAACTGGTCGGCGCTGGCGCGAGATCGCCGGAATCCCGCCCGCGCCCCAAGAGATGCGCGAGTGCAGCACCCACGACACGATCGGCAAAGTCGCTGAGCGCCCCAGTGACGCGATCCAAATTCCAACATCCGGCGATATCGGCAAGTGCCACCACCAGCGCCGCCTGCCGCTTGGCCTGGCGCAAACGTCGCATCAGAACCGCCTCGTCAAGTCCGGAAGCGGCCAGGTCGCGGAGTTCGATCACCAATTTGTTAAAGACAGGCTCAGGACCCTCGGTTAATACTCGCACCAGGGTGTCCATTTCGAGGAGCAGACACTGTCCAAGAAACGGGCTGTTGCCGAAGACCGACCTCAGCAGCGAGCGCGCCCTGTCGGGCACGGCGTCGCGGCCGGTCGCCTCTTTCCATTTTGTGGCCAGCCGTTCGAGGGCGAGCGCGGTTTGGGCCTCGGCCGCGGCGCCGTCATGGGGCACGGGCAGGCTTTCCGTCCTGATGTCGAAATTCATGCTAGTGTTGTGGTTCCAACGCTTGATTCCCAATCATGGTGTTGGAACCACAACACATGCCATTCCCGTTTGCTAGTGTTCCGGGTCGACGTTCCGGGAACGGAATGTCGGTTGCGGAACACTAGTCGGCCGATTGTGGCGCGGGATCGGGCCAGTGCCAACTTTCGAAAGTGCGCGGCAGGTGAGAAGGTCCAACGCTTGCACGAAAGTTGGCACGGTGGACCCAATGATGGTACCCGCCAGCGTGTGACTTCCGGGGTCATTCGGCTCGAATCAGCCAGTCCCGCGATGGGCGGGTACTAAAGTGGGGGATCGGCCGATCCCGGTCAAGCCGCGCCGGTCAAACACTAGCCAGGCGGCGCCGTGATTCGCCGCGTGGGCTGGGCGGCACTGCAAGTGGCCGGCGCGTTGTTGGCCGGGCTGGTGTTGCTCTTGGCTTTCGTCACGTGGCGGCTGACCAACGAGGGGCCGATTCACCTTCGATTCCTGAGGCCCTATGTCGAACACGCGCTGAATGCCGGCGCCCGCCAATACGGCTTTACCATCAACGATGTGGTCCTGGCCTGGGCCGGATGGGAAGGCGTTATCGACGTGCGCGCCCTCAATGTGAAGGTGCTGGATGCCGAGGGCGAGGAACTGGCGATCGTGCCCGAAGTCTCCTTTGGGCTGAGCGGCGAGGCGCTGAGGCTGGGCCTGGTGGCACCCTCGCGGATCGAGATTTTCCGGCCCGAACTGGCGCTGTTGCGCAACGAGGACGGCGATTTCCAGTTCGGCGCCACGATCCTGGAGAACGCCGATTCACCGCGAGTGCTTCCCGGCCGTGGTGCCCGTGTGCTGCAGGCGATCGTCGGCGAATTGATGCGCCCGCCCGAGCCGGAGAAGGGTACCGGCTATCTGCGCGAAGCGGTGATCCGCGACGCCCGGATTGCCATCGACGATCTGCGCGGTCAAAGCCAGTGGTCGGTCGAGAACCTCACCATCACCTTCCGGCGCAGCGAAAGCGGCGTTGCCGGCTCGCTTGACGCCGCCATTCCCCAATTCGGCGGCCCGGCCCGCATCACCGGCACGTTGAATTTCCCCGCCGACAGCGATCGCATTTCCCTGGACGTGCAAGTGGCGCAATTCAACGCCGCGGCGATGACCAAGCTCGAGGCCGGCATGATGGTGTTGCGCGGGGCGGAAGTGTCCTTGGCCGGGCGTGTCACCACGTCCATCGGCCTGGATGGCAGCGTCGGCCAGACGGTGTTCAACCTGACCGGCGGGCCAGGCACGATAGCACTTGCCGGAATCATGAAGGACAGCCTGCCGGTCAAGGCGATGGTGGCCGAGGGCATCGCGGACCCTGACCAGGATCTGATCAAGCTCGCCAATCTGACGCTCGATCTCGACGGCCCGCATTTCGAACTGACGGGCGAGGGGCGGGGTTTCTTCGCCGGGCGTTTGCCCGATGGCGGCCCGCCACGCCTCGAAGCGACTCTAACGGGGGGCAATCTCGACTGGTCGAAGGTCGATGGCTGGTGGCCCATGGGTGTCGCCGACGATACAAGGGCCTGGGTCATTCCGAACATCACCGAGGGCATTGTCGAGGGCATCGATGGCCTGATCGCGCTCCGGGTGCCGACTCTGATCGACACGCCGGTGACCCTGGAGAAATTGACCGGCCGCTTCGACGCCTCCGGCTTGATCGTGCATTACCTGCGGCCCCTGGCGCCGATCGAGGGTGGTGCCGCCAAGGCGACCATCACGGCGACGGATTTCTCCGCCGCGATTCTGGGCGGCCATGTGGGCGCGATCGGCATTGAGGGTGGCCAATTGCGGATCTCCGGCCTCGACCAGGAAGATCAGTTCATCTCCGTGGGGGGCGTTATCGTTTCACCGGTTCTGGACGCCCTGCAATTGCTCGACGATCCGTTCCTGGGCTATGCCGGCAAACTTGGCATCCGTCCCGAGAGCGGCTCCGGCGACGCCAAGGCCTGGTTGCAATTCGACTTTCCCGCGGAAAAGGATCTGGGCTTCGACAAGGTCAAGATCCAGGTCCTGGCCAGATTGGAAAATCTCGGCCTCAAGCAGATCGCTCTCAAGCAGGACGTGACCGAGGGCGCGCTGGACCTGGCGCTGACCCAGGATGGCATGAAGATCACCGGTCCCTTGAAATTCGGTCCCATTCCGATCGATCTGCAGTGGCTGGAGCATTTTTCCGACGAGGCGCCCTTCCGGCAGCAAATCCGCGCGATCGGCGAAATCACCTCGGAGCAGCGCAGCACCTTCGGCTACGACATTGCGCCCTTTGTCGATGGGCCGGTCGGCACCGACCTCACCTTCATCAGCCGCGCCGGTGGCAAGGGCAGGCTGGACGTGGAACTCGATCTGTCGAAGGCCGAAATGGCGGTCGATTTTCTAAAATGGCGCAAGCCCCAGGACGCGCCAGGCGCCTTGACCGCGACCCTGCTGGTGGAGAAAGGCCGGATCACCGATGTGCCGCGATTCGACCTCGATGCCGCCGATCTGACGACTGCCGGCGCGATCGCCATGAGCGAGGAGGGCGGCCCCCGGCACCTGACCTTGCCCGAGATCCGCTTCGGGCGGAGCGAGATGACCGATGTGGCGGTCGATTTCGACCACGAATGGATCAATGTCGCCATCGGCGGGGGTGAGCTCGACGCCGAACCCTGGATGGCGGGCAATGCGGAGGAGCCACTGGACGACGCGGCTCAGGACCTCGCGGACAAGGAGCCGGGTGTGCCATTCCGGGTCACCGCCAAACACTTGGCCAAGGTCCGAATCGGCGAAGGGCGCCACCTCGAGGACGTGACGGTGAAACTGGTCCACGATCCATTTTGGTGGGACGTCATCGATGTCGAGGCAAAACTCGAGAACGGCGCCGCGCTTCGTTTCGATTACCGGCCGGCCGATGGCGGCACGCATCGCTTGACCGCGACGGCGTCGGATGGCGGTGAGGCGCTGCGCGTGCTCGACATCTACGATTCGATCAGGGGCGGCGAGCTGTCGATTTCCGGCGCGGTCAAGGACGACGATCCGCGGCGCCCGCTGAGGGGCAGGCTGGAGGCGACATCGTTCCGGCTGATCAACACGCCCTTTTTCGTCCGCTTGTTGTCGGTCGCGGCGTTGACCGGCCTTGCCGACGCGCTGACCGGCGAGGGGTTCTATTTCGATGGCGCGTCCGCCAGGTTCACCAAGGCCAGGGGCTTGGTGAAGGTGCAATCGTTCCGCTCCGCCGGGCCCTCGATCGGAATGACCTCCAAGGGCACGCTGGATCTCGACCGCAACAAGGTCGAGCTCGAAGGCGTGCTGGTGCCGGCCTATGCGCTGAACACCATTCTCGGCAACATCCCCGTCCTCGGCGACCTGCTGCTGGGTGGCGGTGGCGAGGGCCTGTTCTCGGCGACCTACGCGATCACCGGCGATCTCGGCGAACCCGAAATCGACGTCAACCCCTGGGCCGCGCTGGCGCCGGGAATCCTGCGCGATCTCTTCACCATGGACGCGGATGGCAATGGCGCTTCGCTACCGCCCAAATCCGGCAATGACAAGTGATAGGCCAACGACGGCCTTGAGGACTATGCTCCGCCGCCCGCCACTCGCATCACTGCGTGGCGCTTCTTGCCGAACGAGAGTTTGACCACGCCGTTGGCGTTGAGATCGGCCGATGTTACCTTGCGGTTCTCGTCGGCGATCACCTCGTCGTTTAGCCGCGCGCCGCCACCCTTGATCAGGCGCCGCGCTTCCCCATTGCTGATGGCAAGACCCGTGCGGCGCAGTAATTCATAGAACGGTACGCCCATATCAAGCTCTGAAATTGACAACTCCATACCCGGTGGCGTGGCGCCTACTGCTCCTGCGACGCCAACAACTGGACCCGTCAGGACAACCTTGGCTTCTCCAAATCTGTTTTCGTTCTTGTGCCCAAACATCTGAATTGTTGTGGCTCTAGCTCGCTGCAGTCCGTCTGGCCCATGGCACAACCGCGTCGTCTCGTTGGCGAGCGTGATCTTCGCTTGGTTGATTTCCTCTCCGCCCAATGCCTCCAGGCGCGCAATCTCGGCCAAGGGCAGATCGGTGAACAGGCGCAGGAAGCGCCCGACATCCTTGTCCTCGGCATTGCGCCAGAATTGCCAGAATTCGTATTCCGACAGTTGCCGGGCGTTGAGCCACACCGCGCCCGATTCCGTCTTGCCCATCTTGGCCCCCGCGCCGGTGGTGATCAGTGGCGCGGTCAGGCCGAACACCTCCTTGCCGTCGACCCGGCGCGTGAGCTCGACCCCGTTGACGATGTTGCCCCATTGATCCGAGCCCCCCATCTGCAACCGGCAATCGAAGCGCCGCGACAACTCCAAAAAGTCATAGGCCTGGAGGATCATGTAATTGAATTCGAGGAAGCTCAGATTCTGCTGGCGATCCAGCCGCAATTTCACCGAATCGAAGCTCAGCATCTTGTTCACGGAGAAGTGCCGGCCGAAATCGCGCAGGAAGCGAATGTAATTGAGCTTGTCCAGCCATTCGTCGTTGTTGGCCATGATGGCGCCGGTGGGGCCGGGACCGAAATCGAGATATCCGGCGAAGGATTGCTTGATGCTCTCCAGATTGAGCTCGATATCGGGGGCACTCAGGAGCCTACGGCTCTCGTCCTTGCCGGAAGGGTCGCCGATCTTGGTCGTGCCGCCGCCCATGAGCGCGATCGGCCTGTGCCCGGTTTGTTGCAGGCGCCGGAGCAGCATGATCTGCACCAGGCTCCCGACATGGAGCGAGGAGGCGGTGGCGTCGAACCCGATATAGCCGGTGATCGGCCCCTTGGCGGCAGCCTCGTCCAGCTCTTCCAGCGCGGTGCATTGGTGCAAATAGCCGCGCTCCTGGATGATTCGGACGAACTCGGATTTGGGCTTCAACATGGCCAAGGTGGTCGCGGGGGCAATTGCGTTTTCGGGCCGCTGATGTAACACATCGCCCAAGCACCATCAAACCAGGGAAGAGCACTTGCCGGGGAATACCAACGAGCACGATGCGGGCTGGCTGATCGGCCTGATGAGCGGCACCTCGGGCGACGGGATCGACGCCGCTCTGCTGTGGTCGGATGGCGTGGGCGTCTTGCGTCCCGGCGATTCTTTTTCCGAGCCCTACGATCCCCTTTTTCGCGCCCGCCTCATGGCCTGTTACGGGGGCAAGGGCCCGGTCGGGGCAGTCGAGCGCGAGTTGACCGAACGCCATGGCGAATGCGTGCGCCGCCTGCTCGCCCAATCGGGTCACCAGCCATCGGATATCGTGGCCATCGGCTTCCACGGCCAGACCATCCTGCACGCTCCCGAACGGGGCCGAACCTGGCAATTGGGTGATGGCCGGCTCCTCGCGCGACTGACCGGAATCGACGTGGTCAACGACTTCCGCTCGGCCGACGTCGCCGCCGGCGGGCAGGGTGCCCCCTTGGTCCCCGTCTTTCACCGCGCGCTTAGCGGTGGTCTTGGGCGCCCGGTCGCGTTCCTGAACATTGGCGGGGTCGCCAATGTGACCTGGATCGGCGAGGGCGAGGAATTGCTCGCCTTCGACACCGGGCCGGGCAACGCGCTGATCGACGATTGGGCCATGCGCCATGCCGGAATCCCCCGCGACCACGACGGCGCGCTGGCAAGCCAAGGACGCGTGGCCGATGGGTGCCTGCGGACGCTGCTCGATCATCCCTATTTCGAGGCGCCCGCGCCCAAATCGCTCGACCGCGATTCCTTTAGGCAGGTGGCCGAGGCGGCCTTGTCCTGCCTGTCGGACGTGGATGGCGCGGCGACCCTGACCGCCTTTGCCGCGGCCTCGGTCGCGCGGGGGCGTCATTTGTTTCCGGTCCCGGCGCGTGAATGGATCGTCTGCGGCGGCGGGCGTCGCAATCCGGTGCTCATGGGCGAACTTGCCCAGCGCCTGGAGGCGCTGTTGCGCAAGGTGGATGAAATTGGCTGGGATGGCGATACGCTGGAGGCGATGGCCTTCGCCTATCTCGCCATGCGCGGGGTCAAGGGCATGCCGCTGAGTTTTCCCGGCACTACCGGTGTTCCCCAGCCCCAACCTGGCGGCCGGCTTCATCCGGCACCTGGCGGCGCGTGAGCAAATGTCGGGCGGCCACCTCGATCAATCAGCGAACTCGGTGCGGAAATGAACTGGTCCGAATACGCAACGTGCGACGGTGTTGAACTCGCGAAACTGATCGCAAAGGGCGCCGTTACCGCCTCCGAGGTCGCGCAAGCGGCCATTGCCGCGATCGATCGCTTGAATCCGATCCTGAATGCCGTCGTGATCAAGGACTTCGAGGCCGCTTCACTGGGCGCTGGCCAAGCCGCCCTCAACTCGCGATTGGCGGGCGTTCCATTTCTTCTCAAGGATGGAAACGTCTACTCGGAAAGAATGCCGACGACCTTCGCCTCTCGCTACTTTCGAACCGCCCGGCCTAGGAGCGACAGCACGATTGTTCGAAGGTGGCGGCAGGCCGGCCTGGTCATCCTCGGCAAGACGAACCTGCCGGAATTCGCCAGCGATTTCGTGACCGAACCGGCGGCGTGGGGAACAACCATCAACCCTTGGAACGCAGGCGTCACCGTTGGCGGCAGCAGCGGCGGCGCCGGCGCCGCTGTCGCAAGCGGCATGGTCCCCATCGCGCATGGAACCGATCTTGGGGGATCGATCAGAATTCCCGCTTCTTGTTGTGGCGTATTCGGTTTCAAGCCCACGATCGGGTTGAATCCGATCGGCCCCTATTGGCACGAGATCGCGAGCGGCCTTAACTCCGATCACGTCCTGACCCGAAGTGTTCGCGATAGCGCGGCCTCGCTGGATCTGACCGCGGGGGCCGACGAGAGTTCCCGTTACCCGATCGCCCGATCGGTCAAATCCTATCTTCAGGCATTGGACGAGAAATTACCCGCCTTGAGAATTGGCGTCACGGTGAGCGATGCCGAGGGCACAGAGGCCGGTCCCGAGCAATGCCGGGCCGTTGAAGAAACGCTGGCCGCCCTGAAATCGCTTGGCCACAAGGTCGTGGCCTACACCTTTCCAGAAGCATCCAGGATCGGACCCTGGTTCGATCTCCTATGGATGATCGACGTTGCCTACCTGGTGGACGAGCGGTCCGTGGAACTGGGGCGGTCGCCTTCCGAGGATGAACTCGAGCCGCTGACCCATCATGCGCTGCGAACTTGCAAATCGCTGTCCGCCAGCGAGTATTCCGGCGCAAAACATAGAATGAACGAGGTCGCGGTCGCCTTGGTGCGTTCGATGGACGATCTCGATGTCCTGCTCATGCCGACGCTTGCCGCCGACCCGTTGCCGGTCGAGGCGATGAATCAATCCGATCGTCCCTTCGATTTCGACCGCTGGCGTTCCATCGGTTATGGCTTTGCTCCGTTCTCCGCGCCCTTCAATGCGTCTGGCCAGCCGGCGGCTTCGTGCCCGGTCAGGGTGACGGAGAACGGCGTTCCCATCGGTGTTCAAGTGGTGGCCAAATCCGGGCGCGACGATGTTCTGTTGGGACTGTGCCGCCAGCTTGAAGGGGAATTCGGCTGGCTGGAGCGCCTTCGCGGCCTTCAGCTTCGATTTCAGTGACAGCATTGCAATTCGCAATTCGGGGTCAGAGTGATGGAGTGGACCCCTAAAGTGAGACACGGATAATGGGGACAGTTCTTAGGGGGAGAACTGATGTCCAAGGTAGTCCGTGTTTTCAGTCGAGAGATGAAGCTGGCGGCGCTTCGGCGCATGCTGGCGGGGGAGAATGTGAGCG
>CAZIUB010000115.1:0-33836 GCA_964542425.1 uncultured Rhodospirillaceae bacterium | reverse complement strand
ACGCCCGAGCCGCGCCCGAATACCGCGATCTCGGCGCAAAAGAGCGCCGATCAAGCCAAATACACACCACGCACAAGCAGAAAAGTCACAAAAATCAGCCTTAAATCTTCAAACTTCAATTTATTCAGAGGCTCCCTAGGTAAAGCGCCAAGGAACTAAAATCATGGCCAAGCTTTCGATTTTGACCGCGCCCGATCCGCGGCTGAAGAAGATTTCCAAGCCGGTCGCCGTCGTGGATGGTGCGATCCGCCGGCTGATGGACGACATGCTGGAAACAATGTACCTGGCGCCCGGCATCGGGCTGGCGGCACCCCAGATCGGCAAGCTGCTGCGGGTCATCGTCCTCGACGTGACCGGCCAAGGCAAGGAACGGCGAGCCTACCGATTGGTCAATCCGGAACTGGTCTGGGTGTCGGAGGACGACGTCGTCCAGAACGAAGGCTGTCTCAGCCTGCCTGAGCATTACGCCGACGTGAGTCGGCCCGCCAAATGCCGCGTGCGCTATCTGGACGAGGAAGGCCGCCAGCGCGAAATGGCCGCCGATGGCCTGCTTTCCGCCTGCGTGCAGCACGAGATCGACCATCTCGAAGGCATCCTGTTCGTCGATCACATCACGGCGCTGAAGCGCAGCATCATCCTGCGCAAGCTCGTGAAGGCGAAAAAGACCGCCGCCGAATCCGTGGCGTGACCAGCGCCGATGAAGCCGCTTCGCGTCGTCTTCATGGGCACGCCGGAATTCGCGGCGAGCGCGCTGGTCGCGATCCGGGCCGCCGGCCACCAGATCATCGCCGTTTACACCCAGCCACCTCGGCCCGCCGGTCGCGGCCGGCAGATGCGCCGGTCCCCCGTGCACGAAACCGCGCTTGTTCGCGCGATCCCGGTCCATTGCCCGATAAGCTTGAAAAACGAAGAGGAAATCGCGGCCCTTCAAGGGCTCAAGCCGGATGTCACGGTGGTCGCGGCCTATGGCCTGATTCTGCCTAGGGCGATCCTCGAGGCGCCATCCTTGGGCTGCATCAATGTCCATGCCTCGCTGCTGCCTCGCTGGCGGGGGGCGGCGCCGATCCAGCGGGCTCTACTGGAAGGTGATTCCCAAACCGGGATCACCATCATGGCCATGGAGGAAGGCCTCGATACCGGCCCGATACTGGCACAGCTTGCGGTGCCGATCGAACCGGGCATGGACGGCAGCCATCTTGGCGATCGCTTGGCTGGCCTCGGCGCCGAGATGATCGTCGATGTGCTTTCGCGACTGGAGGGCGGCATCGAGGCCCGGCCCCAGCCGCTTGCGGGTGTCACCCGCGCACCCAAGATCGCCAAGGAGGAGGCCCGCCTCGATTGGCGCCAGGATGGGGCCCAACTCGAACGAAAGGTGCGGGCCTTTTCGCCGGCACCTGGCGCCTACGCCCTCATCGCGGGCCTGCGGGTCAAGGTGCTCTCGGCCGAGATCGTTCCCGATGCCAAGGGCCCGCCCGGAAAAGTCCTCGATGATTTTTTGTGCGTGGCCTGCGGAATGGGCGGGCTTCGGCTCACCCGATTGCAGCGCCCGGGCAAATCGGCGATGGTGGCTGCCGATTTGCTGCGCGGATTTCCAGTGGCGCCAGGCGAAATACTGCCATGACGCGTTTCAAGCTCACGCTGGAATACGACGGCACACCCTTCGTGGGCTGGCAGCGCCAGGATAACGGCCTCGGCGTCCAGCAGGCGCTGGAAGAGGCGATTCAGCGACTGACCGGCGAGACAGTGATCGCCCAGGGAGCCGGGCGGACGGATGCTGGCGTGCACGCAAGGGGCCAAGTCGTCCATCTCGACATCGCCAAGGAGCTTTCGCCCGAGAGGCTGATGGCGGCGCTCAATTTCCACTTGCGGCCGGCTCCCATCGCTGTTCTCCAAGCCGAGACGGTTTCCGAGGATTTCCACGCTCGTTTCAGCGCCACCTCGCGCTTCTATCTCTATCGCATCGTCAACCGGCACGCGCCCTTGGGCCTTGAACGCGATCGTGCCTGGCTGGTGAATACGCCGCTTGATGCCGGGGCGATGCACCAGGCGGCGCAGGTCCTGGCTGGCCGGCACGATTTCAGCACCTTTCGGGCGAGCCTCTGTCAGGCGCAATCGCCGGTGAAAACCCTCAATCGGCTGGATGTCGAGCGTTCGGGCGAGGAAATCCTCATCCGGGTCGAAGCACGCTCCTTCCTCCACCACCAAGTGCGGAACATGGTGGGCTCGCTCAGGCTGGTGGGCGAGGGCAAGTGGTCCGCCGCCGATCTCGCCCAGGCGCTCGCCGCCCGGGACCGCGCCCGGGGCGGCCCGACCGCACCTGCCTGCGGGCTCTATCTGATGGCGGTTGGCTATGGGGCGGCGCCGGCTGGGCAAGAGGGAAAGTAATGGCAAAAATAAGACTTTCGGCATATTCTGTGGAAACGACAATGAGGAAGATGATGACATGACTGGAATACGTACCAAAGTCTCCGAGAACGGGCGCCTGTCATTGCCAGTGGAACTGCGCCGGCAGGTGGGGCTGGAGCGTGGCGGCGAGGTGGTGGTGGAATTGGACGGCCGTGACCTGCGCATTCGAAGTTTGGCCGAGGTTGTGGCGCGCGCGCAATCCCTCACCCGGCGGGCGCTCAAGACCGGCAGGGCTGGATCGCTCGACCGATTCCTGGCGGGGCGCCGTGCCGAGGCGGAGCGCGAGTGACTCCGGTCGTGCTGGATGCTTCGGCGGTGCTGGCCTTGTTGCTCGACGAGCCCGGCGGGGGTCGCGTGCATGCGGTCTTGGACGCCGCCGTGATGAGCGTCGTCAACTTGGCCGAAATCGTCGGTCATCTGGCGCGCGGCGGGGCAACCGAGACTGAAATCCACGACATCCTGGATCCAATTTCGATCACATCGGTCGATATGGATTCCGAACTTGCCTACGGGGTCGGTCTGCTTCTGCCCCAGACCAAGAGTGCCGGATTGTCGCTCGGCGATCGGGCGTGTCTCGCCTTGGCCAAGAAACTCAACGTGCCGGCCGTAACCGCGGATCGGACCTGGCGTGCGATCACCGGCAAGATCGGGGTCGCGGTCGAAATCATCCGCTGAACCGGTGTCGCTACCAGCCGATCTGGCCCAGGTGGTTGAAGGTCGGCAAGATGAAGATCTGTGACAGCACGAAATCGCCGAACACCAGCGCCACCGCTGGCAGGATGGCGATGCCGAGCACGCGCCGAAAGATGAACGTGTTGAGCGTCAACATATAGGCTAGCGCCGCGTAATCGAGCAATCCCGCCAACGGCTTCAGCCAATCGCCGAGTTCGAGCACCAGACTCGGAGAATGCACCGCCACCGTCAAGAGCGACGCCCAATTATAGACGCTGATGGCGCCGGGCGCGCGGTCTCGCCATTCGAAGAAATTGGCGATGCCAAGCAACGCCAGCGGAAAGGCGATCCACAGGAAGACGTAGCCCAGGCTCATCGCCGCGAAATAGCGGGCGAGATCGATATCCTTCTCGAGGATTCCGGCACCGATGATCTGCAGCAGGAAGTAGAGATAGATCGGGATCGCGATCCCGAAGGAGCGCCGCGCGCCCGCGGCACTTCGATCGAAGAACAAGAGGCCGCCGGGATCGAAGCGCAGCAACCGCGCGCAGCCCCGGAAGGCGAGCACGTATTCAGCGATGCCCGGCATCGAAGAATCGCTCGAGGACGCCCTCGTAGATCCCGGCCAGCGCCAGAATGTCGACCACCTTCACCTGCTCGTCCGCCTTGTGCATGGTGGCGCCGGTCAAGCCGAACTCGATCACCGGGCAATAATCCTTGATGAAACGCGCGTCCGAGGTTCCGCCGGTGGTGGAGAATTCCGGCCGCCGCCCGGTCGCGGCTTCTATCGTGTCCGAAAGGATCGCGCTCAAATCGCCTGGCGGGGTGAGGAAGGACGTGCCCGAGCATTCGACATCAAGCTCGTAATCACCCCCGGATTGGTCCAGGCGGCGGCGAATCTCGCGCTCCAGGCTCGCTGGCGTGAAATGATCGTTGAAGCGGACATTGAAGCTCGCGCGCGCCTCGGCGGGAATGAGGTTGGTGGTGGCATTGCCGGTGTCGATCGTGGTGAATTGCAGCGACGAGCGTTGAAAATGCTTGGTGCCGGGATCGAGCGGCTGCAGCACCAGCTCGGACATCATCGCCGCCAGACGGTGCAACGGATTGTCGGCCAGATGCGGGTAGGCGACATGGCCCTGCACTCCCTTGATCCGAAGATGGCACGTCAAGCTGCCGCGCCGCCCGATCTTGACCATTTCGCCCAACCGCGCTGGATTGGTCGGCTCGCCCACCACGCAGCCATCGAACCTTTCACCTTCTCGGGCCAGGGTTTCCAGCATCGGCCTGGTGCCATTGATTGATGGGCCTTCCTCGTCCCCGGTGATGAGCAGCGAGATGGCGCCCCGGAAATCGGCACCGCGTCGGGTGATGAACGCGCAAGCGGCGGCGGCGAAGGCGGCGATCGCCCCCTTCATGTCGGCGGCACCCCGCCCGAACAGATTGCCATCGTGGATCTCGCCGCCAAAGGGATCGCGGCTCCAACCCTCGAGGCGACCCGGCGGCACTACGTCGCTGTGCCCGGCAAAGCAGAAATGCCGGCCGGCATCGCGCGAGAATTTGGCGTGGAGATTGTCGATGGCGATGGTTCCCGGCGCCTGAAATTTCATGCGCCGGCAAATGAAACCCATGGGCGCGAGGGCCGCTTCCAGGACGCCCTGCGCGCCCGAATCCTCGGGCGTGACACTTGGGCGCCGGATCAGGGCCTGGGCAAGAGCGATCGCGTCGAGCATTCGATACTTTCAGTCGCGGAGCAATTCGTTGATCGAGGTCTTCGACCGGGTCTTTTCATCGACCCGCTTGACGATCACCGCGCAATAGAGACTGGGCCCGGGCTCGTTGGTGCCGGGCAGCGGCTTGGTGCTGGGCATGGCGCCCGAGACCACCACGGAATAGGGAGGCACGCTGCCGATATGCACCTCGCCGGTCGTACGGTCGACGATCTTGGTCGAGGCGCCGATGAAGACGCCCATGGAAATCACACAGCCTTCGCCCACGATGACGCCTTCGACTACCTCGGAACGGGCGCCGATGAAGACATTGTCCTCGACGATGACCGGTCCGGCCTGCAACGGCTCCAGCACGCCACCGATGCCCACGCCGCCAGAGATGTGGCAGTTCCTTCCGATCTGCGCGCAAGAACCGATGGTGGCCCAGGTGTCGATCATGGTGCCGGCATCGATCCTGGCGCCGACATTGACGAAACTCGGCATCAGGATCGCGCCCGACGCGATATAGGCCCCCCGGCGCACCACGCAAATGGGCACGGCGCGAAAGCCCGCCTCGCGAAACTTGGCCTCGCTCCAGCCGGCGAATTTTGACGGCACCTTGTCGAACCAGGCGCCCGGTCCATGGCCTGGATAATCGCTGCCATCGGGGATGCGCACCGAATCGTTGAGGCGGAACGAGAGCACCACCGCCATCTTCAACCATTGCTGGGTGACCCATTTCCCGCCGGTCTTTTCGGCCACCCGAACCAGGCCGCCATCGAGTGCGTCCAGGGCTGCCGCCACGGCCTCGTGCAAGGGGCCCTTGCTCCGCGGTGTTACTTCGGCGCGATTGTCCCATCCGGCCTCGATGGCCGCCCTCGCTTCCGTCAAGTTCATGCGCTGGTTCCGTTCCTGGGCAAATGTTGCGGGTTCGACCGGGCCTCGAGCCAGGCCGGCAAGTCTTCGGTGACGTGGTGAATGTAACCGGCCTCGGCCGGGGCCTGCGCCCATTCGACATCGGTCCTGACCCAGACCGTCGCCATGCCGAGTTCGGCCGCCGGCGCCAGATTGCGCGCCATGTCGTCGAACATGACCGAATCATCCGGCTTGATGGCGTGGCGCGCCAGCAGCGCGCGATAAGCGGCCGGTTCGGGTTTGGGAACGAAATTCCCCGCGGCGATGTCGAAAATTGCCGAAAAATGCCGGGTCACGCCCAGCCTTTCCATGATCTTTGTGGCGTGGTCTTGGGAGCCATTGGTGAACACGATCTTGCGTCCGGGCAGCCTTGAAAGCGCAAGATCCAAGCGTGGATCGGGCTGGATCGGGGAATGGTCGATCCGATGCACGAATTCGAGGAAATCGTTCGGATCAACCCGATGATGGATCATGAGCCCGTTCAGCGTTGTCCGGTGGTCGCGAAAATACTGTTTCTGCAAGGCCTTGGCCGATTGCGGATCGAGCCCCAGCAATTGTTCGACATATAGCCCGATGCGGCGCTCCACTTGGTCGAACAACCGGCAGCTCGCCGGGTAGAGCGTATTGTCCAGGTCGAAAATCCAGGTGTCGTATTCGGCCATGATTCGTTCTCGTCGGGGTTCGGACCTTCGGCCGCCGGCGCCAAGACGCGGCAAATTAGGGACCGTTGGGCGTACGCGCAAGGGTCGGGCAGGGTTAACTCCTCTTTAAGCGCTGGGCGGGCAAGCTCGTTGCCTTCGAACTCGCATTCAAAGCCATGAGCCCTGTCAGTCCTCAAGCCAAGCGAAGCCCGTTTGCGATCAAGTCTGGCGTTGGCGACCTCAGCGCCTTGTTCGCGCCGGGTAGCGCCTGGGCGGGGGCGTCGCACCCGGCCTTGCTGTGGCGCGGTGGCGACATCGTCGCGGCCAATCCGGCCGCCGCCGAATTGATCGCCTGCCGGGGATCGGGTGATTCAAGTCTTGCCCATGCGCTGGCCAGCGCCGCTTCGGGCGAGGGTGCCGCCGATCTTCTGGTGACGGTGCCGAAAACCGATGGCGGCGGAGAGCGCGTGGTTTCCTTGATGCTGCTGGCGTTGGGCGATCAGGTCCTGGCGCTTGGCCATGACTTGACGGCGGATCGCCAATTGCGCGACGCGCTCACGCAATCGCGCGCCCGTTACCGCGACTTTCTGCGCTTGGCCTGTGATTTTGCCTGGCAGACTGACACTCACGGCCGGTTCGGTTTCTTTTCCTCCGATCTCGTGCTCGGGCATGACGCGCGTACTATCATCGGGCGCGACGCCACTTTGTTCGGCCTTGCGCCCGACGAGGCGGGTCTGTTCGGAATCGAGGTTCCGGCCATCGCCCGGCCCGTGTGGCTGCGCGACGAGAAGGGCCGGGCGATCTGCCTCGAATTGTGGGGCGCCCCCTTGTTCGATTCCGAGGGGGGATTTCTCGGGGCCCGCGGTGTTTGCCGCGACATAACGGAACTGGAGGGAAGGGAAACCAACCAGGCCGAGGCCCGGCATCGCGAGCGCTCGCTCATCCACCTGTTGCGGTTGCTCAGGCAAAGCGCCGATCCGAGGGAGACGTTGTCGAGCGGGCTCAAGACCGCGACCCAGGCGGTGGGGGCGGCGGGCGGCGGGATCTGGCGTCAGGATGCCGATTCGGGCTGGGTGCGGGAAGCCTCGATCAACAAAGGAATCGATGTTTCCGGGCCATTGTCGGTCATCGACAAGGGACCCTCGCCGGTCCAGGTCGAGATCGAGAGCCATCGTGTCCTCATGTTTGCCGCCCATTACCAGGGTCGCTGCAATGGGGCGCTCGGCTTCTGGCGCGAATCGGGACGCGGCGATTGGGACGCCGATGACCCGTTCCTCCTTGCAGAGGTTGCCGATCTTCTCGCCGCGGCGATCGCGCAAGTAAGCGGACAGGAGCAACTGACGCGATTGTCGGAAACCGATGCCTTGACCGGGCTGTTCAACCGCCGCGGGTTCGAGCGCGGCCTCGCCGCCGCCATTGACCTTGCGCGCCGGTCGCACCAGGGCGGGGCGCTGTTCTTCGTCGATTTCGACAATTTCAAGGAGATCAACGATCGCCATGGCCACGCCCAAGGCGATGCCGCGCTCAAGGCGGCCGCGGACTTGCTGCGCCAGCATTTGCGCGCGCGCGATCTGGTGGGCCGGCTCGGCGGCGATGAATTCGCCATCTGGCTGCCTGGGATTGCCGAGCCGGAAGCCAGGCGCAAGGCCGAGCAATTGGTGCGCGCCGCCGAGGAATTGCAGGCCTTCGCCGAGGATTCCCCGAAGCGCTTGGGCTTCTCCGTGGGCGTGGCGCTGCATTCCGTAGAGGGCGAGACGCCGGTCGCGATCGCGCTCGCCCAGCTGATCGAGCGGGCCGATCGGGCGATGTACCAGGTCAAGCGCGCCGGCAAGGGCGCGATGGGCGTTCTTCTGGTCTGAATGGAATACCAGGACGCCAAGGCCCTGGCGGCCAGCCAGGACGAACAGACCCGCCGCGAGCTTGCGCGCAAGCCGGAAGTGCGGCCAGAAATCCTCTATTTTCTGGCCAGTGATCGAGAGCCCTCGGTGCGCCGGGCGGTGGCCACCAATGCAGCCACGCCCCGTCACGCCGATCTGATCCTGGCCAAGGACGCCGACGTGGCGGTGCGCGAGGACCTCGCGCGCAAGATCGACCAGCTGATTCCCGACCTCGCCCAGACCCAACAGCGCAAGATCCGCGACCTCACCATGCAGGTCATCGCCCTGCTCGCGCGCGATCAGGCGGTGCGCGTGCGCAAGGTGGTGGCGGAGACGCTGAAGGATTTCGGCGCCGCGCCCAGGGAATTGATCCAGCAATTGGCGCGCGATCTGGAGATCCAGGTCGCCGGCCCGGTTCTGCGCCACTCCCCGGTGCTGACCGACGACGACTTGCTCGACATCATCGTCAACACGCCGATTAAGGGTGCCTTGACCGCGATCGCCCAGCGCCGGGGCATCGTTGAAAGCGTGAGCGAGGGCATCGCCAAGGCGGCCGCCCCGCAAGCACCCGCCAAGCCCCCGTACGAACCGGCGGCCATTGCGGCGCTGTTGGCTAACCCCACGGCGCAGATCCGCGAGGATACGCTGGACTTGATCCTGGAACAGGCGCCCGAGCAACCGGCCTGGCATCAACCGCTCATCGAGCGCCCGACCATGCCGAAGCGGGCGCTGACCCGGCTCGCGGAATTCGTCTCCCAATCATTGCTTGCGATGCTCCAGGCGCGCCCCGATCTCGATGCCGATTCCGCCGAGGCCATCGCCAAAACGGTGAAGCGCCGTTTGCAAGCGGAGGTCGGCGCCGGCGGCGAAGCGCCGGTTGGAGAGGAGGCCATCGCGGCGGCGATCGCCGCTGGCAAGCGCGAGGCGGTGACTGCGGCGCTGGCGCGCGATTCCGGGCTTCCGCCCTCGATCGTTGACAAGGTCTTGGCCTCGAAAAGCGCGAAGGCGGTGACCGCCCTCGTCTGGCGGGCGAAGCTGTCGATGCGCCAGGCCCTGCAGGTGCAGCTGCGCCTGGCCGGCATCCCGCCCACCCAGGCGCTCAACCCAAGGGGTGGGAGCGATTACCCGCTGACGCCCTCCGAGATGGAATGGCAATTGGAGCTGTTCGGCGCCAATTGAACGCCGCCGGAAGTCTTGCTTTTCCCGTTCTTCAGAATGTTGCGAATCTGGCGCTCGCCCAGCGGCATCGGCGCGCCCGACCGACAAGCTTGAAATAGAAACCCGCGCGGCGTGCCGGTGCAATCGGGCGGCAGCGAGGCGAGCACCCGATCAAATCGCCAGGTGCTGGCCCCATAGCGCCTTGCGGCAAGCGCGATTTCGCGGGCCTGTGCGGTCGGCGACAGCGATCCGAAATGATTGCCGGCCAGCATGCGCAGGGCCGTGTCGCGGGCCTGAAGCGCCTCCGCCCGCCACCAGGCTAGGCCGCCCGGCGCACGCGCGAGACCCAGCGCCGCCTCCAGGCTGGCGCTCTTGCGCTCGAGATAAAGGTCGATGGAATGGCCGAGCCAGCGCGCAAGTGCTGGATCGAGCGGCCGTTCCCCGGTGCACGAGGCGCGGAGCTGGCGCAAGCGGCGCACCGGATCGGATGTTGAAGAAAGTGATTGTTCACTCATTTAGTGCTCCTCGAAAATGCCGCTTGTCATCGTGCGGCGGAAAACTCGACGACGCGCAACGCGGCGCGGGCGATGATGGGGGCAAGCCGCTTGAGCGGCTGGGCGTGTTCGCCATAGAGCCTTGAAACCGCGACCTGCACCACCAGACCGAGGATCATCGCGGCGATGATCGCGGGATCGCCCTTGGCGATCTCGCCTCTCGCGATCGCACGCTTGACCGCGTCGGTCAGCATGCGCAAGGGATGGCGAATCCGCGCCGGCAATCGCGGGGACAGGCTGTGCTGCTGCAGCAGGATGTATCGGAACAGCAACGGTCTTTCGTCGAACAGCGCGCAGAAAATCCGAATCGCGGCGGGCAGTTGCTCGGCAAACGCCTGCTTGGGATCGGCGGCCACGGCGAGCTCGGCGGCGATTTCGCCCACCGCCTTGGCATAGAGCCCAGCCGCCAATTCGTCCTTGCTCCGGTAATGGCGATAGATCGTCCCCTCGGCGATGCCGGCAGCACGCGCGATGTCGCGGGTGGTGGTTTCGGCGATTCCCTGTTCGACGAACAGGCGAAGGGCCGCCCCGTCGATTCGCTCCCTGGTTCGTTCCGCGCCGCGCATGGCTGAACCGTAAATAGGTGAGTATTCACTCATAATAAGGGGCGCCTGGTACCTTGTCAAGGGTCGCCCACCGCCCCCGTCTAGTGTTCCGCAACCCACTTTCCGCTCTAGGGACATGTCAGCCCGGAACACTAGCAAATTCAATGGCATGTGTTGTGGTTCCAACGGGAATGATTTTCGAATCAAACGTTGGAACCACAACACTAGAGCCCGTCGAACAGCATGGTGGTGATGTAGCGCTCGGCGAAGGATGGAATGATCGTCACGAACAATTTTCCCTTCATTTCCGGGCGCTTGGCGACCTTGATGGTGGCGGCGAGGGCAGCGCCCGAGGAGATGCCCCCGGGGATGCCCTCGAGGCGCGCCAGGCGCCGTGCCTGGGCGAAGGCCTCGTCGTTCTCCACCCGCACGATTTCGTCGATCGCATTGGTATCCAGGATTTCCGGGACGAAACCGGCGCCGATGCCCTGGATCGGATGCAGGCCGGGCTGGCCGCCGGAGAGGACCGGGCTTCCCGAGGGCTCGATTGCGATCATCTTGATGCTGGGCTTCCTTGGCTTCAGCACCTGGGCGCAGCCGGTGAGCGTGCCCCCGGTTCCAACCCCCGATAAAATGACATCGACCGCGCCGCCGGTGTCGTGCCAGATTTCCTCCGCCGTGGTGCGCCGGTGGATGGCCGGGTTGGCCGGGTTGCCGAACTGGTCGGGCATCACCGCGCCCGGGATTTGCGCCAGCAATTCCTTGGCCCGATCGATCGCGCCCTTCATTCCCGTCTCGCGCGGCGTGAGCTCGACCTCGGCGCCCAAGTAGCGCAGCATCTTGCGCCGCTCGCTCGAGACCGATTCCGGCATGGTCAGGATCAGCCGGTAGCCCCGCATCGCGCACATGAAGGCGAGCCCGATCCCGGTATTGCCGGAGGTGGGCTCGACGATGGTGGCGCCGGGGCCGATCCTGCCCGCTTCCTCCATCGCCTCGATCATGCCGACGCCGATGCGGTCCTTGACGCTGGCGATCGGATTGAAGAATTCGAGCTTCAGGCAGAGATCGGCCTCGATGCCCTCTTCGGCACGGATCCGATTGATTCGCACCAGGGGCGTGTTGCCGATGGTCTCAGCGATGTTGTCGTAGATGCGCCCGCGCAACGGTGGGTCCAGTCGGAGCTTCTTGTGCCCTTCGCTCGCGCTCATCGCCAGGACTCCGCCCGTTATCCGCCATGATCGGGGGGTCGAGTGTGGCAAGTCTCCTTTGAGCGCGCAATCGGAATAGGCCCAAGCGGAATACACTCTTGACCCGCCAGGGGGCGCTCGCCGATGTTCTCGCCCATCCGGTCGAGGGGGGATTGTCATTTGGCCACAAAACCGACACGGCGCAACGCGAACCCAAGAAAGCGCCCGCGTCCACCGGCACTGGCCGAATCCTCGTTGCTGCCTTTAGGCCAACCGGCGCCGGAATTCCTGGCGCCGCGCGGGGCGGGGGCCGCGCCCTTTCGCTTGGCTATCGGCGTGCTGCCCGGTTTCGCCCTCATGTCCTTCGCTTCTATCGTGGAGCCCTTCCGGGGCGCCAATCGCTCCTCGGGCAAGGAACTCTATCGCTGGCGCCTGTTCGGGCCCGAAGGTGGCATGATCGATTCGAACAGCGGCATCTCGGTGCAAGCAGAGGCGATCGAGAGCATCTCGCACGAGGATTTTGACTTGGCCATCCTGTGCGCCGGCAGCCATATCGAGCGCAAACGCTATCGCAATGTCGAGGCGGCGTTCCGGCGCTGGGCCCAACGCGGCCTTCCGCTGGCCGCGATCTCGACCGCGAGTTTCGTGTTCGCGCGCGCGGGGCTCCTCGCCAACCGGCGTTGCACGGTGCATTGGGACTACGCCGACAGCTTCGCCGAAACCTTCCCCGAGATCGAACTCAGCAACCACCTCTTCGTCCTCGACGGGCGCATTCTCACCTGCGCCGGGGCGACGGCCGCGCTCGATCTCATGCTGCAGATGATCACCTGCCATCACGGCCGCGAATTGTCGCGCCAGATCTCCGGCCAGTTCCTGCATGGCGGCATCCGCCCGGCGGCCGACGACCAGCGGCGCATGTTGTTGGGCGTGGGCGTCACCAACGCCCTCATCCAGCGCGCCGTCCTCCTGATGGAGGAATCGATCGAGGAGCCGATGGCCCAGTTCGAACTCGCCCGCAAGGTCGGCGTCTCGCAGCGCCAGCTGGAGCGTCTGTGCCGGCGTTATCTGGGTGCGACGCCCGCGCGCTATTACGGCCAATTGCGACTGGACCGCGCGCGCCGCATGTTGCGCCAGACCGAGCTGCCGATCGCCGAGATCGCCATCGCCTGCGGATTCGTCTCGTTGTCGCATTTCTCCAAGGTCTATCGGCGCCAATTCGGCTGCTCGCCGCGCAGCGATCGGCGCCCGAGCTGACCCTGGCACTCGCCCTCGCTGACGGCCGTTTCGAGCCAAATGATCCCGACCGTGCACGCCGGCGGGTGCCGTTGTTCAGTAACGAGTGCCAGCTTTCGCGGCCCGGTGGGGCGCTGAAAGTCGGCCTGGTACCCGCCGGCGCTGATGGCTGATTCATGACAAATGACCCTGACCCCGTGCGCGGCGAGTGCCATCATGTAGTATCAAGTGCCGACTTTCGTGGAAGCTTGGGGCGCTTCTTGGATCAGGCATCTTCGAAAGTTGGCAAGGGCGCAATGTCGGTTTAGCGCCAGTCGCGGACGATCCGGAACCGCCCGCGTTCGCCAAACGGACTAGGTTGCCAGTGTTGTGGTTCCAACGCTTGATTCCCAATCAATCAGGTTGGAACCACGACATATGCCATTCCCGTTTGCTAGTGTCGTGGTTTCGAAGTTCGCCAGATCACGCGGCCAGGAGCGCCAAGCGAACTTCGAAACCGAATACGACACTAGACTCGAATAGGTTGCTAGTGTCCTTTCGATTCTGAAATTCGCTCGGGGTATCGCCTGGTGGTCTGGCGAATTTCAGAACCGGGACACTAGTGTTCCGGGTCGAATTGTCCTAGAGCGGAATGTCGGTTGCGGAACACCAGCGGGTTTCGGATCCGCCGCAATCCGACCGAGAGCGAGAGCCAGAAAATGCTGCCTGCGATCCTGCCGGTTAAACTCCTGAAATATGGCCTGCGCCGGAAATACCCGGCCAAGCGCTTCATTCCGCGCCAAGGCGATCTCAGGAAATCCTACGACGTCATCATCATCGGGGGCGGCGGGCACGCGCTGGCGACGGCCTATTACCTGGCGCGCTGGCATGGCGTGACCGATATCTGCATTCTGGAGAAAGGCTATTTGGCCGGCGGTAACACCGCGCGCAACACCGCCATCATCCGCTCCAATTATTTGACGCCCGAGGGCGTGCGCTTCTACGAGCAGTCGCTGAAACTCTATCGCGACCTATCGCAGGAATTCGACTTCAACATCCTCTATTCGGAGCGCGGGCATTTCACGCTGGCTCACACCGATGCGGCCTTGCGCACCAGCCGCTGGCGGGCCGAGGTGAACAAGCAGATGGGCGTCGATTCGGAACTCATCTTTCCCGATGAGATCCATCGCCTGTGCCCGCATCTCAATATTTCGGAACATGCGCGCTATCCGATCCTGGGCGCGCTCTACCACCCGCCGGGCGCCATCGCGCGTCACGACGCCGTCGCCTGGGGCTATGCCAGGGGTGCGGCCGCCCTTGGCGTGGACATCCATCAGCAGACGCAAGTGACCGGGATCCTGATCGAGAATGGCGCCGTCAAGGGAGTGGAGACGCCGCGCGGGCGGGTTCACGCCAACAAGGTGCTGCAAGCGGTGGCGGGCTCGACCTCGGTCGTTGCCAAGATGGCGGGGTTCCGCCTGCCGATCCGCACCATTCCGCTGCAGGCCTGCGTTTCGGTGCCGGTGAAGCCGTTCCTCGACCAGATCATCGTTTCCGGGAGCCTGCACGTCTATGTCTCGCAATCCTCGCGCGGCGAATTGGTGATGGGCGGCTCGACCGATCCCTACGGCCTCTATTCCACGCGATCGACGCTCGACTTCAAGGAAGGCCTTCTCGGCCACATGGTCGAACTCCTGCCCATGCTGGGCGAGATGAAGATCCTGCGCCAATGGGCCGGCATGGCCGACATGACGCCGGATTTCTCGCCCGTGATGGGCATGACACCGGTCAAGAACTATTACATCGACAGCGGCTGGGGTACCTGGGGCTTCAAGGCGACCCCGGTCTGCGGCATGACCATGGCCCACACCATCGTCCATGACGAACCGCACGATCTGATCAAGCCCTTCTATCTCGACCGCTTCGTCGACTACGCGCAAATCGGCGAAAAGGGCGCGGCCTCGGTCGGGCATTGAGGGGAGCCATGGCCCAGTGCCAAATTTCGAAAATGCACGATCCAACGGCTCCACCCATGTTGCCACGAAAGTCGGGCCGCATGTTCGAAGATGATTGGGCCCGCCGGCGTTTGCTGGCGGGGTCACATTGCCGAATCAACCATCAGCGACGGCGGGTCCTGGAATGAAAATCATGAACTGCCCATTGAACGGTCCCCGCAACATAGCCGAATTCGCTTGGGGCGGCGAGGTGAGACCCATGCCCGATCCGGCCGGCTTGAGCGATCGCGACTTCGCCGATTGGCTGTTCCTGGAAAACAATACCGCCGGATTGGTTCGGGAATGGTGGTGCCATGTGCCGACGTCGTTCTGGTTCATCGCCGAGCGCAATACGCTGACCGACGAGATCGTGCGCACCTACGCCGCCGGCGAATTGTTCAACGACCGCGTCGAATTCGCCGCCAAACAACCGGAGCCGCGCTGATGCCGGGCCAAGCCAACAGATTACCCATACCCTTCGGCGCCGCCATCGACCGCTCGAAGCCGATCGATTTCGAATTCGAGGGAAGGGCATTCACCGGGCTTTCCGGCGACACTATCGCGAGCGCGCTTGCCGCCAATGGGCAATGGATGATCTCGCGCTCGTTCAAGTATCACCGCCCGCGTGGGGCCCTCACCATGGCCGGCTACGATTCCAATTCCCTGGTCCAGGTGGGTGAGGAGCCGAACTGCCTGGCCGATGTGAGAGCGATCGAGCCCGGGCTCAAGGTCCTGGCGCAGAATTACTTCGGCTCGTTCGAATCCGATCGCGGCCGCCTGATCGAATTGGCGAAGCGCTTCCTGCCGGTCGGGTTCTATTACAAGAGCTTCCACGAAAAGCGCAATTCCTGGCGGCTTTGGGAACCCTTCGTGCGGGCACTTGCCGGTCTCGGCAAGGCCGATCCCAGGGCCGATTTCCACCATTCCTATTACGACAAGCAATATCTGTTCGCCGATGTGGTGGTCATTGGCGGGGGCCCCGCCGGCATGGCGGCATCGCTGGCGGCGGCCGATGCCGGCGCCGAAGTCATCCTGATCGATGAAGGCGCCGCCCTTGGCGGCTCGCTGAATTACGCGCGCTTCGGCGCCGGCCGCGAACACTTAGGGAAACGTGCCGAATTGGTGGCGCGTGTGGCAAGCCACGCGAAAATCCGAGTGTTGTCGGACGCGCAATGCACCGGGCTTTTCGCCGACAATTGGCTGCCGATCATCAAAGGCAATCGGCTCTACAAGTTGAGGTCCAAGGCCAGCGTCATCGCCACCGGCTCGATCCCGCAGCCGGCGATCTTCCGCAACAACGATCTCCCCGGGATCATGTTCGGGGCGGCGGCACAGCGTCTGATTTGGCTCTACGGCGTGCGGCCGGGTTCGCGCGCATTGATCCTGACCGCCAATGACGACGGCTATGGCCAGGCTCTCGATCTTCTGGAGGCGGGAGTGGCAGTGCGCGCGATCGTCGATCTGCGCCCCGATCCGGCGCCGACCGATGCCAGCGTGGCATTGCGCCGCGCCGGGATCGACATTCTCCTCGGCCTTGCGATCAGCGAGGCCCGGCACGATGGCGGCAAGTCCCATGTCGCCGGCGCGATCGTGGCCCCGATCCTTGCCGAGGGCGTCCTGGGCCAGCCCGCCGCCGATTTCGATTGCGACCTTCTCCTGATGTCGGTCGGCTATTCGCCGGCTGCCCATCTGCTGCACCATGCCGGGGCGAGATTCGGCTATTCGCCGGCTACCCACATGTTCCGTCCCGAGACGCTTCCGGCCGGGCTGTTCGCCGCCGGCTCGGTCAATCATGTCTTCGCCCTCGAATCGGTGATGGCGGACGGGCGCTTGGCCGGTTTTCGCGCCGCGCGCGCGGCCGGGTTTGCGGCAGGCGCCGAGCCGCCCACGCCCGGGCCCGAAGGTGCCGACCAGACCCATCCCTGGCCCATTTTCCCGCATGCCAAGGGCATGGAATTCGTCGATTTCGACGAGGACCTCAAATACGAGGATCTGGTGAACGGCATCGCCGACGGCTTCGACAATGTCGAATTGCTGAAACGCTACTCGACGGTAGGCATGGGCCCAAGCCAGGGCAAGCAATCCGCGGTCGCGGCCGTACGAATTGTCGCGCGCGAGACCGGTGCCGATCTTTCGGGCATGAGCGTCACCACCCAGCGCCCGCCCTTCGCGCCCGAGAAATTCGGCCACATGGCGGGGCGCGTCTTCGAGCCCGAGCGCAAGACCGCGATGCATCATCGCCATCTGGAGCTGGGTGCGCGGATGATGCCGGCCGGTCTGTGGTGGCGGCCGGCCTATTACGGCGACAGGCGCGTGCGGGAACAATCGATCCGGGACGAAGTGATGGCGGTCCGCAATAATGTCGGGCTGATCGATGTCTCGACCCTGGGTGGGCTGGACGTGCGCGGGCCGGATGCGGCCGAATTCCTCAATCGCCTCTACACCTTCGCCTACGCCAGGCAGAAGGTGGAACGCTGCCGCTATGTGCTGATGACCGACAATGCCGGCGTCATCACCGATGACGGCGTCGCGGTGCGCTTGCACGAAGAGCATTTCTATGTGACCGCGACCACCAGTGGCGTGGATGCGGTCTACCGCCAGATGCTGCAATGGAACGCGCAATGGCGCCTCGATGTGGACGTGGCCCACGTCACCGCCGCCTATGCGGGAATCAACATCGCCGGGCCTAAATCGCGCGAGGTGTTGAAATCGGTGTGCCCGGACGTCGATCTTGGCGCGGAGGTTTTCCCTTACATGGGGGCCCGCATCGGGAGTGTTGCCGGCATTCCGGCCCGCATCATGCGCGTGGGCTTCGTGGGTGAGCTTGGCTACGAGGTGCATGTGCCGGCCACCTTCGGCGAGGCGCTCTGGGATGCCCTGATCGAGGCCGGAAAGGCGCATTCCATCCGACCCTTCGGGGTCGAGGCGCAACGCGTGCTGCGCCTGGAGAAGGGCCATATCATCATCTCCCAGGACACCGACGGGCTCACCAACATCTGGGAGGCCGACATGGCCTGGGCGCTGGCCAAATCCAAACCCTTCTTTGTCGGTGGCCGTTCGACCGAGATCATGGCCAAGCGCAAGCCCACCCGCAAATTGATCGGCTTCACGCTCGCCAACGCATTGGATCCCTGTCCAGAGGAATGCCATCTGGTGTTGAAGGGCGAGGAAATCGTCGGGCGCGTCACCTCGGCGGTTCTTTCTCCGACCTTGGGCAAGGTGGTGGGGCTGGCCTATGTCCATGCCGACGATGCCGAGGTGGGACGGGAATTCGAGATCAAGGTGGAAGGGGCGCGGCGCATCAAGGGCATCGTGACCCGCTATCCCTTCTACGATCCCGAGAACAAGCGCCAGGAGATGTGACATGGTCGCGCTCACGCCCAATGCCCTCCCGCGCCGCTCCTTCGTCCAACGCCGATTAGTGAGTGAAGGCGCTGAATTCACCGCGATCAACCAGGGCGCGGTCGCGCTGCGTTTTCGCAATGGCGGCGACGAAGCGGCTGCGGCCCGGAACCTGGGCCTTGCCGATCTGTCGCTGCTGCCGCGCACCGGCTTCAAGGGCAAGGGGACGGTCGAATGGCTTTCCGGCCAGGGTCTCAGCATTGGGCCGGAGAGCAACCGCGCCTATCGCCAGGCAAGCGGCGAATGGGCGCTACGCCTGGCGCCGACCGAGATTCTGCTGATCGATTCGCTGGGCGCCACTGGCCAACTCATCGACCGGCTGAACGGCGCTTGGGTCTGGGGCGAGCACACGCGCCGGCCCGCACAGGGCTACCCGACCCCGCGCCAGGACAGCCATTGCTGGTTCATGGTGACCGGGAGCAGTGCCCCCGAAATGTTCGCCAAGTTATGCGGCGTCGATCTTCGTGCCGAGAAATTCCCGCCCGGCCAACTGGCCCAGACCTCGATGGCCAAGATGAGCGCCATTATCGCCCGCTGCGATCTTGGCCAGGTTCTGGCATTTCCTGTCCTCGCCGACCTCGCCTCGGCCGAGTATTTGTTCGCCTGCATCGAGGATGCGATGGCCGAGTTCAGCGGCAAGCTGGTCGGCCTAGCCGCGCTTCGCCAGCTCGGTGGGTAAGTCTGGCACATCCCGGGAAGTTCGGGGCGACAGGAAAGCAGCTTGTTTCATTCTTGAAATGTACGCCGTACTGGCGTACAATCCCCCGGCGCTGGATGTAGGAGTGACAGATGGCTCAAACTTCCGATGTGAAGCGAGACCGCATGCATTTGCGCCTGGATGCCAAGACCAAGCGCAAGCTGGAGCGGGCGGCAGCCTATGAGGAAACCAGCGTGAGTGATTTCGTGCTGGCGAACGCGGTTGCGGCGGCTGAGCGCGTCATCGATTCGCAGGAGAAGATCACCCTCTCGGCGAGGGATTGGGAAGTCTTCTATGACGCGCTCATCAACCCGCCGGAGCCGAACGAGAAGTTGAAGGAGGCCGCGCGCCGTTATCGCGAGCGCGTCGGTGGATGAATCTTTCCCGGTCATCGAGCCGCTCGGCCCACACCATGACCGTACGGCCTTCTCGTGCGGCGAGCCGGCCCTGGACGCCTACCTTCAACGGCAAGCCTCACAGGATATACGCCGGTACGTGGCACAGGTGTTCGTCGCCGTTGCCGACGGGCCCGGGAAGATCGCCGGCTATTACAGCCTGAGCGCCGCGAGTTTCGCGAAGGACGAATTGCCGACGGCCGTGGCGAAGCGGCTGCCCCATTATCCGGTGCCGGCGGCAATTCTCGGTCGCCTTGCCATCGATCGCGCGCAGCAGGGACGCGGGCTTGGCGAGACGCTGCTGCTCGATGCGATCCGCCGCGTCGTCCGGGCGAGCACGATGATCGCCGTGTATGCGATCATCGTCGATGCCAAGAATGAGGGCGCGCAGGCTTTCTATGAGCGCTATGGTTTTCGCGCCTTTACCAGCGAGCCGCGCCGTCTTTGCCTCCCCCTCGAAACCGTCGAGAAGCTCGGGCTATAGCTCGCTCGGTTCGAGGAACTTGGCCTTGATGCGCGCGAACAAGTCGGGCGGGATAAAGCGATGGCCGCAAATCCCGGGATGGCCGGGAATGGGTGAGAGCCCGCGGCTTGGCCGATTTGCGCCCCAAGCAATTGGATGACTAGAACGGAGCGCTTCGGTAATCTGGCTAGTCGCTCGGGCGGAAGATTTTCTGCTTTGATGCCCGGCGTGGTGGAGGTCTTTCATGGGCCGGCTCGGCAATTCCGCGCGATCCAATGGCAATCCGGTGGTGGTGGCCAAGAAGGCCGCCCGCCCGCCAAGTGCCAAGGCCAAGCCCGTCTCGAACAAGCCCACTTCGAGCAAAGCCGGCGCCAACCCGCCCAAGGCCTTCTACCAGGACCCGCACCACGTCTCCTCGCGCATGCATTCCCTGGAAGCGGCGATCGGGCGCGAGGTCCGCGCCTTTCGCCACAAGCTGAACATGACGGTCGCGCAGCTGGCGCAATCGGCCGGCATGTCGACCGGCATGCTGTCCAAGATCGAGAACGGACAGACTTCGCCCTCGCTCGCCACCTTGCAGGAATTGTCGCGGGCCCTGCAGGTGCCGGTGACCTCCTTCTTCCGCCGCTTCGAGGAGGAGAGCAGCGCCACCTTCGTCAAGGCGGGACAGGGTCTTCCGATCGAGCGGCGAGGGACCCGCGCCGGGCACCAGTACCAGATGCTGGGTCATAGCTTCTCGCGGGGCGTGGCCATGGAGCCCTATGTGGTGACGCTGTCGGAGAATTCCGACGTGTTCCCGATCTTCCAGCATGAAGGGGTGGAGCTCATCTATCTGTTGGAAGGCGAGGTCGGCTACCGCCACGGCGACAAGACCTATGCCATGATGCCGGGCGATTCCTTGTTCTTCGATGCCGACGTGCCGCACGGGCCCGAGGAATTGCGCAAGCTCCCGATCCGCTTCCTCTCGGTCATCGCCTACGACAAGGGCGGCGAGGAGGGCTCTTGACGCTGCGCCCGTTCCATCTGGCCTTTTCGGTTTCCAATCTCGAGGCGACCCGAATCTTCTTTCGCGATCTGCTCGGCTGCACGATCGGTCGCGAGGCTGAATGCTGGATCGATTTCGATCTCTTCGGCCACCAGATTACCGCCCATCTCAAGGAAAACGACGGCGCGGGCGCGAGCAAAACGCGCAATCCGGTCGATGGCGACCAGGTGCCGGTGCCGCATTTCGGGGTCGTCTTGACCATGACGCAATGGAACCGCATGAAGAACCGTTTGGAAGGGCGCTCGGAGATCCAATGGATCATCCGCCCGCGCATTCGTTCTCAGGGCGAGGTGGGCGAACAGGCGACCATGTTCTTTCTCGACCCCTCCGGCAACGCCCTCGAATTCAAGGCTTTCGCCGAGGATTCCGCCATTTTTCAGCGAGACTGAGTTTCCTAATAGGAAAATTTATTTCCTAATACTTGCCCTCGGCCCGTCGTTCGCGCTAAGCTCCGACGAACATTATTGAACCCTGACTTGAGGCCAAGGCCGATGTGCGGAATTGTCGGATTGTTCCTGAAGAACCCGGCGCTCAAATCGCAGTTGGGCGCGCATCTCGAGACGATGTTGATCGGAATGTCCGAGCGCGGGCCCGACAGCGCCGGCATCGCGGTCTATCATTCGCCGGTGGCCGCGACCCGCTGCAAGCTCACGCTATTCAACGCCGACGAGGCCTATCCCTGGCGCAAGCTCGCCGGCGACCTGGGGACCGCGATCGATGCCGAAATCGACGTCTCGCAGAAGGGCAACCACGCGCTCCTGATCGCCGATGGCGGCGAAGCCCCGGTCATTCGTTGGCTGCGCGCCAACCATCCGGAAATCCGGATCATGGGCTATGGCCAATTGATGGAGGTCTACAAGGACATGGGCCTGCCGGGCGAGGTCGCCAAGCGCTATGGCCTTGCCGGCATGGAAGGCAGCCACGCCATCGGCCACACCCGCATGGCCACCGAAAGCGCGGTCACGACCGAACATTCCCATCCCTTCACGCCGGCGCCCGACATGTGCCTGGTGCACAACGGCTCGCTTTCCAACCACAATAATCTGCGCAAGTGGCTGCGCCGCCGCGGCCAGGAATTCGACACCGACAACGATTCCGAGGTGGCGGCGCGATATTTCGCCCATCGCCTGGCCGAGGGCGCGAGCCTGCCCGAGGCGATGGAGGCGGGCCTCGTCGATCTCGACGGTTTCTTCACGTTCACCATGGGCACCAGGGACGGATTCGCGGTCCTGCGCGATGGCATCGCCTGCAAGCCCGCGGTCCTGGCCGAGAACGACGATTGGGTGGCGATGGCCTCCGAATTCCGCAGCCTTGCCTATTTGCCGGACATCGACAAAGCCAAGATCTGGGAGCCGGCGCCAGCCACGGTCTACACCTGGAGTCTGCACTAGTGCCAACCTTCGAAGAAGCGCGATCCATGAATCGCGCCCATCGTTCCATGAAAGTCGGCACTTGCAATGCAATGGCAGTACCCGCCGGCGTGCCATGGCGGGGGCATATTGCTGAATCAACGATCTGCGACGGCGGGTACTAAGACATGCACGTCATCGATCTCGCCAAAACCTCGCTGCGCGAGGCCAACCGGCGCCTGCAGGCATTGCCCAGGGACACCAACGAAAGGGTCTGGCGGCTCGTTCATCCGCATGGCGAGCATGCCTGCGCGGTCGGCCTCACCCAGCCGATCGAAATCCATATCGACGGGCATATCGGTTATTATTGCGGGGGCATGAACCAAGAGGCGAGCATCGTCATCCACGGCCAATGCGGGGTGGGGGTGGGCGAAAACATGATGTCTGGCCAGATCCGGGTCAAGGGCACTGCCTCGGCGGCGGCCGGCGCCACCGGCCAAGGCGGGCTGCTGGTGATCGAAGGTGATTCGGGCACGCGTTGCGGCATCTCGATGAAGGGTATCGACATCGTGGTCGGTGGCGACGTGGGCGCGATGAGCGCCTTCATGGCCCAAACCGGCCGGATGGTGGTATGCGGCAATGCCGGCGCCAGCCTCGGGGATTCCATCTACGAGGCCAAGCTCTACGTCCGGGGTAAAGTCGATAGTCTGGGTGCCGATTGCATCGAGAAGCCGATGACCGACATCCATGTCGAGCGCGTGGCGCGGCTCCTGGAAAAGGCCGAGATCAATGCCGACGCGGCGAAGTTTCGCCGCTATGGTTCGGCGCGCAAGCTCTACAATTTCAACGTCGATCACGCAGACGCCTATTGACCGGAATCCGCGCGCACGACATTCAGGAAACGCCCCAGGAAACCCAAATGACCGCCGAACGCATCCAGAAGCGGCCCTCTCATACCTTCTCCGACCAGGTGATCGCGGAGATCCACCGCGCCGCCGACCAGGGCCTCTACGAAATTCGCGGCTTCGGCGCCAAGCGTCGCCTGCCGACCTTCGACGATCTCCTGCTTCTGGGGGCCTCGGTGTCGCGCTATCCGCTGGAAGGTTATCGTGAGAAATGCGCGACCAACGTGACCTTGGGCACTCGCTTCGCCACCAAACCGATCGAGCTCAAAATCCCGATCACCATCGCCGGCATGAGCTTCGGCGCATTGGGCGCCAACGCCAAGGAGGCTTTGGGCCGCGCCGCGACCCAGATGGGCACCTCGACCACCACCGGCGACGGCGGCATGACCGAGGAGGAGCGCCAATCCTCGAAGACCCTCATCTATCAGGTGCTGCCCTCGCGCTATGGCATGAACCCTAACGATTTGCGTCGCGCCGATGCGATCGAAATCGTGGTCGGCCAAGGCGCCAAGCCCGGCGGGGGCGGCATGCTCTTGGGCCAGAAGATCACCAAGCGCGTGGCCGCCATGCGCAATCTGCCGGTCGGCATCGACCAGCGTTCGGCCTCGCGCCATCCGGATTGGACCGGGCCCGACGACCTCGCCATCAAGATCCACGAAATCCGCGAAATCACCAATTGGGAAAAGCCGATCTACATCAAGGTCGGCGCGACCCGCGTCAAATACGACGTGGCGCTCGCGGTCAAGGCCGGCGCCGACGTAATCGTGGTCGATGGCATGCAGGGCGGCACCGCCGCGACCCAGGATGTGTTCATCGAGCATGCCGGCATTCCGACCCTGCCGGCGGTGCGCATCGCGGTCGAATCGCTGCAGGAGCTGGACATGCATCGCAAGGTGCAATTGATCGTATCCGGCGGCATCCGCAGCGGCGCCGACGCGGCCAAGGCGCTGGCGCTGGGCGCCGACGCGGTTTCGATCGGTGTCGCGGCCATGATCGCTTTGGGGTGCAACCGCGACATCCATGTCGAGGATTATCACGCGCTCGGCACCGAGCCCGGGTTCTGCCATCATTGCCATACCGGAAGGTGCCCGGTCGGCGTCACCACCCAGGACCCGGAATTGCAGAAGCGCCTGCGCCCGGAACAGGGCGCGCGATGGCTCCGGAATTATCTGACGGTCATGGTCCTGGAATTGCAGACCCTGGCCCGGGCTTGCGGCAAGAGCCATGTGCGCAACCTCGAACCCGACGATCTGGTGGCCCTCACGGTGGAGGCCGCGGCGATGGCCGGCGTGCCCCTGGCCGGGACCGACTGGATTCCGGGCCGGGGGAAATACTAGGATTGGATCGGGTACCGCCTAGTGCCAATTTTCGGAAAATCGCGATCCATGAGATATTCCGATGCTTCCACGAAAATTGGCACATGTTACTTGATGATAGTACCCGCCGGCGCGTATCGGTAAGGTCAGATTGGCTCGAATCAGCCGTCGGCGACGGCGGGTACTAGGGGCACCCAGCAAGAAAGCAAACGGGGAGGGGAACGTGACCGCCGATCTCGCCAGGATCGCCAAGGAGCGAAGGATCAAGTATTTCCTGATCAGCTACACCGATCTGTTCGGGGTGTTGCGCGCGAAGCTCGCGCCGGCAGCCGCGATCGCCGGCATGCAGAAGGATGGCGCGGGGTTCGCGGGTTTCGCGACCTGGCTCGACATGACGCCGGCGCATCCCGATCTCTTCGCCAGGCCCGATCCCGATAGTCTCATTCAATTGCCGTGGAAGCCGGAAGTGGGCTGGCTTGCAAGCGACCTGTGGATGGATGGCAAGGAAGTGGCGGATTCGCCCCGAGCCATTCTGAAGAAAATGAACGCGAGCGCCGCCAAGCGGGGCTTGCGCATGAAAAGCGGCGTCGAATGCGAGTATTTCCTGGTGGCACCTGACGGCCGCTCGATCGCCGATCCCGCGGATACCCAGGACAAGCCCTGCTACGACCAGCAGGCCCTGATGCGCCGCTATGACGTCATCACCGCGATCTGCGATTCCATGCTGGCCATGGGCTGGGGTCCCTACCAGAACGACCACGAGGACGCCAATGGCCAGTTCGAGATGAACTGGAATTACGACGATGCGCTGGTGACCGCCGATCGCCACGTCTTCTTCAAATACATGACCAAGACCATCGCCGAGAATCACGGCATGCGGGCAACTTTCATGCCCAAGCCCTTCACCAGCCTGACCGGCAATGGCTGCCATGCCCATGTCTCGGCCTGGGACAAGACCGGCAAGACCAATCTCTTCGCCGACGAGAAGGGCGAGCTCGGCCTTTCCAAGACCGCCTATGCGTTCCTGGGCGGGATCATGCATTCGGCCGACGCGCTCTGCTCGATCTTCAACCCGACGGTCAATTCCTACAAGCGCATCAACGCGCCCCGGACCGTCTCGGGCGCCACCTGGGCCCCCAACACCATCACCTATACCGGCAACAACCGGACCCATATGGTGCGCATCCCCGATGCCGGCCGGTTCGAGCTGCGCCTGGCCGATGGCGCGACCAACCCCTATCTGCTGCAGGCGGGGATCCTGGCCGCCGGGTTGGACGGCATCGACAACAAGCGCGATCCGGGTCCGCGCCTCGACATCAACATGTACACCGAGGGCCACAAGGTGAAGGACGGCAAGAAACTGCCGCTCAATCTCCTGGACGCCGTCCGGCTCACCGAAAAAAACAAGGTCCTGCGCGAATATCTGGGCGGAAGCTTCGTCGATTCCTATTGCCGAATGAAGACCGAGGAATGGAACTCCTACACCCGGCATCTGACCGAGTGGGAGCGCCAGAACACGCTCGATTGCTGAGCGCTGGTTGGGAACTGCTCCAGGTAGGTTTCCCTGGCGGAATAATGGTTTCGCTCTGGTAAAGACGGAATTAATGTGGTAAATGGGCTGATGGCGACCTGAAACGTTCGCGATTCGTAACGATGGGCTGGGTTGGGTCGCGGGGTCGAGTCTGATTTGGATTCGTTCGGGGGCGTCGCTCGCTACTGGCGACATTGATCTCGCGGTTCTTGAATCCAAATTCGGCGCTCGGTCGGGCAGGATTTTCCAGCGGGGATTCGCGCATTCGCGCGGAACATGGGGGAAGCAATGAGCAGCGAATTTGGCGCAATTAACGTCATCTTCACCGAATTTTATTATTGGGTGACGGTGGTGCTTATGTTCCTGATCCATGTCGGCTTTTGCACTTACGAGGTCGGCGTCTCGCGGCGCAAGAACCACCTCACCACCTTGATGAAGAACGCGATGGTGATCCCCACCGTCGGAATCACCTTCTATCTGTTCGGCTGGTGGCTCTATTCCTCGATGGTGAATGGACCGTGGATAAACGGTGGTCTGGTGACCGCGCGATTCGCCGAACCCTGGAACGAATTGATGGGCGCGCATATGGGCGGCAAGCCCGCCTCCGCCGAATTGACCGAGGCCGACACCGCCCTCTGGGCGCGGTTGAACGGCGTGTTTTGGGCCGCGTTCCTGCTCTTTTCCTGGACCACGGCCTCGATCGTATCCGGCTCGATCATCGAGCGGGTGCGCTCGGGTGCCTTTTGGGTGATCGCGGTGATGCTGGGTTCGGTCACCTGGATCATCGACGCTGCCTGGGGCTGGCATCCGGCCGGCTGGATGGTGCAGTTGCTGGGCTATCACGACGCCTATGCCTCTGGCGTCGTCCATGCCATCGCCGGGGGCACCTGCCTCGCCGTGCTGATCAATCTGGGTCCGCGCATCGGCAAGTTCCGGCCCGACGGTACGCCGCGCAACATCCCGCCGCAAAATCCCTGGCTGGTGTGCATCGGCCTGTTCCTCATTTACACGGGATTCTGGGGATTCTACGCGGCCTGCAACATCCCGATCTTCGATGTGCAGGCGGGTGATGGCGTCTTTTATTCGGCCACCAACATCTATTTGCAGGCGACCAGCCTGTCGGCGATCACGTTCAATTTTATCATGGCGTTGTGCGGCGGCTTGATGGCCGGCTACCTGGTTTCCAAGGCCGATTGCTATTGGACGTTTTCGGGTGGCTTGGCTGGGGTGATCGCGACATCGGCCGGCAACGATCTTTATCATCCGATCCAGGCGATGCTGATCGCCGCGATCATCGTCGTCATCATCTACAAGATGCACTTTTGGGTGGAGCGGCGCTTCAAGATCGACGATGCGGTGGGCGCGGTCGCCGTGCATGGCTATGCCGGCTTCCTTGGCGTGGTGGCCGCAGGATTCGTGTTATGGGGCTATCCATCCTCGCCCGACGCGCTCCTCGGTCACGCCGAACCCTGGGCCAGCATCACGCCCTGGGGCCAGATTGCTGGCGCCATCATCATGTTCTGGGTGCTCGGCTTCATCCCGGGCTATGCGTTGTCCTGGGTGCTGAAGCGCTTCGGCTTGTTGCGGATTCCGCGTGAAGTGGAGCTGGTCGGCCTCGACCACGCCGTGATGCAGGTCACCCTGCGGGAAGACGACGAAATGCGGGCCGTGCTGGTCCGGGAAGCCCGCCCGGTCGCGGCGGAATAGGATTGGGAGAAATCATCATGTCCACTGGAAATTTCGAGAATTGGGACGGCGATTTGCTGCAGATCGGCCCGATCTATCCCTTCGTCGGATCGGAAGGGCTGATGGTCATCCTCTGCGTCGTCTTCTGGGTCGGCTGGCATTATCTTCAGTTCAGGATGGAGAATCGACAGTACGAGGACCGGGTGCGTGATTTGCGCCAGGGCGAAAATTTGGAAAAAGCTTTAAAGGACGAGCGCTCGCAGGAAAGAATGTAGGTCCGCTCGTCGCTCATCCCGGGCGTCCGCCCTCGAGGCGGGCGCCCGTTTCGTTGATTGCCGTTGATGAAACAATGGCGACGCCAACCCTTGAACCGCCCTCGGCTTGCGTTCCCCGCCCCGCTATCGTCAAATATCGCGATCCGCGCCGATGGGGGAAACAATGGCCACGAAGCTGACACCCAATTCCGACGACGTGCTGGTGGTGATCGACGCGCAGAACGATTTCTGTCCCGGAGGTGCCCTCGCCGTGCCCGATGGTGATGCCATCGTACCCCTCATCAACCGGATGGCCGGGCAATTCGCCCATGTCGTACTGACCCAGGATTGGCACCCCAGGGGCCATTCCTCCTTCGCCTCGACCCACCCAGGCAAGCAGCCCTTCGACACCATTAGCCTGGATTACGGCGAGCAGATTTTATGGCCCGACCATTGCGTGCAGGGGACCAGGGGCGCGGAATTCCATCCCGGCCTTGCCTTCACGGGGAGCGAACTCGTTCTGCGCAAGGGTTTCCGGCCCTCGATCGATTCCTATTCCGCCTTCCGGGAAAACGACCGCAAGACCCGGACCGGGCTTGCCGGCTACCTCAAGGAGCGGGGCTTCAAGCGCCTGATCATGTGCGGCCTTGCCCTAGATTACTGTGTCGGCTGGTCGGCGCTGGATGGCAGGCGCGAAGGCTTCCAGGTGATGGTGGTCGAGGACGCCTGCCGGGCGATCGATCTCAATGGCTCGCTCGCCCGCGCCAAGGCGGAAATGGCGGCTTCCGGCGTGGATTTGATCGCCGCCGCCCAAATGGGCTGACCAAGCACCGGCTGAACTAGCATCAGCTGATCGGGCATTGACATCGGCTTGCGGCGGTGGAAAACTCGTTCGTGTACGAACGAATTCCCGTGGAGGAGCAATTCCCAGGTGAGCCTCGCCGAACGGGTGCCTGAAGGCTTCTATGAGCGGCCGGATGATTTGGACCGGGCGCTCGCACACCGCGCCCAGGGTGCCGCCATCCTGGCTGGCGGGACCGACTTTTACCCCTTGCGCGTCGGCCGGCCGCTCCGCGATTTGGGCGCGGCCCTTGCCCTCGATCTTTCCTCGATCGGCGCCCTCCGCGCCATCACCGAGGACGCGGACGGCCACCGCATCGGGGCGCTCACGACCTGGACCGAAATCGCCGAGGGCAAGTTGCCTTCCTGGTTCGATTGCTTGCGCCAGGCCGCGCGCGAAGTGGGTGGCCGGCAAATCCAGAACCGGGGCACGATCGCGGGCAATCTGTGCAATGCCTCGCCGGCGGCCGATGGTGTGCCGCCCTTGCTGGCGCTGAACGCTTCGGTCGAACTCGCCTCTCTTCGAGGGTGCCGCCGCCTCGCGCTCGGCGATTTTATCCTGGGCTCGCGCAAGACCGCGCTTGAGCCCGACGAGATCATGACCGCGATCCTGGTTCCCCGGCCGCGCCATTCCGCAATCTCCGGCTTCGCCAAGCTCGGCTCGCGGCGCTATCTGGTGATCTCGCTGGTGATGGCGGCGGCTCTTATTGAGCATGAAGACGGCAAGATACTCGCTGCCAGCATCGCCATCGGCGCCTGTTCGCCGGTCGCAAGGCGACTCCCGGAACTGGAACAGGCACTGATCGGCCGGGAATTGAACCCCAATCTTGGCCAAGCCGTCGATCCTTCGCAACTGCGGGTCCTGTCGCCGATCGACGATCCGCGCGCCAGTGCCGCCTACCGGCTGGATGCCGCGATCACGCTTCTCGGTCGATTGCTCTCCGGTTTGGGGTCGCGGGCATGAACATCGCGACGCCTTCACCCACCCTTGCCGATGCGGTGGAATTCACCGTGAACGGCCAGACGCGGCGCTTTCGCGGCGATAAACTGCGGCGCTTGTCCGATATCCTGCGCCAGGAATTCGGCCTGACCGGCACCAAGTCCGGGTGCGATGCCGGCGATTGCGGCGCCTGCACGGTGACGCTCGACGGAAATCAGGTTTGCGCCTGCCTGATCGCCATCGGCCAATGCGAAGGTGTCGCGATCGAGACCGTGGAGGGCCTGGCCCAGGACGGCATTCTCGGCCGGCTGCAGCAATCCTTCCTCGATCACGGCGCCGCGCAATGCGGCATCTGCACGCCGGGGATGCTGATGGCGGCAACCGACCTCTTGCGCCGCGAACCCGACCCCACACAGGCCCAGATCGAAGATGCGCTGGGCGGCGTCTTGTGCCGGTGCACCGGCTACCAGAAGATCGTCGAGGCGGTGCTGGCGCTCTCCCGCCGGGATATCGCGCCCGAACCGGCCGGCCATCTGATCGGCGCGTCTCTGGCCAAGGTCGATGGCCCGGCCAAGCTGGTTGGGGCCGAGAAATACGGCGCCGATGGCATGCCAACAGATGCGCTTCACGTGCGCGTCTTCCGTTCGCCCCATGCCAATGCCACGTTCCGCCTGGGTGATGTCGATGGCTTCCTCGCCACGCGGCCGGGCCTGGTGCTCGCGCTCGCTGCCCGGGACGTGCCCTCGAACTTCTATGGCGTCTATCCGACGATCAAGGACCAACCGGTGCTGGCCGATTCTCGCGCGCGCTACCGTGGCGATGCGATCCTGGCCATCATCGGCGAGCGCGAAGCGATCCAGCGCCTGCGCGACGACGAGGCGCCGATCGAATACCAGCCCTTGGCCCCGATCATCGGCATCGACGCCGCCAAGGCGTCGGGTGCCGCACTGATCCACGAAGCCAAACCCGGCAATGTATTGGCCGAAGGCGGCGTTCGGTCGGGCGATGTGGAGACCGCGTTTTCGTCCTCGGCCCATCTCGCCGCAGGAATTTTCGAAACCTCCTTCGTCGAGCACGCCTATATCGAACCCGAGGCCGGTTGGGCCCGGCGCCAGGGCGACGCGCTGGAAGTCCATGTCTCGACCCAGAATCCCTATCAGCATCGCGACGAGCTGGCGCTTGTTCTCGGCCTGCCAAAGGAAGCGATCCGGCTGGTGCCGAGTGCGGTCGGCGGCGGCTTCGGCGGCAAACTCGATTTCAGCGTCCATCCGGTGATGGCGCTTGCCGCCTGGCTTCTCGACCGGCCGGTCGCCTATGTCTATTCGCGGCCCGAAAGCATGGCCGCCTCGACCAAGCGCCACCCGGCCCGGATCATGGCCAAGGCCGCCTGCGATTCCGGTGGCCGCTTGACCGCCTTCCGCGCCCATGCCGAACTCGATACCGGCGCCTATGCCTCCTATGGGCCGACCGTTGCCACTCGGGTGCCGGTGCATGCCGCCGGCCCCTACCTTGTGCCGGCGGCTCTGACACGAGGCACCGCCTATTTCACCAATTCGCCACCGTCCGGCGCCTTCCGGGGCTTCGGCGTGCCACAAAGCGCCATCGCCGGCGAGGCGCTGATGGACGAACTCGCCGACCTAGCGGGGATAGATTGGCTGGATTTCCGGCGTCTGAACGCGCTCCGGCCGGGTGACGCCACAATCACCGGTCAGCGCCTCGATTCCTCGGTCGGCATGGTGGCCACCATCGATGCCATCGCCACCTATTGGCGGCGCTGGAACAAGGCCTCCGCCGCATTCAACCAAGCCGGCGGTCGCTCGCGCCAGGGTGTGGGCATTGCGTGTTCCTGGTACGGCATCGGCAACACAGCGCTTTCCAACCCCTCGGAGATGAAAATCGGTCTCAACGCCCGAGGTCGCGTGACGCTCTACAATGGGGCCGTCGATATCGGCCAGGGATCGAACACTATCATGGTTCAGATCGCGGCCGAGGCGCTGGGCGTGGGTGTCGCGGCCATCGACCTGGTCATGGGTGACACCGCGCAAACGCTGGATGCGGGCAAGACCTCGGCCTCGCGCCAGACTTTTATCACGGGCCAGGCTTGCCTGGCCGCCGCCAAGGATCTGCGAGCGCGGTTGCTCCACCTCACCGGCGCGCCTTCCTCCTGGGCCGGCGATCCCAAGGCCCGATTGGCTCTCGAAGATGGCCAGGCGATCCTTAGACTTGGCGCGGATGAACGCCGCCTCGATCTCAACCGCCTCGCGCCCGACAATCATGGCGATGTCGCGATCGGGCTCGGCCGCTTCGATCCCCCGACCACGCCCTTGGATAAGGATGGGCAAGGCGTTCCCTACGCCGCCTATGGCTTCGCCACCCAGGCGGCGCTGGTCGAGGTTGATCTTGATCTCGGGCGGACGCGCGTGCTTCGAATCGCGGCTGCCCACGACGTGGGCCGGGCCATCAATCCGCAGCAGGTCGAGGGCCAGATCCATGGCGGCATCGCCCAGGGAATCGGCATGGCACTGATGGAGGAATACCTCCCCGGCCGAACCGAGAATCTGCACGACTACCTGATCCCGACTATCGGCGACATGCCCGTGATGATTTGTCTGCTGATCGAGGATCCGGCCAAGGATGGCCCCTGGGGCGCCAAGGGCGTGGGCGAACCGGCGCTGATCTCGACCGCGCCGGCCATCTTTGGCGCCATCTTTCGCGCTTGTGGCGTGCGCGTGCGCAAGGCGCCGGCCCTGCCGCATCGACTGCGCGAGGCAATACTCGAGCTGAAGAACGGGGGCTGGGCATGAACGATCTTGCGCCCAAACCCGTGGACGATGCCATCCGCTGCGATGCCTGCCCGGTGCTGTGCCGCATCCGGCCGGGCAAGGCCGGCGCCTGCGACCGCTACGGGAACATCGATGGCAGGCTGGTCCGGACCGATCCCCTGGTGCTGCTTTCGCGCGCGCAAGGAGCGGGGCAGGAAACCGTGCGTTTTCTCGATGCCGCGGGCGATTGGGACGGCTCGCTCTTGCGCGGTCCCGACGCCTTCGTCACCGGCATCGGCGCCACCACCACCTATCCCGATTACAAGCCGGCGCCCTTCATCGTCTCGGCGCCGGTCGAAGGCGTGGATTGCGTGACCGTGGTGACCGAGGGCATTTTCAGTTATTGCGGCGTCAAGGTGAAGATCGACACCGACCGCTATGTCGGCCCCGAACAAGCCGCGATCCGCGTCAAGGGCGAACAGATCGGCCATGTGACGACGCATGAATACGGCTCGCAGATGCTCTCGCTGGGCGGCGTGCGGCATTTGACCGGCGGCACCAAGGCGGAAGGCAATGTCACCTGCGATGCCCTGCTGCGCCTCTGTAACAAGGAAGCGGTGGAGATGGCGATCGATGGCGGCTCGACGCTCGTCGTGCAGTCGGGCCAACCGCCGATCATCGATGGCAAGCGCGAGGAACGCATGCGGGTCGGCTGCGGCTCGGCCTGCACCGGCATCTTCGCCAAGCAATGGCTGGGCAACGCCGACGAGGTGGTGGTGGTGGACGAGCACATCACCGGCATTTTCTCCGAACACCAGGCCGGGCGGCTCCTCGACGCGCGCCCGACCGGCATCAAGCTGCGCGGCCGCCGCTCCACGCCAGGGCGTTATTTCCGGGTGGCGGAGCCGGGCTTGGGGTGGGGCGGAACCAATCTCACCGACCCCTTGGAAATCATCCAGGGCTTCGATTCCAAGATCGCCTGGCCGGGCCTCCGGCTGCTGATGGTCTCCACGACCGGCGAGGATTTTGGCTGGTATCTCCTGGACGAGGCGCTGAAGCCCCAGCCGGCGGAACCGCCTCCGACCATCATCAAGCTCGTCGAGCGCATCGCCGAGAATTGCGAACCTGCGCTATCGACCGTCTTGTTCATGGGGGGTGCCGGCGGATCGCTTCGTGCCGGCGTCACCGAAAATCCGGTGCGCCTCACCCAATCGGTCAGGCGCCATTTGACCAGGGTCACCTACGGCGGCGCACCCACCTATGTGTGGCCGGGCGGCGGCATCACCGTGATGGTCGATGTTAGCCGCCTGCCGGATCGTTCCACCGGCTACGTGCCGACGCCGGCCATCGTGTTCCCGATCGAGTTCACGCTCCGCCTCGAGGA
>CAZIUB010000114.1:0-41441 GCA_964542425.1 uncultured Rhodospirillaceae bacterium | reverse complement strand
CCTTCGTCAGCGCGTGAATCTGGCACCTGTCCTCGTACTTGATACGCCGATACTTCTTGCTCATCCGTAACCTCTTGTTTTGCCAAGAGGTTGCTCCATCCGGACGTCTAAATTATGCACTGGCTACTTGAATCCGCGAATCCTTAACAAATCGACTTCAGCATTTATTTGCATCGACAGGTACGCGGCATCGCCTCGACAGAACACCATTCCCCCGTTCGGTTGTCGCCCCGTCACGCCCTCGTGATTTGATCGGTGAGCCGGTCTGCGTTCATATCCCGCCTCGTTCCAACATTAATCAAGAAATGCTGGGTAACTCGGCGGCGGGGACCCGCAGCTATCCGACCGCCGGCAACCGGCATGGACGGCCGGTCACTGCTCTTTTTGGGGGCGGTGGCCGGCCGCGCTCTGGTCGTTCAAGGCTCCCGCGTCACGGCAGCAAGACCACCGACCCTGTCGTCGCTCGGGATTCCAGATCGCGATGGGCCTGGGCGGCCTCGCGCAGGGGATAGGTGCGGCCGATCTTGATTTTGACCGCGCCCGATTTGACGACATCGATCAGGCGGTTGGCCGATAGCTCCAGATCGCTCCTGGTGGCGGTATAGGACATGAGTGTCGGCCGGGTGACAAAAAGAGAACCCTTTTGCGAGAGCAGCAGAGGCTCGATCGCCGGCGAGGGCCCCGAAGCGTTCCCGAAGGTCACCATCACGCCGCGCGGGCGCAGGCAATCCAGCGAGGCCAGGAACACGTCCTTGCCCACGCCATCATAGACCACATGCACGCCTTGTCCGCCGGTGATCTCGCGCACCCGCTTCACCCAATCCTCGGTTCTGTAATTGATGACGTGATGACACCCCTGGGACTTGGCGAGCGCCAGCTTCTCCGCCGAGCCCGCCGTGCCGATCACCTGGGCGCCCAGATGATTCAGCCATTGGGTGGCGATCGAGCCCACGCCGCCCGCGGCCGCGTGGAAAAGCACCCAATCGCCCTTTTTCACCGCATAGGTACGGTGGATCAGATATTCGACTGTCATGCCCTGGAGCATCATGCCGGCGGCAATCCGCTCGTCGATCCCGTCGGACAACTTGATCGCCTTCTCGGCCGGAAGATTGCGCCGCTCGGCGTAGGCCCCGATCGGCCCCGTGCCATAGGCCACGCGATCGCCGATTTTGAGCCCGGCAACGCCCTCGCCCAGGGCCTCGATGATGGCTGAGGCCGCCAGGCCCAGCCCGCTAGGGAGCGCGATCGGATAGAGCCCGGTGCGATGATAGGTGTCGATGTAATTGAGGCCACAGGCCGATTGCTTCAGGCGCAATTCGCCCTTGGCCGGCTCGGGCAGATCGATTTTCCGCCAGTGCATTTTCTCCGGCCCGCCGAAGGCCTCGATGCGGATGGCGTGGGTCGTGGTCATGAAATTCCTCTTACTTTTTCATTGGGGTTGGGATCAGAACAATCGCTGCTGGCCGCATTCGAGATCAAGCAAAAAGGATTTCGCGACATTGCCCAGCTCGCTCGAATAGCCGCCGATCCAGCCGGTGCCCACGATGCGATGACAGGGGATGAGGATGGCGATCGGGTTCTGCCCGCAGGCCTGGCCCACCGCCTGCGCCGGCACCTGGAGCTTGGCGGCGACATCGCCGTAGGTCAGCGTCTCCCCATAGGGGATGGCGCGCATCTCGTTCCATACATCGTGCGCGAAGGCGGTACCATCGGGAACCAATGGCAGGTCGAAATCCTTCAGGCGATTCTCGAAATAGAGGGTCAATTGCCGCTGCGCTTCCCGGATCAGGGGCGCGGATGAAAGCCGCGTCGGCTTGACACCACGCCATGCCACATGGGTCAGCGCGTCGCCATCGGCGCTGAATTCGATCCAGCCGATTTCGGTCTCGATCGCCCCGGTTGCCATGGGATTCGCATAGGCTTTTTTCAAGCCAGGCGCAACGCCACGGAGAGGCCCGCGGGGTGCGCGATGGGGAGCCCGCACACGCGGCCCCGGCAGACATAGGCCGCGGGTCTCCCCCCGATCATCCCCTTGCCATGGGCGGGATGGGTCGCGGGCAAGTCCCGGCCAGGGGCGATGATGCTCAAGATCCGGTTCGGGGAGGAACTTGCATGGGCCGCCTTCAGGAATTCCGCGACCAAAGGCGAGCCCGCCTCGCCCACGATCACGATTTCGATCGCATGGCGCAGGAAATCGCAGGAATTGAGAAAAGTGGCGAATGGAAAGATGTTGCGCTCGAGCTCGCCTGAGAACGCCATCACCAGCGCTTCGACGCGGCCAGCGTATTCTTCCTCTCCGGTCAACAATTGGAGCCGCGCCAATACCTCCACCATGGTGCCATTGCCATTGGGTGTCGCGCCATCGGAAGCAGATTTTGGCCGCAGGACGAGATCCGTCACGTCATCGGCGGTCATGAAATAGCCACCGGCTTCCCGGTCCCAGAAATGCCAATCCAGTAGCTCGACGAATTCGCGGGCGTTCGCCAGGTATTCATCCTCGCCCGTCGCTTCGCGAAGCGCGAGCGCCGCCGCCGCCATGTTGGCGTGATCGTCCAGGGTCGCGGCGTGGCGATGGCGGCCATCGCGCCAGGAATGAAAAAGCCTTCCCTCGACCATGAGATTTGCCCGCAGGAACCGGAAGGCGGCGCGGCCCAAGGCAAGCCAAGCCGGCTCTTCGAACACCTGGGCCGCCTGGGCCAGGCCCACGATCATCGACCCGTTCCAATCGGCGAGCACCTTGTCATCCCAGCCGGGGCGCTGCCTAGAAGCGCGCCGCTCCAACAGCTTCGCGCGCGCATCCGCCAGCCGCTTCTCTCCCGCATCATCGAGAAGCTCGGGACGGGAAGAGCGGTTGAGGATCGAATGGCCCTCCCAATTTCCGCCCTCGCGGACATCGTAATGGCGCTTGAAGAAATCGGACTCGCCGCCCAGGATCTGGTCGATCTCCGCCACCGACCAGACATAGAAGCGGCCCTCCTCGCCTTCCGAATCGGCATCGAGCGAGGCGGCGAAGGCGCGATCGCCGACCTTGTCCGGGGCGGCCAGCATCTCGCGCGCGAGCCAGCCGATCGTCTCGCGAACCCTTGCCTCGAACAGGGGATCACGCGTTTCCTGCCACGCAAGCGTCATCAGCGAGACCAATTCGGCATTGTCGTAAAGCATCTTCTCGAAATGCGGCACCAGCCATGCTCGGTCGGTCGCGTAGCGCGCGAAGCCGCCGCCCAGGTGATCGTAGATCCCGCCCTGTGCCATGCATGCGAGCGTGGTCAGGACGGCGTCCCGGTGGCCGACTTCGCGGGTTCGCTTCCAGGCGCGCCAAAAGAGTTGGAAGATGGGTACCTGGGGAAATTTTGGCGCGGTTCCGATGCCGCCATGCCGGGAATCGACCTCGCCCAAGAGACGGGCGGCGATCTGGTTCATCGCCTCGTCGGTGATTTCGCCGCCTTCGCGTGGCCGAGCTAGGCGCGCCATCGCCTCCTTGAGGCCGGCGACGTTCTTTTCGACCTTTTCGGTCTCGTTCGCATAGATGCCGGCGATGGTTCGCAGCACCTCGGGAAAGCCCGGCCGGCCCCAACGGCTCTCCGGCGGAAAATAGGTGCCGCCCCAGAACGGGCTTCCGTCCGGCTTCAGGAACATGGTGAGCGGCCAGCCGCCATGCTCGCCAAGGATGGCCAAGGCCTGCTGGTAGATCTGATCGAGATCGGGCCGTTCCTCGCGGTCGACCTTGATGTTCACGAACAGCGCGTTCATCAGGCCCGCGATCTCGGAATTCTCGAAGCTCTCATGGGCCATCACATGGCACCAATGACAGGCGGCGTAGCCGACCGACAGCAGGATGGGCCTGCCGAGGGCGCGCGCCTCGGACAGCGCTTGATCGCCCCAGGGTCGCCAGGCAACCGGGTTGTCTTTGTGCTGCAACAGATAGGGGCTGGTTTCCTTGCCGAGCAGGTTCAAGGGGTTTCCCGGCCCCGATACCGAGTTCATGAGGCTTGTTCCCTCGCCCAAAAGCGATCCACTTGCAATTGATCCCGGATCGGGACCCAAATCAACGCCATGATGCGAAGGGGCATTGCCTCGGCGCGGCGCCCCCGCCATGTTGCGAAAAAAGCCACCAGGAAAATGCCACCATGCGCGAAATCGTGCTCGATACCGAAACCACGGGTCTCGATCCCTTGCTGGGTGACCGTGTCGTGGAAATCGGCTGCCTGGAACTATTCAACCAGATCCCCACCGGAAAGACTTTTCAGGCCTATCTCAACCCCGAGCGCGACATGCCCGAGGCCGCCTTCCGCGTCCACGGGCTGAGCGAGCAATTCCTGAAGGAAAAGCCGCTTTTCGCCGATCTGGCGGAGCGGTTCCTCGATTTTCTTGGCGATGCGCCGCTGGTCATCCATAACGCGGAATTCGACTTGAATTTCATCAACGCCGAACTGGAGCGGATCGGCCGGAAGCCGATTGCGCCCGAGCGCGCCATCGACACGGTCAGGATCGCGCGCCAGAAGTTTCCGGGAGCACCCGCCAGCCTGGATGCGCTGTGCAAGCGCTTCGCGATCGACAATTCGAATCGCGATTTGCATGGCGCGCTGCTCGACGCCCAATTGCTGGCCGAGATCTATCTGATGCTGCTGGGCGGAAGGCAGGCCGGGCTCGGGCTCGATCGGGGCGCGGGTTCCGGCTCTGGCCCGATTGCCGACGATTCCCGGTCGCGGCAAGTGAGGCCGCCCCGGCCCCATGCGCCGAGCGAGGCGGAATTGGCCGCCCATCAGGCCTTCATCGCCCAGATCAAGGACCCGATCTGGCGGGCATGAAATCCGGGATGCGTCATTTCCCCTGGATTTGGGGACAGATTTGCAAGAGATCAATGATGGACGCGCTTAGTGAAAAATTCCGCGATCCCGAAGCCTCGGAAAAGGGAGGGCAGAGATCATGATCGCGGATTTCAGCCCTTGGGCGCCCCTCTTGGGCGGCGCCATCATCGGTGTGGCGGTGGTTTTGCTGTGGGTTGGCGTGGGGCGCATCGCAGGCGTGAGCGGTATCCTCGGCCGGCTGCTGCCGCCAGCCTCCGACTGGCTCTGGCGGCTGGCGTTCCTGGTCGGATTGCCTTTGGGCGCGGTCCTGGCGCTGACTTCGGGTTGGGCCGGCGCGCCGAGCATGCCTCCCGATAATTGGCTGGTGCTGATCGCGGGCGGTCTGCTGGTAGGATTCGGTACCCGGGTTGGCGGCGGGTGCACCAGCGGTCATGGCGTGTGCGGGCTCGCCCGGTTCCAGCCGCGATCGGGGGCCGCCGTGCTGGTGTTCATGGGTACGGGCGCGGTCACCGTCGTGGTGATGCGCCATGTTCTAGCGGGTTGAGGAAAATGGGAAATCTCGTGGTTGCAGGTGTTTCCGGCCTTTTGTTCGGGATCGGGCTGGCCATTTCCGGGATGTACGACCCGGCGGTGGTTCTTGGATTTCTGGATGTCGCGGGGCTTGGAGAGGGCAATTGGGACCCCAGCCTCGCCTTGGTGATGATCGGTGCGCTTGCGATTGCAGCACCTGGCTTCGGCTGGGCCAAGCGACGGAGCACACCCATTGCCGGCCTTAGTTTTCAGCAACCGGCGGGGGCCAAGATCGATCGCGACTTGGTGGCGGGCTCGGCCTTGTTCGGAATCGGCTGGGGCCTCGTCGGCTATTGCCCGGGCCCGGCCCTGGCGGCGCTGGGCTTCGGCCAGGGGGCCAATCTTGCCTTCGTGGCCGCGATGATCGGCGGCATGACCCTGCATCGGCTGACCTTGGGTAAACGCTAGGCCGCCCCTATTCGGACTCGGATTGGAGCCGCGATGAGCGATGGATCTGGCGCGATCCAGCCGAAATTATCGGTCGTCCTGCCCACATTTAACCGGGCAAGCGTCCTTGGCCGCGCCATATCCAGTGTGCTGGCGCAAAGCGCGCCCGACATCGAATTGATCGTCATCGATGATTGCTCGACCGACGATACCCAAGCGCTGCTGCGAGGGATAGCCGATCCCAGGATCGTCTATCGCCGGCACGAGCCCAACCGGGGCGGAAACCATGCGCGCAATCGCGGCATCGAGGAGACCGCGGCGCCGATCGTCTCGTTTCTCGACAGCGATGATGAATTCCTGCCCGACAAGGCGGCATTCGTCTTGGACTTCTTCGCGCGTCACCCTCAAATCGACGGGCTTCTCGATTCGCATCTGCTGATTCGCGACGGCAAATCCGACGCGCCGCCTGCCTTGCGGCAGAACCCCGCCGATCTCGACCCGGCCAATTTTCGCCGAGGCATCTTCCGCGGCACGTTGTCCAAACCGACGCCCGCCATCAGCGCCCGGCGCCAGGCGCTGCTCGAGATCGGTCTTTTCGATGAGAATCTGCGCCGCCGCCAGGACATGGATTTGCTGTTACGGCTGTCGCGCGCGCATGCTTGCGCATCGACCGACCGGATCCTGTGGCGCAAGCATTGGGTGGGCGACGCCATCTCGGCCGAACGCGACACCTTCATCGCGGCAACGCTGGCGATCTGCGACCGTCACCCGGAGTATTTGGCCGAGCCCGATTATCGCGAGGGGTTGGATCGCGACCTGGTCCGGCATTTCGCCGAACTGGCGGCCGAGGGGCGCTGGCGCTTGATCGCGCGCGACATTGCCATTATCCGGCGTGACGGACGAATCGGTGTGCCACCGCTACGCCTTTGGCGCCGCGGCTTGCGTATTTTCCGGCAGCGTTTCGTATGAGCGCGTGAGCGCCGAGGCGAGCTGGGAGACGAAACAGATCGTGTAATAGCTCCAGGCATAGAAGAGCGCCAAGGGGGTCTGCCAGAATTTGAGGTCGACTTCCTGGCCCTTGCCCAGGATGCGATGTGTCGAGCGCGCCATCTTGCGGGCCCAGAACCGGAACGCGAATTTGACGCGACGCCAGCGCGCGTGGCTCTTTTCGAAGGCGCCGTGATAGTCGCGATCGCGTCCGGCGACCCAGGCGCGCCAGATCAGGTACAGATGTCCGGGTTGGGGCGCGTGAATGGTCATGGCCTCGGCGGTGCGCACCCAATTGACGCCGCGCCGGTCCATGTCGCGGGCCCAGAAGCCGCACGCCTTCTTGAAGCTGCCGCGCAACTCCGGCCAGGGATTGGCGCGGAAGAAATCGGTGCGGAAGGCACAGTTGTTGGCGTGAACCGTGCGCCGCTGGGTGGTCTCGGCCCGCTCGCTCGGCAGATCGAAAATCCAGCACAGCGCCATCATGCGCGAGAGTACATCCTTGTGGCCCAAGGCGGTGAAACCCGCGACGCCTTGAATCCGCGGGTCCGAGAACGGGCGCAACAAGCCCTGAAGCCAACCCGGCTGAGGGGCGGCGTCACTATCCACCATGACGATTAAAGGCGTCGTTGCCCGCCTGGCGCCCTCGTTCTTGAGCTTGTAATAGGTGAGGCCTTGGGTCGGCACCAATTCGAGATCGGTGAGCGTCGCCAATTCCGGGGCTATCCGCGTGATACAGGCGCGGATGTCCTGGTCTTTGACCGCGCCCTGGTCATAGAGATACATGAGGCCGGGCTTGGCGCCCAAGAATTCGTGGTTTCGCCGGATTTCCTCGGCGAGGCCCCGCATCGCCCGCTCGGTCCACATCATCTCCACGTCCCGGGCGTTCTCCCATTCGACCAGGAAGGTAAGGGCGGGGAGTTTAGCCGAGCTCTCGGTCATGAAACTTCCAGGCGCGGGGCGCGCGCCATCACTTCGTGCGCGTCGCCACCCGCCAAAGTGCTGGAATGGCGAGTGCCGCCAGGACCAGTTTCATCAGATCGGCCAGGATGAAGGGCGTGAAGCCGTACTCAAGCACCGGCTGGTCCCACCCGATGACGGAGCCCAGCCACAGGAGCCCCGGCGCGTAAATCATGGCAAGCCCGGCAAGCCCGGCGAGGATCGCATGCGGGCGGAGCCGGCTCCAGCCGCGGTCGGCAAGCCAGCCGACGACAATGGCGGCCAGCAGGAATCCCACGAGATATCCGCCTGTCGGTCCCATGAAATGGGCGTACCCAGCGCCCCCCCCAGCGAAGACCGGGAAGCCCACCGCGCCTTCGGCAAGATAGAGCGCCAGTGTCGCTCCGGCCGCCCTAGCGCCGCAGGCGAGGCTTAAGGCCAGCACGACAAAGACCTGCATGGTCATGGGCACCGGCCAGAACGGCACCTCGATCCGGGCCGAAATCGCCAGCACAAGGCTGCCAACGACCGCCAGGACGATATTGCGGGTGAGTGCGCCGGTCTGGGCCGGCCAAAGGGCGGCGGCAAGCGTGCCCTGAGAAGGATTCATCATCGCGTTATCCCCATCCATTGGTATTCTTGTGGTGCCGTTCTAGCCTAGCTTACCAGCCAAGCCAAGGGATCGGTCAATGATCCTCGAAGGCGTCGATGGCGCTTCGGTCATAGCCTCGGCTTGCCACCAACAATTGGCGCGAATAGGGGTGGACGAGCCGCCCGCGCTCCAGATCCTCGGCGCTCGCGGTCTCGAGGATCTCGCCCTGGCGCATGATGGCCAGGCGCCGGCACATGTGGGAGACCACACCCAGATCGTGGCTGACCAGCACATAGGTGAGTCCGAGCGCATGACCGAGATCCTGGAGCAGGTTAAGGATTTCCGCCTGGATGGAGACATCGAGCGCCGAGGTGGGCTCGTCCAGCAAGACCACCTTGGGCCGCAGGATGAGCGCGCGCGCGATCGCGACGCGCTGGCGCTGGCCGCCGGACATTTGATGGGGGTAGCGGAAGCGGTGGCCGGGCTCCAGCTGCACCTGGTCCAGGGCCAGGCGCACGCGGCCCTCGGTGTCGTCGATGCCATGAATTTCCAGCGGCTCGGAGAGGATACGGTCGATGGTGTGTTTCGGGTGCAGCGATCCATAGGGGTCCTGGAACACCATCTGGACCAGGCGCCGCAGCGCCCGCGGCCGCCTTTTTGCCATCGCCTGGCCATGGATTCGGATCGACCCCGTCCAATCGTCGTTGAGGCCAGCCAATGCGCGCAAGATCGTGGATTTACCGCAGCCCGATTCCCCGACCAGGCCGAAATTCTCGCCGCTTACGACCGTGAAGTTGACGCGTTTTACCGCCTGCACGCGATCCCTGCCCTCGCCGAAGCCGATCGAGAGGTCCTCGATTTCGATCAGGGGCGCCACTTCGCCCAGGGTCACGGCGACACCGGCTCCAGCCAATCGGGATCGCGCCGAAGCACCGCCAAGCGCTCGCGCCGGTGATCGATCTCGGGCGGGCAGGCGAGGAGTCCCCTGGTATAGGGATGGCGTGCGCGGGCGATGTCTCCGGCCGGCAATGTCTCCAGCACCTGGCCCGCGTACATCACCAGCACGCGATCGCAAAAGGTGCGCACCAGGTTGAGATCGTGGCTGATGAAAATCAGACCCATGTCGCGTTTCCTGACCAGATCGTCGAGGATCGCCAGCACCTGAAGGCGGATTGTCACATCGAGCGCCGAGGTGGGTTCATCGGCGATCAACAGCTCTGGCTCGGCCATCAGCATCATGGCGATCATGACCCGCTGGCCCATGCCCCCGGAAAGCTCGTGCGGCCAGGCGCGGTAGACCCGCTCCGGATCACGGATGCGCACCGATTGCAGCATGTCGAGGGCGCGCGTGCGCCTTGCGCCGGGCGATTCCCGGTCGCGGTCGGCCTCGAGCAATTGCTCGCCCACGCTCATCACCGGGTTCAAGGAAAATTTCGGGTCCTGCATCACCATGGCGATGCGCCGGCCCCTGATGGCTCGCCATTCGCTTGGCGAAAGACCGATCAGGCTTTGGCCATGGAATTCCAGACGCCGCGCGGTCACGGTTCCCTCGCTGAGGCCAAGGATGGCGCGTCCGGTCTGCGACTTGCCGGAGCCGGATTCGCCGACGATGGCGAGTTTCTCGCGTCCCATCCGGAAGCTCAAATCGCGTACCGCGCGCACCACGCCCCGGGGTGTCTGGAAAGTGATGTTGAGCCGGTCGACTTCCAGGATCGGCGGAACGGCCATCTCAACCCTCGCGCGGATCGAGCACGTCGCGCAGCCCGTCGCCGATCAAATTGAAGCCCAGGCTGACGACGAAAATGGCCACGCCCGGATAGGTGCAGACCCACCATTGATCGAGAATCTGGTTGCGACCCTCGGAGACCATGGACCCCCATTCCGGCTGCGGTGGGGCCACACCCAGGCCCAGGAACCCGAGCCCGGCGGCGATCAGGATCACACCCGCCATGTCCAGGGATACCCGGACGATCAGCGACGGCAGGCACATCGGCATGATGTGGCCGAACACGATGCGCAGATCCGAGGCGCCGTTGAGCTTTGCAGCGGCGAGGTAATCGGTGGCGCGGACGGTCAGGGTCTCGGCACGCGCGATCCGCGCGTAAGGCGGCCAGGCGGTGAGCGCGATGGCCAGGACCGCGTTCCCGATTCCCGAGCCCAAGGCCGCCGCGAATGCGAGCGCCAGAACGAGCTTGGGGAAGGCCAGGAAGGCGTCGGTCAAGCGCATCAACGACGCCTCGACCCAGCCCCCGAGATAGCCGGCGCTGGTACCGATCACGATGCCGATGGGGGCCGCCGTCACCGCCACCATGAAGACGATCAACAGCGTGGTGCGAGATCCGAAAACGATCCGGCTCCAGATGTCGCGGCCCTGCTGGTCGGTGCCCAGCCAGTGTTCGCCGCCGGGCGGCAGCAACCTGTTGGCAAGGTCTCCGGAAACCGGATCATGCGGCGCCAAGACAGGTGCCAGGGCCGTGGCGGCGATCAGCGCGACGAAAATCAACAGGCCCAGCATCGCCAAGGGGTTGCGGCTGAAGGCGACCCAGCCCAGATAGGCGCGGCTCAAGCGCGCCTGGCGGCGCGACTGGGGCGTGTCGGTCAAGAGCCAGCGGCGCCAGGGCAGCGGTGTCAGGACGATCGCCCAATCGCTCATCGGGACGCATTCCCTAGTGGTACGGTTCCGACAAATGAACCCCAGGGCGGGGTCATTTGTCGGAAGCTGAATACCACCAGCAAAGTTATTCTTGTGGGCCGATTCACCGGCGAGACACGTACCCTTGCAAGGGTACGTGTCTCGCAGGACCGGACCACTATCGCCAACTTTCGAAAATACCCGATACATGAAACGTTCCGGCGCTTCGATGAAAGTCGGCGCATGTTACAAATTGACAGTACCCGCCGGCGGGTACCGGCGGGGTAATATCGCCCGATCACCCATCCGCGACGGCGAGTACTGGGCGCGGACATCCTTGTGTTGCGCAACCGACATTCCGCTCTAGGGACATGCCGGCCCGGAACACTAGCAAACTCAATGGCATGTGTTGTGGTTCCACCACATTGATTGGGAATCAAATGTTGGAACCACAACACTAGCGGGCCCTCGGATCGAGAACACGATAGGCGACATCGGTCAGCATGTTGATGACGATGAAAATGGCGCCGACGGCAATGGTGCCGCCCAACACCGCTGGCATGTCCTGGCCGAAGATCGAATCGGTGATATAGAGCCCCAGGCCCCGCCAGGTGAATACCGTCTCGGTCAGGACCGATCCCTCCAGAAGACTGCCATAGGAGAGCGCCACCACCGTCAGCAGCGGGACCAGGATATTGCCCAGGGCGTGCTTCCAGACGATGCGGGCCTCGGACACGCCTTTTACCCGCGCCGTCAGGATGTATTCCTGGTGCAACTGGCCCAGCATCAGCGAGCGGGTCATGCGGCTGATATAGGCCAGCGAAAAATATCCGAGCAGTGACGCCGGCAGGATGAGATGGGCGAGCGCGTTCCTGAACAGCGCCATATCGCCGGCCAGGAGCGTATCGATGGTCATCAGCCCGGTCACCGGTTGAACCAGCTCCTCGTAACCGAAATCGAGCCGGCCGGGACCCGGCAGCAGATCGAGCTTGGCGTAGAACAGCAACAGGCCCATCAATCCCAGCCAGAAAATCGGCACCGAATAGCCGATCAGGCCGAGAAAGCGGATCGAATGATCGATCATCGTGTCCTTGCGCGTGGCGGCGAGCACGCCCAGCGGAATGCCGAGCGCGACCCCGATCAGCGTTCCCAGGGTGGCGAGTTCAAGTGTCGCCGGAAAGACATGCGCCAGTTCCCGCAGGATCGGTCGCCCGGTGCGTATCGATTGGCCAAGATCGCCGGTCACGACGTGGCCGAGATAAAGCCCGAACTGGATCAGGATGGGTTTGTCGAGGCCAAGCTCCTGGCGGGCCTTGGCGATGGTGGATTCCGAGGCATGATCGCCGACGATCGCCAGAACCGGATCGGCCGGCAGCAATCGGCTGATGACAAAGGTCACCAGCAGCAAGCCGAACAAGGTGATGGCGACGGAAAGCAGAATCCGAAGCAGGGATTTCACGCGCCCGAAAGTCATCATTCAGCCGGGCACGGCGTTGCTTCGGCGCACGGCGCCCCGCGGGCGCTCTCGAGGCCGGTTTTGATCGCGCCCGAGGGCGGCGGTTCCCGCCCGATCCTCCGCCACGAGCTGCGGAGGAAAGGGTGGGAGCCGATCATCGATCGATCTTGCCTCAGTTCTTGACCACGTTCTTGTAGAGATTGAGATCGAAGGTCGGACCGACGATGAAGCCATCGACGTTGCTTCGCATGGCCGCGGTTTCGACCTGCTGGAACAGGATCACGAACGGACTCTCTTCGAGCGCCATCTTCTGGAGGTCCATGTACATTTGCGCGCGCTTGGCCGAATCGCGCTCGTCGCGCGCGGCGATGACCGCCGCTTCCCGTTCCGGCGATTGCCATAGATTGCGCTTGGCCAAGGGCGCGTTCAGGTAGCCGTCGGCGTTGGAATGCGGGTCCTGGTAGTCCGATCCCCATTGGCCGAGATAGATGTCATGCTCGCTGGCGCGATACTTGGTCAGCGTCGCCTTGTTGTCGGCCAGCTTGATGATCAGGTTGATTCCGGCCTTGGCCATGGTGTTCTGCAGCGAGGCCGACAATTCCCGCGCCTCCGACTTGTTGGTGACGTCGATGGTGACGTTGAAGCCATCGGGCAGACCGGCTTGGGCTAGCAATTCCTTGGCCTTGGCGATGTCGAGGTTGAACGGGGTCTGGTTGTCCGCGCCCAATTGGCCGTCCGGCAGGAAGGTCTGGTGCTTGACGCCGGTGCCGTTGAACATGGTGTTCTGCAAGCCGTCGTAATCGACCAGGTATTTCATCGCCTGGCGCGCTTCCTTCTTGGCCAGATGCGGGTTCTTGGTGTTGAGGCCCAGGTACCACAGGGTCGCCTTGGGTGCCGAAAGGGTCTTGATCGCGGGATCGCCGGCGATGGCGCTCAACTGGTCGCCGGTCAAATTGCGCGCGATGTCGATGTCGCCCTTTTGCAGCAGCAATTGCTGAGTGGCGCTTTCGGTCACGTTCTTGATGAGAACGCGGGCGATTCCGGGCGCGCCGTCCCAATAGCCCTGGTTGGCTTCCAGCACCACCGATTCATTGGGCTTCCAGCTCTTGAACACGAAGGGACCGGAGCCCGCCTCGTTGGTCTTCAGCCATTCATGGCCGAAATCGCCGCCGGCCTCGTGGGCCATCGCTTCCTTCTTGTCGATGACCACGCTGGTAAAGGACAGGCAATTGAGGAAGAAGCTGGGCGCATAAGCGGCGTCCAGCTCGACCTCGACCGTCATCGGGTCCGCGACCCGCACCTTGTCGGCGACGTTCTCGGCGGTGAGGCCGAACTGATTCATGATGAAGGCCGGGTTGAGGTTGAGCGCCACGAAGCGCTCCATGGAGAATTCGACATCCTCGGCATTCATGTCGTTGCCGGAATGGAACTTGATGCCCGGGCGGACCTTGAAGCTGAAGACCTTGCCGTCGTCGCTGACCGACCAGCTTTCCGCCGCTTGCAGGATCAGCTCCGATGGTTTGTCGGGGTTGATCGCCACCAGGCGGTCATAGGTGTTGCCATGTACTCGGACGCGGTGAATTCGTAGATCTCCGCCGGATCGAGCGAGATGATGTCGTCGATCACATAGGCCATGACCAGGGTGTCGGCGGGGGTTTCGGCCTCGGCCATCGCCGCCGGAAACAGGATGGCGAGCGCCGCGATGGACGATCGCAATAGGGGTTTCATGACATGCCTCCTCGTTTTTTGGGTAACACGGCGTCCAATCTCGGACGCGGAAGTCCGCTTGTCCAGCCCTAACAGCCCGGTTTCAATACCATCGGCGCGCGTGCCTTGCGCGCGCGCGCGGCAGCGCATGAAGAATGGCCAGCCTGATCAGCCAGTAGAGCAGCAACGCATTCAGGAGATGCCACAGGAAATGAGTGCCCATGGGCAATACATGGCACATCGGCATGTCCACCGTGCGGATGGCAAAGGAGAGCATGAATATGCCAGCCGCTCCTAGCATGGCTTGACCGGCCTCGAGCCGCCGATGGTACATTGCGCCGCCGATGACAATGAACGTCAGCAAGGCGGGCAGATACATCGCCCCACCCCAGAGGAATCTCGCCGGCGCCACCGCCTCGAGATAGAGGGTCGCACCCAGGAAGCCCGACAAGGCCGACAAACCGGCCCAGGCGGCCCAGCCGAAGTACCGGGTGAGGACGAACCAGAGATAGAGAAGCATGAAAATCAGGATGGGGATGACGTCGCCCCATTGCGCCCAAGCGGTTGCGAAAGTGTGCAAGACGAAGCTGCCCACCCCGATCAAAACCGTGACCCCGATCAACGCGCCGATCAGCCTCCGATCGTCAGGGTTGGGATCGTTTCGATAAAGGCGCCAGGCAAAGTAGGCGGCGATCGGAAAGGCCAGATTGGTGATGGCGTTGACAAGTTCGGCATCGAGGTCCGGGCTCGTGCGCTCGCAATAGAGATCGATCGCCTTGCAAAGCTTTGGGTATTGATCTTCGATGATGGACGGGCAAACGAGAGACACCGGGCCACCTCCTCAAATATTCCGGTCGATCCAGTCCTTCGTGTCCGGCGGGAATAAGCCGGACGAAATGGTGCCGTAGGAGGGATTTGAACCCCCGGCCACCCGCTTACGAAGCGGGTGCTCTACCGCTGAGCTACTACGGCGCCGCAATGTTCTCGCCATGATTCACGCGCGGCCGGACCCTAGTTCACCAACCTGGCGGCGTCAACCGAAGCTCCGAAGGGCGCCGCTGGGGGTGGCTCCTGGCGCTCTTCGCCCGCACCAGATATGGCCGGGCCGCCGATTTTTCCGGCTTCGCGCGCGCGATCTCCGGTTTCCTCGCCGCCGGTGACATCGCGCAGAATCTGCGCCGCCGGGCTCTTCCATTCCAAACTATCGACGCCATCGCAGCGCGCGCAGATTAGTTGCCAACCTCCGGCCTCGGGGCCGGCGGCACTTACCCATCCGCATTGCCGGCAGCACCATTCGGCGCCTGGCCGCGCCTGGACCGCTTGATCCAGCCATTGTCGCTCGGTCAGCGCATTGTAGCGCTCGGCCATTTCCAGGCGGGCCATCAGCCGACACAATTCCTGGGTGACCCCGCCTTCGGCACGCTCCTTCTCGGCCAGAAGTTCGAGATGATTCCGGGCATCGCCCCAGAGCCGGGCGGAAAGAGCGGCCTCCGCCGCCAGACGCAGGGAATCGGCATGCTCCGGCCGGCGCTTGGCCAGGGCCTCGGCGCGTCGCGCCCGCTCCAGGGGCGCCTCGGTACCCAGGACCGAGAGCAGGATCCGCCCCAGCGACCAATGCGGCGCGTCGTCCCAGACCTGCTCGATCAATCGCGCCGCTTCGCGGGTCTTTCCCTTGCGCATCAGCGCTTGTGCCAGACACGCCCGCGCCGGGGCGAAATCCCCGGCCAGCTTCACCGCCTCGCGCGAAGATTTGATCGCGAGATCGATCTCTCCGAAGCCGGTATCATCGGCAAGCGCGCGGCGCGCGCGTTCGGCAAGCAATGCTGCCCGGCGCCGCTGCGCCAGTTTGGCATCGAGCGCGCCCGAGCGGGTAAGCGCCTTGAGACTTGCCTCGGCGGCGTCGAACCGACCGAGTTTGAGTTGCAGGCGATGCGCCGTTTCGCCGGCCCAGGGCGCGTGGGGTGCGAGTGCCAGCGCGCGCTCGGAATGGATAAGTGCCGCCGCCTCGTCATTGCGCTTCAGGGCCCCAGCGGTGAGCCCGCGCAGGCCGAGGAGCGCTGTCTCGGCCTCGCGGGACAGCGCCTCGAAATAGCGCTCGGCGGTCGAATCGTCGCCGGCCAATTGCGCCGCCTGCGCCGCGAGCAAGAGCGGCAAAGAGGCCTCGCCCAGAAGCGCGTGAGCGGCCTTGGCCTGCTTGCGAGCGGCCAATGCGTCGCCGGCGGCGATCGCCACCAGGCCTTGGGTCAAGGCGCGGTGGCCCTTGGCCCGGCGTTGGTTGGAACGGAAAAGGGCGAACTCCCGAGGCGCACCGCGCAGCAATCGCCACAACCGCCATAGAGCAAAGAGGGCGACGAAGGCCAGAAGCACGAGGCCGATCGCCAATCCGACCGGCATGTCGATACGGTGATCGAACCAGAAAATCGTCAACGCCCCCGGTCGATTGGCGAGCCAAACCGCCCCCGCCACCAGAATGCCGAGCTTGACGAAATAGGAAAGCGCGCGCCCGAGACTCATGACGCTGCTTTGCGCATCAGCCGGCCCCGCCGGGACCGGGCTCGAGCGCGCGGGCCGAAATCTCGGCCAGCACCGCGGCCGCTTCGTCCACGGCGATTCGCGCCTGCGCCTGGCCCATCCAACCGGCGGCGACTTCCTTGGCGGTTCCGGTGATGCCGCCAATCTCAAGGATTGCCGCCGCCAGATCGCCCTCGGCCAGGTCCGATTCGGCCCGCGCCAGACGCTCGAGCGCGCCCTCACCCTCGACATCGCCGCCCACGGGGCGCACCGTCACGACTTCGGACAGCCGGTGCATCAGCCGTTTCCACCAAGGGGCATCCTCGACCAATGATCCGGCGAGATCGGCCTCGGCCTTGCGCGCGATCTCGGTGCCGGGGAATCCGGCGGCCAATTGCGAGCGCGTCGGCACGCCCGCCTCGGCCAGCGGCTCGAGGATGTCGATGATCGGGCCAATCCGGTCCCAGATCGCCTCATCGCCAACCGCCAGATCCTTGACCGTACGCAATTGTGTGACAAAGGCGCGATCGTCGGTGAGCGCACTTTGCAATTGGCCCAGCGCCACGATCAGCGCGGCGGCGTGCTGGCGCGCGGTCTCGGCGGGAATCTCGCCGAGGCGTGTTTCTATCTCGCCGAGGCGCGGGCTCAAGGCCGCCATCTCCTCGATCTGGCGCGCCAATTCGTCGATGCGGTCGCGCAGGGCCCGGTTCTCAGCCTCCAGCGTCTGGCGCGCCGCTTCGGCGATCTGGTTGGGCTCGGCCTGGGCCTGGGTCGTTTCAGACACAAGCAGGGCGGTCTCGGCCAACGACAATTCCAGCTTGGCGATCCGATCCTCGATCGGCGCAAGATCGATGGCGGGCGCCGGCATCGCGGTCTCGCCGCCAGCTTCCGCCGATTTCAGCGCCTCGAATTCACTGCTTAGGGCCGCGAAATCCTGCCGCGCGGTCTCGAGGCTTGTGCCCAGCGATTCCAATTGCTGGCGCAAGGGATCGGTCGCCGCCGCGACCTCCGCCGATCCGGCCTTGTCCGCGATCGCCTGGCGAAGCGCCGCCAGTTCATCGGTCGTCGGGCCGGAATCGCGGGCATCGGGAATGCCGATCGCCTGCATCCAATAGGGGGCGGCCAAGGTGATCAGGGCGGCGCTGATGGCGCCGGCAAGGATAGCGCCAAGAAGGCCACCCTTTCGCCCGCTGGAAGGTGCCCGTGTCTCAACCGGTGCTTCGGCGGGCTTGGGTGCCGCCGCTTCCGCCTCAGCCGGCTCCACCGGCGCCGCGTCGGGTTGGGGTTGGGGATTTTCCTCGGCCATGCGCGCGATCCTTTCGCGTTCAGCATCCACTAGTGCCAGCATCGCTGGCAAGTCCGGTTTCGTGGCAATCTCGGTTCTGGCCCAGTCCAGGGCCTTGATTTCTCGCGCCACCGCCGCCGAAAGGCAAAGGGCGGCGATTCGGGCCAAGGCCGGTTCCCCGGTTTTTCGCCACAAAGCGACGAAAATCCGCGCCGTGCGCGGCGAAAACAGCAGCACGCAATCGATGCCGCCCTGCGACAGATTGGCGCGAATCGGGGCGGAAAACTCGAATGCCGGCACCGCCTCGTAAAGTTCGGCCCGCCTGATTGTGAACCCCGCCCGCTCCAGCTGGCCCTTGAGGTCGCCGGCGCCCTGAGAGCCGGCGGCGTGAAACAGCGCCCCATCCCCGGGCCGCAATCTTTCCACAACCAGGGCGGCAAGCGCCGAGACATCGCCTTGCGCGGAATCGATGGTCGTGAACCCGGCAAGACTCGCCGCTTCCGCCGAACCATCGCCCACCGCCAGCACGCGGAGATCGCGCCGCGAAATGCGCCGGCTGAGCGCGCGAAGCCCGTTGGCGCTGGTGATCAGGATCGCCTGCACGCCATCGAGATCGATCGGGGTGCCGGGCAGCGCGCGGATCGAGAGCAGGGGCTCGACCAATGCCTCGATGCCACGCGCTTCCAGCGCCTCGGCCAAGGGCCTTGAGTCTTCCTCGGGACGGGTGATGAGCGCGCGCATTGCCTACGATAGGAATGAGGGTCCGGCCATCGCCTTCAGGCGGCGGCCGATTTCCTGGCCCAGACGCTCGGCATCCTCGGGCGTGGAATCATCTTGCGCCCGGTGCAGCGCCGAGCCATCCGGCAGCGCCACGAGTGCGCGCAATCGCAAGCGTCCGGAGACGAGTTCGGCATAGGCGGCGATCGGCGTCCGGCACGATCCCTCGAGCTCGGCCAGGCACGCGCGCTCGGCCGCGAGCGCGATGGCGGTCGCCTTGTCGTTGATGGGGGAGAGCAGCGCCTGGGCTCTCTCGTCATCGAGGCGCGTTTCGACCCCGATCGCGCCCTGGCCGGCGGCGGGGAGCATCTCTTCCATCGAAAGGATGGCGCTTGCGGCCCCCTCCTTGCCCAGGCGCTTCAAGCCCGCCAAGGCGAGGACGGTCGCGTCGATCTCGCCGCGCGCCACTTTTTCCAGCCGGGTTCCGACATTGCCGCGCAAGGTGACGATCTCGAGGTCCTTTCTTTGCGCCAGGAGCTGCGATTGCCGCCGTAACGAGGCGGTGCCGACGATCGCATTCCGGGGCAGATCCGCGATCGCGTGCGAGGCCCCGGCCACGAGCACGTCGCGCGGGTCTTCCCGTGGCAAGAGACAGCCAATGCCAAGTCCCCGGGGCAGGAAATTGGGCAAATCCTTCATCGAATGGACGGCAAGATCGATCGCTCCGGCCAGCAGCGCTTCCTCGATCTCCTTGGTGAACAGGCCCTTGCCGCCGATCTCGGCGAGTGCTCGATCCTGAACCCGATCGCCAGTGGTTTTGATGGTCACGATCGCGATGGCGCCGGGCGCGCGCAAGGCGGGGTGAAAAGCGGCGAGGCGGGCCCTGGTTTCCTCGGCTTGGGCCAAGGCCAAGGGCGACCCGCGCGTTCCGATCCTAAAGATCGCTTCGCCATCCTTGCCTGGTTTATCCGGACTCGCCATAAATCACCGCTGGCTGCGCATTCTCTTAGCCAGCGCCGTGGGCGATTGCAATAACGCGGTCCATTTTCATGGTTGTTCTTGGCATCGAATCCTCCTGCGATGAAACGGCCGCCGCGTTGGTCGCCGACGATCGGCGAATTCTGTCGAACGTGATCGCCCAACAATTGGAGGAGCATCGCCCCTTCGGCGGCGTCGTCCCGGAAGTGGCGGCGCGCGCGCATCTGGATCGCATGGACAAGGTAATCGCCCACGCGCTCGCCCAATCCGGGCTCGAGGCAGCGGAAATCGATGCCGTGGCGGCGACCGGCGGGCCGGGACTGATCGGCGGCGTCATCGTCGGCGTGATGACCGCCAAGGCGCTCTCGCTCGCCTGGCGGAAGCCGTTCCTGGCCGTCAATCACCTGGAGGGCCACGCCTTGACCGTGCGCCTGACCGATGGCATCGATTTTCCGTATCTGCTGCTGCTGGTTTCGGGCGGCCATTGCCAGCTCCTGGTGGTCGAGGCGCTCGGTCGGTATCGACGCCTGGGAACGACCATCGACGATGCGGCCGGCGAGGCCTTCGACAAGGCGGCGAAGCTCTTGGATTTGGGATTCCCCGGCGGACCCGCGATCGAGGCCTGGGCGGCGCGCGCTCGCGCACCCTATGCCGAATTGCCGCGCCCGATGCTGGGCCGAGCGGTACTGGATTTCTCGTTCAGCGGATTGAAGACCGCCTTGCGCATGGCCCTCGAGGCTCGTGGCGGCGCGGGGAAACTCGACGAAGGAGCCCGCGCCGATTTCGCCGCCGGATTCGAAATGGCGGTCGTCGAATCGCTCGCCGACCGAACCAGGCGCGCCCTGACGCTTGCCCTGGAAATGCGGCCGGACTTGAAGGCCCTGGTGGCCGCGTGCGGCGTTGCCGCCAATCGCCGGCTGCGCGATTCCCTGCACGTCATCGCGCTTGACGCCGGAATTCCCCTGGTGGTGCCGCCACCGGCACTTTGTACCGACAATGCGGTGATGATTGCCTGGGCGGGGATCGAGCGCCTGGGGCAGGGCGAGGTAAGTACGCTCGATTTCGCGCCCCGGCCACGCTGGCCCCTGGACGATCGGGCGATGCCCTTGCGGGGGGCCGGCGGGAAGGCCTAGCGTTCACCAGTCAAGGGAGGGATCATCGCTCCATGCTGTTCGCGATCCATTGCCACGACAAGCCCGGCCATCCGCAAACGCGGCTCGCCAACCGGCCGGCTCATGTCGCCTATCTGGCGGCGTATCGTGACGCAATCGTGCTGGCGGGCCCGCTGCTCGCCGATGACGGCCAATCGATGATCGGAAGCCTGCTGGTGCTGGACTTGCCGGATCGCGCGGCGGCGGATGCATTCCTCGCGGGCGATCCCTATGGCCAGGCGGGATTGTTCGAGAGTGTGAGTGTGGTACCCTTCCGCAAGGTCTTTCCGCAATCGGTGTGAGGGGCCAGTGCCAACTTTCGAAAATGCGTGATACATCAATCGCTCCCGCGGCCTTCCACGAAAGGCGGGCCGCATGTTACCAAATGATGAGTCGCCCGCCGGCGTGAATGGGCGGGGTCATATGGCTCGAACCACCCACTAGCGACGGCGGGTACCGTGGCATGAACTATTGGCTGATGAAGTCCGAGCCTTCGGCCTATTCCTGGGACCGATTGGTCAAGGATGGGATCACGCAATGGAGCGGTGTGCGTAACCATCAGGCGGCCGCGAATCTGAGGGCGATGAAGAAGGGCGATCGCGCCTTCTTCTATCATTCGAATGTGGGCCTCGCCATTGTGGGCATCGCCGGAATCGCGCGCGAGGCCTATCCCGATCCCACCGACCCGACCAAACGCTTCGTGATGGTGGATGTGAGACCCGTCCAGGCCATGAAGCGGCCGGTCAGCCTGGCGGAGATCAAGGCGGAGCCCAGGCTCGCCGAACTCGGCCTCGTCCGCAATTCGCGCCTCTCGGTCGTGCCGGTCAGCCAGACTCATTGGCGGCTGATCTGTATCATGGGCGGGACAAAAAACCGCTGATAGGCGCAATCCCGTTAACCCCCTTACCTACCAAGCCATGATACATTGATCTTGTCCGCTGGGCGCTTGGCCGAGCAAGGACCCACAAGAAGCAATAGGGGAGGAAGACATGGGAAAGTACATCATACTGGGGAGTTGGACCTCGCAAGGCGTCGCCAATGTGAAGGATTCGCCGGCGCGCCTCGACGGCGTACGCAAGCTCGCCAAGGGCATGGGCGGCAAAGTGGGCGATTTCTACATGACCATGGGCGGTCATGACATGGTGACGATTGTCGACATGCCGGACGACGCCGCGATGGCGAGGCTCGCGCTGAAGATCGCCGGTGCCGGCAACGTCCGTACGCAGACATTGAAGGCGTTCTCGGAAAAAGAATATCGCGAGATCGTCGGCGGCCTCGGCGCCAAGAAGTGACCGATCGAACTGGATGGCCGCGCCGGCCCTTCGCGGCCGGCGCTGGTCGCCCACGTCATTTTCCCTTCATCGCCACGAAGACACCGAAAAGAATAACGGCGGAGGCGCCGAGAAAGGCGAGGCTTGTTTCCTCGCCCAGCAGCAAAGCGGCGAGCGCCACGCCGGAGATCGGTTGCAGGAACTGGATCAGGCCGATCCGCGCGATCCCGCCCCGGCCCAGCGCCCAATACCACAGCACATAACCGAGGATCGTGACCACGATCGCAAGGTAGGCCACACCCGCCCAGGAAGATACCGACACGCCGCGCAGATCCCAATCCGGGGCAAGAAATATCGTTATCGGCAATAACAGGATGGCAGCACCGGCCGCGCCATAGAAGGTGGTGCCGGTCGAGGGATAATTCGCCTGCTGCAATTTTCCGCCGAGTACATAACCGAGCGAGGCAAACAAATTCGACCCGAGCACCAGGAGATCGCCGTCGAGGCTGGGCTGGCTTGTGCCAGCGGATGCCTTGCCGGAAATCAGGATCGCTTCGCCGATGAGCGCCACGGCGCAGCCGATCCACCATAGGGCGCTTGGCCAGCGGCGTTGGAGGGCCATCGCGATGGCGCCGGTGAAAATCGGCAGTGCCGCCAGGATCATCGATGCGTGATTGGCCGAGGTCAGGCGCACGCCAAGCGAGAACAACATCGGAAAGCCGATGAAGCCGCAAAAGCCCGAGAGCAGAAGCCAAAGAATGAGAGTGCGATTCCGGGGCAATTTGATGCGAAACAGGATGGCGATCGGCAAGGCCAGGAACCCGCCGATTACGGTCCGCAACATCGCAACCGCGATGGGCGACAAATCCGCGACCGCGACCTTGGTCGCGACCGGCGAGGCGCCCCACAAGACGACGGCGAGAAGGGCGGCCAGAAGCACAATTTGGGACATTGCAAGAGGCCCTTTGCGAACGCGTCAATCGTTTTCGGGGACGCCGGGCAAAGACACGCCATCAAAGAACGAACGCCATTGTGGAAGAGAATTTAGAGTGTTGTCCGAAGGAATGAAATCGCCCCCTCACCTTGCCTTCTTCCCCGAATTCGAGGGAGAGGGATGCCCAGGGCTGGGCGAGGGGCGACCGAAACGCTTGGCCTTTGTTTTCCTCATCGGTGCGGAGCGCCACCATCACAAGGCTCAAGAAATTCATGATCTGGATTAGCGCCGTCGTCGCGGCGCTGGTGTTGGGATGGGTGGGCCTGTGGATTTCGAGCGATCGCGAACTTGACTGGGGGGCCCCGCCACTCCGGGCGCGGCCGAGATCTGTCGGAGCCTTTCGCACAACATGGAATTCGATTGGCTGGGCCATGCCATCATTTCGCCCGGTTTCAAGGTGACGTTCGAGACCACAACGCGCACCTATTGCGAACTCAAAATCACGGCGGCCGATCTTGGCGGCCTCCAGGAACTCCTCGAAGCCGAGGATTGGCGGCTGCAAAACGGCGCGGATTTCCTCATTCGCCTGGCGACGGGGCGCAATCGCCATGGCGACGCGGAGGATGAGAACTCAATTTTCAATCCCGACAATCCCCATTACGTGCTGAAGGATGGTTGCAGCGGATAGTGCGCCCGCGTGTTCAGCTCTTGCCGAGCAATCCCTTGAGGCGATAGAGCGCCTCCAGCGCGTCCTTGGGGCTGAATTCGTCCGGGTTCAATTCCTTGAGTGCCGCTTCGACGGCGCTTGTCCAAGCCGCCATTGGCGCGTGTCTTGGGGCCAGTTGGAAGAGCGGCAGATCCACCGCCATGCGGGCAAGCGCATCGGCCTCCTCGCCTTTCTCCAGGGTTTCCAGCACCTGATTGGCGCGCTCGATGACGGAAGGCGGCAGGCCCGCCAGCTCCGCCACATGAATGCCATAGGATCGGTCGGCGGTACCCGGAGCGACTTCGTGCAGGAAACGGATTTCGCCCTGCCATTCCTTGACCCGCATGGTATGGGGCGTGAGCGCCTCCAGTCTTCCGGCAAGATTGGTCAATTCGTGAAAATGAGTGGCGAACAGCGCCCGGCAGCGATTGACCTCATGCAGATGTTCGAGGCACGCCCAGGCGATGGACAAACCATCGAAAGTTGCCGTGCCCCGCCCGATCTCGTCCAGGATGATTAGCGATTGGGGGCCCGCCTGATTGAGGATCGCCGCCGTTTCCACCATCTCGACCATGAAGGTCGAGCGCCCGCGCGCGAGATCATCGGCCGCCCCCACCCGGCTGAACAACCGATCGAGGATGCCGATGCGCGCGCGGCGCGCCGGCACGAAACTTCCCATCTGGGCAAGGATCGCAATGAGCGCGTTCTGCCGAAGGAAGGTCGATTTGCCGGCCATGTTGGGGCCGGTCACCAGCCATAGCCTTCGTCCAGGCGAGAGATCGCAATCATTGGCGACGAAGGCGCCGGCGCCGGTGCGCTTGAGGGCCGCCTCCACGACCGGATGGCGCCCGCCCTCGATCAGGAAATCGGTGCCGGTATTCATCTCCGGGCGTGACCACTCCGCTTCCTCGGCGAGATCGGCAAGCCCTTGGGTCACGTCGATCAGGGCAAGGGCCGCAGCCACATGCGAGATCTCCTCGGCCAGTGCCAGCGCCTCGCCGACCAGTTCCTGGAACAGGCGCAATTCGATGGCGAGCGCGTGCTCGCCGGCGCGCGCGATCTTCTGCTCCAATTCGCCCAATTCGACGGTCGTGAAACGCACCGAATTGGCGGTCGTCTGGCGATGGATGAAACGCTCGTCGCCGCGCACCTTGTCGGCCTGGATGCTGGTCGCATCGACATGGTAGCCGAGGACATTGTTGTGGCGGATCTTGAGCGAGGCGATGCCGGTTTCCTGGCGATAGCGCGTCTCCAGCGCGGCTATCAGGCGCCGGGAATCGTCCCGGAGGGCGCGAATTTCGTCGAGATCGGGCAGATAGCCTGGAGCCACGAATCCGCCATCGCGCGCGAAGATCGGCGGCTCGTCGGCGAGCGAGCGCGAGAGTTTGGCAACCCAGTCACGGTGCCGGCCCAGCGCTTCGGCGGCACCTTCCAACAATTCAGGGATGGGCGAAAGGCTGGGGCCGATCAAGATTGTTTTCAGCTCGGCGCCGGCGCGCAAACCCTCGCGCAAGGCGATGAGATCGCGGGGCCCCCCTCGATCGAGGCTGAGGCGCGAAAGTGCCCGCTCGAGATCGGGCGCGGTCCCCAAGATGTCGCGGATGGAAGCGCGCGGGCGCGCCTGGGTCTTGAAATATTGCACCGAATCGTGGCGCCTTGCGATCTGGGCGGCATCGGTCAGTGGGCCGGCGAGCCAATCGGCCAACAGCCGTGCCCCGCCCCCGGTCACCGTGCGGTCGATGATCGCCAGCAGCGAACCCTTGCGCTCGCCGGTGAGCGTACGCGAAAGCTCGAGATTGCGCCTGGTCGGGGAATCGATTTCCAGGATGGCGTTTTGGCCGACCCGCTCCAGCCGCGAGAGGCGCGGCAGCTTGCCCTGCTGGGTCAGTTCCACATAGCCAAGAATGGCGCCCGATGCCGCGATCTCGGCGCGCGAGAAGGCGCCAAAGGCATCCAGCGCCGCCCCGCCGTGAAAGCGCTCCAGGCGAGGCCGTGCGTTCTCGCTGTCGAAGCGGGAATTGGGTAGGGCCGACAGGCGCTGGCGCCAGTCGCTCAAGATGTCCAGGAGATCGGGTCGCGCCAGCAGCCGCTCGGGCACCAGCAATTCCGTGGGATCGAGCCGGGCCAGTGCGGCCGCGAGACCCGACCGGGCGATTGTCTGGGTCTGGAAGCCCCCGGTAGAAATATCGACCCAGGCCAACCCGAACCCGCCCCCGGAATCGGCGAGTGCCGAGAGATAATTGTGCTGGCGCGCTTCCAGGAGGCCGTCCTCGGTCAAGGTTCCCGGTGTGACCACGCGCAAGACCTGGCGCTTGACCACGGCCTTGGCGCCCCGCTTTCTTGCTTCGGCCGGATCCTCGATCTGCTCGCAGATCGCGACCTTGAAGCCCTGGCGAATGAGCCGGTTGAGATAATTCTCGGCGGCGTGGATGGGCACGCCGCACATCTGGATATCCTCGCCCAGATGCTGGCCGCGCTTGGTGAGCACGATATCGAGGGCCGCCGCCGCCTTGATGGCGTCGGCGAAGAACAGTTCGTAGAAATCCCCCATCCGGTAGAACAGCAGGCAATCCGGATGCTTCTCCTTGAGCGCCAGATATTGCGCCATCAGGGGCGTCGTGGCCTGGACCCCTGGTTCTTGGCGGTCTCTATCGCTCATGCGTCATCCAGCCTGCTGATTCCCATACCGCACTTTTCTTTGCCGGGGATTCGTGCCAGCTTTTGCCACGAATGGCCATGGGTCGGGGGATAGGTCAAACCAATCATGAGCGACGGCAATGTGAGAATTACCGAGGAAGAAGCGCTTGTTTTCCACATGCAGGGGCGTCCCGGAAAGATCGAGATCGTTGCCACCAAGCCCCTGACGACGCAACGGGATTTGTCGCTCGCCTATTCGCCGGGCGTGGCCTTCCCCTGCCTGCGGATCGAGAAAGACCCGGCGAGCGCCTATGACTACACCGCCAAAGGCAATCTGGTCGCGATCATCTCCAACGGCACCGCGGTCCTTGGCCTCGGCGACCTAGGGGCGCTCGCCTCCAAGCCGGTCATGGAAGGCAAGGCGGTCTTGTTCAAGCGTTTCGCCGATATCGATGGCGTCGATCTGGAGGTGGATACCAGGGACGTCGATGAATTCATCAATTGCGTGCGGTATCTCGGGCCAAGCTTCGGCGGCATCAACCTGGAGGACATCAAGGCGCCGGAATGCTTCATCATCGAGCAACAATTGCGCGAATTGATGGACATCCCGGTCTTCCACGACGACCAGCATGGCACCGCGATCATCGTCGCCGCGGGGCTGGTCAACGCCTTGCACCTGACCGGTCGCAACATCAAGGACGCGAAGCTGGTGATCAATGGCGCCGGCGCCGCCTCGATCGCCTGCGTCGAATTGATCAAATCCATGGGCTTGGCGCCCGGCAACGCCATCCTGTGCGATACCAAGGGGGTCATCTTCAAGGGCCGCACCGAGGGTATGAACCAGTGGAAATCGGCGCACGCCGTCGAGACCAAGGCCCGGAGCCTGGCCGAGGCCATGAGGGGCGCCGATGTCTTTTTCGGCCTCTCGATCAAGGGCGCGGTGACGCCTGACATGGTCAAGGCAATGGCGGCCAAACCGATCATCTTCGCCATGGCCAATCCGGATCCCGAGATCACGCCCGAAGAAGTGAAATCGGTGAGGCCCGACGCCATCGTCGCCACCGGACGCAGCGATTACCCCAACCAGGTCAACAACGTGCTGGGCTTCCCCTATATTTTCCGCGGCGCGCTCGATGTTCGCGCCCGCACCATCAACGAACAGATGAAGATCGCCGCCGCCAATGCAATCGCTGAACTCGCGCGCGAGGACGTGCCGGACGAAGTAGACGCCGCCTATTCCGGGCGCAGGCTTCGCTTCGGCCCCGAATACATCATCCCGGTGCCCTTCGACCCCCGGCTCATCTCCTGGGTTCCGGCGGCGGTGGCGCAGGCGGCGATGGACAGCGGTGTCGCACGCCGGCCGATCATCGACATGGAGGGCTACCGCGCGGCACTCGCCGCCAAGCTCGACCCGGCCGCCGGTTCCCTGCATTTGATCTTCGAGCGCCTGCACCACAGCCCGAAGCGCGTGGTATTCGCCGAGGGCGAGGAAGAAAAAGTCATTCGCGCCGCCATCGCCTATCGCGCCCAAGGCTATGGAACGCCGGTCCTGGTGGGCCGGCCGGAGCGGATCGCCGAAACCATCCAGAATGCGAGCCTGGGGGACGCCGCCGGCATCGAAGCGGTGAGTGCGGCCACCTCGCCCCACACCAAGCTCTATCAGGAAATGCTGTACCGCCGGTTGCAGCGCAAGGGGGCCTTGGCGCGCGACGTGCAGCGCCTAGTCAACCAGGACCGCAACGTGTTCGGCGCCTGCATGGTAGCCGAAGGCCATGCCGATGCCATGGTGACCGGCGTCACCCGATCTTTCGCGGTTTGTCTCGAGGATACACTCCGGGTGATCGATGTACGGCCGGGCCAGACCCTGATGGCCTTGTCGATCGTGGTCGCCAAGGGTCGCACGGTGTTGATCGCCGACACCGCCGTCCATGAATTGCCCACGGCCGAGCAATTGGCGGATTTCGCCGTGCAATGCTCCTCGATCGCGCGCCAATTGGGCCACGAGCCACGGGTGGCGCTGCTCTCCTTCTCCAATTTCGGCAATCCGCCCATGGAAAAGGCCGAGCGCATCCGCGATGCCGTCACCGTCCTCGACCAGCGCCAGGTGGATTTCGAGTATGACGGCGAGATGCAGGCCAACATGGCGCTCGATTTCGCGCTGATGAAGGAGCTTTACCCGTTTTGCCGGCTCAATGGCCCGGCCAACATCCTGATCATGCCGGCGCTCCATTCCGCCAATATTTCGGCCAAACTGATGCAGGAATTGGGAGGCTCGGTGATCGGCCCGGTCCTGGTTGGCCTAGCCAAGCCCATCCAGATCGTGCAGACCGGTGCCACCGTCAACGAAATTCTGACCTCGGCCGCCTTTGCCGCATTGGCCACCATGGTCTCCGCCAGGCGTTGAGGGCTTGAAATCGGCTGATAATTTCAGGACCTAGTTGAACGCCAAGATGCCAGAGCTGGCCTCGGTTATTGACAAATTGTGCGTATATACTTACTGTAAGTAATGGCTAACATATCGAATGCCTTTGCCGCACTCGCCGACCCGACCCGGTACAAGGTTCTGGAGCGGCTTCGCGACGGGCCGAAACCGGTGGGCCTCATCGCCAAGGGGTTGCTGGTCACTCGGCCAGCGGTCTCCCAGCACCTGAAGGTACTGAAGGAGAGCGGCCTAGTGGTGGAGACCTGGATCGGGACCAGGCATTATTTCGCCATCAATCCTCCAGCGCTTGGCGAGGCGCGCGCCTATCTGGATCGGCTGTGGTCGGACACGCTTTTGGCCTTTGCCCGGCACGTCGAATCCGGCCAGGGTGGCGGCGGCAAAGACGAGGATGCGAGCGCATGAACGATCAGCCGAGACACTTTCAGGTTCCGCCACTGGAAAAAACCATCCGGGTGCGGTGCCGGCCTGCCCACGCCTTCGAGGCATTTACCGCCGAGATCGGGCGCTGGTGGCCGCTCTCGACCCATTCGGTGGGCGAAGACAAGGCGCGGGATTGCGCCATCGAGCCTCATGTAGGCGGCCGCGTCTTCGAAACCGATGCCGACGGGTCGGAGCATGTCTGGGGCTATATCACGCGCTGGTCGCCCCCCGACGGGTTTGCCATGACCTGGCATCCGGGTCGCGGGCCCGAGAGCGCGCAGATGGTCGACATCGGTTTCACCGCTCAAGGCGAGGGGACCCTGGTCAAACTGATACACCGGGGCTGGGAATCTCTGGGTGAAGCCCGCGCAGCCGGGGCCAGGGAATCTTATGACCAGGGCTGGGACCTGGTCCTTGGGCAGGCCTTCGCCCCCCACGCCAATCGAGGCGCGTGAACCCGGCCGAAGCTCTCAATTGCCCTCGATCGTGACCTCGCGAATCCAATAGCTGCCACCGACATTGATCAGGAGCAGGCCCTCCATGTTGCCGGCGACCTTGGTGTCCGTGGCCTTGAGCACCGCCTGGCCATCGACGGTGACCACCATCCGCCCGGCGGAATCGCGGCTCCAAACCAGGTCATGCGCCCTGCCATCCTCCAACCGGACCGCTCCGTTGAAGGCGGCGATCTGGGCGGTTTTGCCGCCGGAGACCCGCTGCAGCGCCAGGCCCGTGGCGTTGTTGGGCTGGTAGACGAGCCGATAGGCGTTCTGGCCCGAGGCTCCCTGGAAGGGGACGATATTGAGACCGCCATAGAAATCCTTCGAGGTCAGTTTGACCTTGATCACGAAGGCGTTGGTGAATTTGACCGGTGTGTAGATCGAGGCATATTCCTGTTGCCCGGTCGGCTGGGTCTGTACGCCCAGAATGGCGCCCAGAAGCGCATCGACATTCTGTCCCTGTCGGATCTTGCTCACCAGGCCGACATTGGCGCCCCCGGCATCGACACCCCATTGTCCCGCCGAAACCTTCCAGGCCGGATTGACGGTGAAGTTCCCGTCCTTGAAATTGTCGCTGAGGAACACTTGGCCCTTGCCGCCCGGCGCCGAATACTGGTCGACCAGCGCCGTCAGATCGGCGAGGAATTTCGGATCCGCGGCCTGTGCCGCTTCGGCCTTCTTGATCAGCGCTCGGAGCTTGGCGATCAATTGCGCGGCGTTTTCCTGGGTTATCTGTTGGCCGCCCCCCCAGGGCTGATACTCGCTCTCCTCCTCCTCCTGCGCCAACGATGGGCCAGCAAGGCCTAGAGCCAGAACCGCCGCCACCACACAGAGTCTTGAAGATTTCATGACAAGTGTCCCGTTGTTTGGCTGAATATCCTAACATTCCGTCTGGCCGACCAGGCGCGTTCCGTCCAAAGGCCGGGACCGATTATGCAGGAAAATCGCGTGGCGCGGTACCCGATCTGGACAATTGTCTGTTACCAGGGAGCGATCTGGGCGGTGGCGCTGGTCTTGGTCGCCGGCGTTAGCGATCTGGATTGGGCGGCGGCGGCATTGATTGCGATCGCGGGCACGGCCTTGACGAGTGCGGTCGCCCTCAACCGCCAGGATTTGGGCAGCAATGCCAAAACCGAGGGACCTGGGGTTGGGGCGAGCGAATTGTCGGTGGCGGCCAGCAGCCCGGATACGAGCAGCCGGGATATTTGGGAAGCGCTGGATGCGATTCCCCAGGCCCTACTCATCATCGACCGCGCGCGCGACATCCTGTGGTCCAATCGCGAGGCACGGGAAATGCTCGGTCCGGGGCTGGCGGGAAGACCGCTTCTCTCCGCCCTCAGGGACCCAATCCTGACCGATGCCCTGGACGATCTCTGGCGTACCGGCGCCGCCGCCGGCGCGGTCGCGATCAAGATCGGCACCGACCGGGACTTGACCGTCGAATTGGGCCCCATCGGCATTGGTGGCGCAAGCGGCGCGTTGCTGCTCTTTCGCGACATTGGGGGCGAGCGAAGGCTCGAGGCCCTGCGCGGCGATTTCATCGCCAATGTCAGCCACGAATTGAAGACCCCGATCGCCGCACTCCTTGGCTTCATCGAGACCCTGCGCGGCCCGGCGCGCGAGGACGCAGAGGTCACGGATCGCTTTCTCGGGATCATGCAGGATCAGGCGAGCCGCATGGATCGATTGGTCGCCGATCTCTTGTCGCTGAGCCGGATCGAGCTCAGGGAACATGCCTGGCCCGAGGACGAAGTCGATCTCGCTCAGGTGCTGGGGAGTGTCGCCGATTCGCTGGGCCTCAAGATCGCGGCCCGAAACATGACCTTGGAATTGCCGCCCACCAATGCGCTGCCCAGGCTGCGCGGCGCCGAGGACGAATTGGTGCAGGTGTTCCAGAACCTGGTCGAGAATGCGATCAAATACGGAAGCGAGGGAACGCCGGTTCTGATCGAGGCGGAAGTGAGCAGGGATATCGCCCAGATTCGGGCGTGCCTCCCGGCGCTCCGCCAGGCGCGTGCGATGGTCCGCGTGACCGTGCGGGACCAGGGTCAGGGAATCCAGCGTGAGCATTTGCCTCGGCTGACCGAGCGGTTTTATCGGGTCGATGCCGCGCGCTCGCGCGAGATGGGTGGAACCGGCCTTGGCCTCGCCATCGTCAAGCATATCCTGCAGCGCCATCGCGGCACGCTCGGGATCGAATCCGAGCCCGGGCTGGGGAGCGCATTCACCGTCTATTTGCCGGTGCCAGAGGATTCTTGATCGAGGGAATTCCTCGGCCCGAATCGCGAACGGGCTGTCATCGAACTGTCACCCCATTGTCCGCTTGTCGTCATCGAACCGAACTAGTGTCCGCCGCGTTCCCCGGGGCGGCGTTGTTGTGCCGCTTTCTGGGCCACTGCCCCAATCTTTCAGGAGAGGCCATGAAACCCATCACTTTCGCGATCACCGCCCTTGCCGGATTGACCCTCGTCGCCGGCACGGCCCAAGCGCGCGACCAATTGCACATCGTCGGGTCCTCGACGGTGTTTCCGTTCATGACCGCGGTTGCCGAGAATTTCGGCAAGGCCGGCAATTTCAAGACCCCAGTCGTCGAATCGACGGGTACCGGCGGCGGGTTCAAATTGTTCTGCGCCGGTGTGGGCGAAAATACGCCCGACATCACCGGCGCCTCGCGGCCGATCAAGGACAGCGAAATCGAGGCCTGCAAGAAAGGCGGAATCGAGCAGATCACCGAAGTACCGATCGGCTACGACGGCATCGTGCTGGCCAATTCCAAGTCTGGCCCGGTGATGAACGTGAGTCGCAAGGAATTGTTCCTGGCGCTTGCCAAGCAGATTCCGCTGGAGGGCAAGCTAATGCCCAATCCGTTCAAGAACTGGAGCCAGATCAACTCGGCGCTGCCCGCCGAAAAGATCGAGATTCTTGGTCCGCCGCCGACCTCGGGCACGCGCGATGCCTTCCTCGAACTGGTGATGGACAAGGGCTGCGCCGATTTCGCCGAGATCAAGGCCCTCGAGGGCGACGCGAAAAAGGCCGCCTGCAACTCGATTCGCGAGGATGGCGCCTATGTCGAAGCCGGCGAAAACGACAATCTCATCGTCCAGAAACTCGAGGCCAATGCCGGCGCCTTCGGCATCTTCGGCTATTCCTTCCTGGAACAGAACGCCGATAGGATCCAGGGCGCCAGCATCGAGGGCATCCAGCCGGAATACGATTCCATCGCCGGCAAGGAATACAAGGTCTCACGCACGCTCTTTTTCTATGTGAAGAATGCCCATATCGGAATCATTCCCGGAATCCAGGAATTCGTCGCCGAATACGTGAGCGAACGGGCCATGGGCGAGGACGGTTACTTGGCGGACAAGGGCCTGGTTCCCTTCCCCAAGGACGAGTACCAGATGGTCGTCCAGAAGGCGCTGGCGCTGGCGCCGATGAATTGACGGGTATTGCGGCGGGTCGCCTCAATGCGCGGCCCGCCAATAACTTTGATCGCTGTCATATTACTGTAACATAAACGCAATATAATACTCCATGGCAGCCGATATCTATCGGCTAACTAGCTGAAAATGATCAGATTCGGTGCGCAATGGCCGGTCTCACCCAAGGCGTGATCTCGATTTTGACCATGGCCCTGGGAATCCTGGCGCCGTTGTCGCAATCCCTGGCCCGCGACCAGTTGATGATCGTCGGTTCCTCAACCGTCTATCCCTTCGCGACCCTGGTGGCCGAGCATGCGGCCCAACAATCCGGGATCGCCGCGCCGGTCGTGGAGGCGACGGGAACCGGGGGCGGATTCAAGCTGTTCTGCGCCGGAATCGATGCGGCATCGCCCGACATGACCGGCGCGTCGCGCCCGATCAAGCCAAGCGAGGTTGAAACCTGCGAGAGTAACGGGGTCACCGAAATCACCGAGATCCCCATCGGCCATGATGGCATCGTGATCGCCAATGCCAAGTCCGGGCCCTCCTTCGACCTTAGTCGCCGCCTTCTGTTCCTGGCGCTGGCCAAGGAAGTGCCGATCGAGGGGCAATTGGTCGCCAATCCCTTCATCGCCTGGAGCGACATCGACCCGGCCTTGCCCTCGGAGAAAATCGAGATCCTCGGCCCACCGCCCACCTCGGGCACCAGGGACGCCTTCGTCGAGCTGGTGCTGGACAAGGGCTGCGAGGAATTTCTCGAAATCCAGGCGCTACAGGGTGACGCCCGCAAGCATGCCTGCGCCGCCATCCGCGAGGACGGCGCCTATATCGATGCCGGCGAGAACGATAATCTGATCGTCCAGAAACTGGCCGCCAATCCCCGGGCGCTCGGAATTTTCGGGTACAGTTTTTTGGAGGAGAATGCCGACATACTGCAAGGTGCGCGAATCGAAGGTGTCGCGCCGAGTCATGACGCGATCGCCAGCGGCGACTACAAGATTTCCCGCCAATTATACATCTACGTGAAGAACGCTCATCGCGGCATCATGCCGGCGATCGATGCCTATATCCGAGAATTGGTGAGTGCCAATGCCATGGGCGCGGAGGGCTATCTCGCCGATCGCGGGCTGGTGGCGTTTCCGGAAACCCGCAGGGCCGAGATCGAAGCCGCCACTTTCGCCGCCCTGGGAATCTCGGCGAGCACATCGGGCCAGCCAAGGGTCGTTACCCGGCTCGCCGAGGCGACCCGCTCGGCAGCGAATGCGGCCACGTTCGTGGCCATCGCCATTCTCGGGCTGGCCGCGTTCGGATATTTCCTCGGCCGGCGCAAGGCCGAGGCGAGTGTTGGCGGCCAATTGCGGCGCCTGCATTCCTTGCCCCGATATCATGGCGCCTATGTTGCCCTCTGTTGCGGCTTGCCGGCCCTATTCCTGACGTTGGTCTGGCTCGCCACCCAGCCGACGATCGTCGATCGGGCGGCCATGATGGGTGTCGCGGCCGAGCGCCTGGAGGGTCTTGACGACAGCCAGCGATCGCTGGTGCTGAGCGAAATTCGCCAGGCGGCGGAAGGGAGCTCGTTCGCCAAGACCGACGATCCGGCGATTGCAGGCGCGGTCGCGACCCACCGGCGCTGGCAATCGCTGGGCAACGGCGCCATGGGCGTGGTGGCTTTATCGCTGGCCCTTCTTGGCATGGCGTTTGCCCATCGGCGCATCGCTCCCCAAGCGCGCTCGCGCAACCGGGTGGAGCGGATCGTCCTCGTTCTGCTATTCGCCTGCTCGACCATCGCGATCCTGACCACGATCGGCATCGTGCTCTCGCTCGTGTTCGAGACGATGCGATTCTTCGCCCAGATCTCGCCGGTCGAATTCCTGTTCGGATTGCAGTGGAGCCCGCAGACGGCGCTCCGCGCCGATCAAGTGGGCTCGTCCGGCGCCTTCGGCGCGGTGCCGGTGATTGCCGGCACCTTGCTGATCACGGGAATCGCGATGGCGGTTGCGGCACCCGTCGGACTGATGGTCGCCATCTACCTCTCGGATTACGCCGGGCCCAAGGCGCGCGCGATCCTGAAGCCGCTGGCGGAGATTCTGGCCGGCATCCCGACCGTGGTCTATGGCTTCTTCGCGGCCCTCACGATCGGGCCGTTGTTGCGCCGGCTGGGCGAATCCATCGGTCTCGACGTGGCCTCGGAAAGCGCGCTCGCCGCCGGGCTGGTGATGGGGGTGATGATCATTCCCTTCGTCTCCTCCCTCTCCGACGATGTCATGAACGCGGTGCCGCAATCCTTGCGCGACGGCTCCTATGCGCTGGGCGCCACCAAATCGGAGACCATCCGCAAGGTGGTCTTTCCGGCGGCCCTGCCGGGAATTGCCGGCGCGCTTCTGCTGGCGGTCAGCCGCGCGATCGGCGAAACCATGATCGTGGTGATGGCGGCGGGACTTGCCGCCAATCTGACCGTCAACCCGCTGCAGGCGGTGACCACGGTCACGGTGCAGATAGTCACCCTCCTCGTCGGCGACCAGGAATTCGACAGCCCGAAGACCCTGGCGGCCTTCGCGCTGGGCCTGCTGCTGTTCGCGGTCACTTTGTGCCTGAACGTGATCGCGCTCAAGATCGTGCGCAAATACCGGGAGCAATATGACTGATCTCGCTCACGATGTGGCGCCGGCCAAATACCGGCCCGTTCTTTCGCCCGCGCGCATTCGCCGGCGTTACCGGGCGGAAATGCGGTTTCGCGTTTATGGCCTCATGGCGGTCGGATTTGCATTGTTCATGCTGGGCTTTCTCGCGCTGACCGTGATCGCCCATGGCTACACCGCCTTCATCCAGACCCGGATCGAATTGGATGTGACGTTCGATCGGGCGGCGCTCGATCCCAAGGGGGATCTATCGCCCGCCTCGCTTGCCGCCGGCGATTCGCTTGGCGCGGTCAAGCAAGCGCTCATGACCGCGTTCCCCGAGGCGGCGAGCGATCGCACTCAGCGCAAGCAACTCTTCGACATGGTCAGCAATGCTGCCGGCGAGGATGTGTTGCGGGACTTGCGCGCCGACATGGCCAAGCTCGGCACCGTTCAACGTGTCTCGGTGCTGGCCTCCGATGAGATCGACATGCTGGCCAAGGGCGCCGTCGACCGAACGCTGCCCGAATCGCAGCGCATGCTCGACGACCGGCAAATCGCCTGGTTCGACCAACTGGCCGCCGCTGGCCGGATCGAAACCCGGTTCAATGTCGACTTCTTCACCCACGGCGATTCCCGGGAGCCGGAGCAGGCCGGGCTTGGCGGCGCGCTGATGGGGAGTTTCCTGACTGTCGCGGTGGCGCTTGTGCTTGCGCTGCCGGTGAGCGTGGCGGCGGCCATCTATCTCGAGGAATTCGCGCCCAGGAACCGGCTGACCGACATCATCGAAATCAACATCAACAATCTGGCCGCGGTGCCTTCGATCGTATTCGGATTGCTGGGCCTGGCGGTGTTCCTTGGATTCTTCGGCCTGCCGCGCTCGGCGCCGTTGGTGGGTGGCCTGGTGCTGTCGCTGATGACGCTCCCCACCATCATCATTGCCACCCGCGCGGCATTGCGGGCGGTGCCCCCCTCGATCCGCGAAGCGGCCTTTGGCGTGGGCGCCTCCAAGCAGCAGGTGGTGTTCGATCACGTCCTGCCGCTGGCCATGCCCGGGGTGATGACCGGCGCCATCATCGGCACGGCGCGCGCGATGGGCGAATCGGCCGCCGTCCTGATGATCGGCATGGTGGCCTTCATTGTCGATGTGCCGCAAGGGATCACGGACCCCGCGAGCGTGCTGCCGGTGCAGATCTATCTGTGGGCGGACAGCCCCGAGCGCGCCTTCGTCGAGCGCACCAGCGCCGGCATCATCGTCATGCTGGTCTTCCTGGTGGCGATGAACGCGGCGGCGGTCGTCATTCGGCGGCGCTTCGAGCGGCGCTGGTAGGCCGGGAGCGGGTCCTTGATGGAAGGCGCGATCATGAGCCATGCGATCGATCCGAGGCCGGGGGTGGCCGAGCAGATGGGTGGGGCGCCGAAGATTTCGACCAGAGGCGTCGATGTTTTCTATGGCCAGAAGCAAGCCTTGTTCGGGATCGATCTCGACGTACCACAGCGCCAGGTGACGGCGCTGATCGGTCCCTCTGGCTGCGGCAAATCGACGTTCCTGCGTTGCCTCAACCGGATGAACGACGTGATCGAGAATTGCCGGGTCACCGGCGCCATTCTGATGGACGGCGAGGACATCTACGATCCCGGCCTCGACGTGGTGATGCTGCGTGCGCGCGTCGGCATGGTGTTCCAGAAACCCAACCCGTTCCCGAAATCGATCCATGAGAACGTCGCCTATGGCCCGCGCATTCACGGCATGGCCGCGACCAGGGCCGAGATGGACGCGATCGTGCGCGAGAGCCTGGAGCGCGCGGGGCTCTGGGGCGAGGTCAAGGATCGCCTCGAGGAGCCGGGCACGGGGCTCTCCGGCGGACAACAGCAGCGCCTGTGCATCGCGCGCGCGATCGCGGTCTCGCCCGAGGTCATTCTCATGGACGAGCCCTGCTCGGCCTTGGATCCGATCGCCACCGCCAGGATCGAGGAGCTGATCGACGAGTTGCGCGAGAACTACACCATCATCATCGTCACCCATTCGATGCAGCAGGCGGCCCGCGTCAGCCAGAAGACCGCGTTCTTCCATCTGGGCTATATGGTCGAATGGGGCGCGACCGAGGATATCTTCACCTCGCCTCGGGACGAACGCACCCAGGGCTACATCACGGGCCGCTTCGGCTGAGTGTTACAAAATGCTAGTACCCGCCGGCGTGTACCGGCGTAGACAAAATTCCGAATCAACCGTCCGCGACGACGGGTACGAGAGCGAGACAACGCACATGGAAACCAAGCCAACCGACAAGCATATCGTCAAGTCCTTCGACGACGATCTGAAGGCGTTGAACAACGTGATCGTGGAGATGGGGGGCCTCGCCGAGGCCCAGCTCGCCAAGGCGGTGGAGGCGCTCTCCAGGCGCAATCCCGATCTGGCGGCAACGGTCGTGGAGGCGGATCGGCGGATCGATGCCTTGGAACACGATGTCGGCGTGATGACGGTGCGCATGCTGGCGCTTCGACAGCCGATGGCCAAGGATCTGCGCGAGGTGGTGGCGGCGATCAAGATCGCTTCCGACATCGAGCGCATCGGCGACTATGCCAAGAACATCGCCAAGCGGGCATTGATCCTGGCGCGGAGCGAGCCGATGCGCCCCACCGCCTCGATTCCGCGGATGGCGGCCTTGGCCCAGCAGATCGTCAGCCAAGTGCTGGATTCCTATATCGACAAGGACCCGGAGCGCGCGCAGGCCGCCTGGCGGCGCGACGAGGAAGTGGACGAGATGTACAACAGCCTGTTCCGCGAATTGCTGACCTACATGATGGAGGACCCGCGCAATATCGGCCCGTGCACCCACCTTCTTTTCATCGCCAAGAATATCGAACGCATCGGCGACCACGCGACCAACATCGCCGAAATCGTCTATTTCATGGTCGAGGGACGTAGCCTTGATGAATCCAGGCCGAAGGGCGACACGACCAATGTCCCTATCGATGAATCGTGACAGCCAGCGGCGCGCGGGCGAGGCCTCCCAGCGCGGCCGGACGCAACCCCTGGTCCTGGTGGTCGAGGACGAGGCGGCGATGGTGGCGTTGCTGCGCTACAACCTCGAGCGCGAGGGATTCCGGGTCATCGAATCGGGAAATGGCGAGGAGGGATTGTTGCTCATGCGCGAGCAGCGCCCCGATCTGGTTCTGCTTGATTGGATGCTGCCCATTCTCTCCGGCATCGAGCTGTGCCGGCAGGCAAGAAGGTCGCCGGAATTGCGGCGGATTCCTATCATCATGCTGACCGCCCGGGCCGAAGAGGCCGACAAGCTGCGCGGGCTGGAAGTGGGCGCCGACGATTACGTGACCAAGCCCTTCAGCCCCAAGGAGGTGGTGGCGAGGGTCAAGGCAGCACTTCGGCGCGCGAGCCCGGAGCCGGCGCAAGAAGCGCTTTCCTATCGCGATCTCGCCATGGATCTCGCCACGCATCGCGTGCGCCGCGCGGGCCAAGACGTGCATCTGGGCCCGACCGAGTTTCGCTTGCTGCGCTTTCTCCTGGAAAACCAGGGCAGGGTCTTCAACCGCGAACAATTGCTGGATCATGTGTGGGGAAGGGACATCTATGTCGAGGCCCGCACGGTCGATGTGCATGTGCGAAGATTACGCAAGGCCATCAACCTCGCGGGCACGGCGGATCTCATCCGGACCGTGCGCGCCGCCGGTTATGCCCTCGACGCGGACGGGTGAGGCGCGTTCAATCGCCGATAGCCTCCCGCCGGGTTCCTTCGATCGTCGCCGGAAAGCGGCGCAGCATGAACAGGAGCAGCAAGAGACCGGGGAGCGCCATCGCGGTCGAGAGCAGGAAATAGAGCACCCAGCCGACCTCCTCGGCGATGGCACCCATGGGCGAGGCGATGACCGTTCGCCCCAGCGCCGCGAGCGAGGAAAACAGCGCGTATTGCGTGGCCGTGAAGGCGACGTTGCACAGGCCGGAGAGATAGGCGACGAAGGCGGCCGAGCCCATGCCGCCGGTCAAATTCTCGATGCCGATGGTCACGTAGAGCCAGTGGATGTCGTGACCGACATGGGCCTGCCAGGCGAACATGAGATTCGAGGTCGCCTGCAGCGCGCCCGTAATCAGCAGCGTGCGCCCCAGCCCCAGCCGCATCACCATGTTGCCGCCGATATAGACGCCCAAGAGTGTGGCCACCAGGCCGAATATCTTGCTGATCTCGGCGATCTCCAGCTTGGTGAAGCCGATCTTCAGATAGAAGGGTGTGGCCATCGTGCCTAGGACCGCGTCGCCCAGCTTGTAGAGAACGATGAACAGCAGGATGAGCGCCCAGCCCCGCCTCGTGCCCATGTCCTGGAACGGCCGCTTGACCGCCTCGTCAAGCCAGCGATGGAGGGCGGCGTAGTTCCCGGTTTCCGTCGCGGGCCTTGGCAGGAAGGCGACAATGAGCACGGGGAGTGCCGCGGCCAGCAACGTGGCGATGACATTGCCCGCCCATTTCGGCCAATCCAGGGGCGCCAACACCCAATCGCGCGTACCCAGAAAGACGAGGATGGCGAGGGCCGCCAATCCAGAGATGAGACCGAGGCGAAGCGCGAAACTCGGCTCGCCCTCGGGTCCGGCACGAGCGATGCCCTTGGAGAGGGGCGATCGCCCGGGCTCTCGCGTCATCAGCACGGTCGCCATGCCCACGCCGATCAGCACCGCCATCACCAGATAGGCGAGCGACCACGAATAATATTCGGCGAGGAACAGGGCGCCCGCGCCCGAGACCAGCATGCCAAGCCGATAGCCGTATTGGGTCATGGCGGCACCGGCCCCCTGCTGCTCGTCGTCCAGGAGCTCGATCCGATAGGCGTCGATGACGATGTCCTGGCTGGCCGAGAGGAAGGCCACCACAACCGCCATCAGCGCGGTCAAGACCGGGGACGCCGCCGGATCGATGAGGCCGAGGATGGCAATCGCCGCCATGAGCGCGATCTGGATCATGAGCGTCCAGCCGCGGCGATGGCCCAATCGGCGGAACGGGCCTGGCGGCAGCGAGCGGTCGATCAAGGGCGACCACAGGAATTTCAAGGAATAGGCGATGCCCACGAGGGCAAAGAACCCGATCGTGGTCAGATCGATTCCGGCCTCGGTCTGGCGGGCCTGGAGCGTGGCGGCGGTCAGCGCCAGCGGCAGGCCGGAGGAAAAGCCCAGGAACAGAACCGCGATCAGCCGGCGCTCGAAGAACGCGACGAAGGTTTCGCGCCAACTTTGGCCTTCGGCCGCAGCCGACATGCCTATTCTCCCGCAATCCAAGGCCCACGTGCGCGTGCGCCGCCTCCGACTCGGGGACGGCGTCGCGCCCGATCAGGCCATGGTGAATCAGGCGGGCAAATCAGGCAACCGGCGTCACCGGCGCAACCTTGTACCGGGGGTCCATCAGGGTCCCTTTCGTTTCAGGGTTTGTCGTGGCAGGCGGCGACGCGCGTCTCTGCGCAAGCGTCGCGCAATGGCGACCGCCCGCCGTGCTTGCGCGAGAGGGATCGGTCCCCATCCGGGGTAGCGAGCACCGGTCGCAAAATCGGTCAAAATGTCTTGTTCGTCCTCCGAGAGGGCCGGCTGGACTCGCGCTGGGAGTCGCTTCAATAACTCGTGGACGTTGTGGGTCTTAGAGTCTGTCCGGAGAGTTCATATTGGATTACATAGCTTTCTCAACATGAGCCTGATGGACGCCAATCGCAGAAATGCGAGCGCTTTTCGGTTGAGGTTTTCCCAATCTTTCGCCAGCCTGCGACAGCGGTTGAGCCA
>CAZIUB010000113.1:0-12666 GCA_964542425.1 uncultured Rhodospirillaceae bacterium | reverse complement strand
GACGTTCACCGGCGCCTCCTCGGGAAATTTCCCAAGAGTGCCGGTCGGGGTTCAAATCGACACCAGCCATTTTCGCCCGCAAACCCTCGCCAGCCCTCACTTTTCCAGAATCTGACGCGTGCTTAACCGGACACCAGTGATGTGCCAACTTTCCTGGAAACGCCGAAGCGTTTCATGGGTCGCGCTATTGGAAAGTTGGCACTGAGCACTGATATAGTCTCACTCGGCCGTGGGAACTTCCCCGGTCGACGCGTTGCGAAGGGTTAGGCTCTGTCATATAAGGCCGGGGCATCGCCTTGCAATGGCGTCACCGAGACAATCGGGATACGGCCCAATGCCGACTTTCGGAGAAGTGTGATAGATGAAATGCTCCCATTTATCCACGAAAGTTGGCACATCTTACTAAAAGTTAGTACCCGCCGGCTGTATTGGCGGGATTATCGTACTGAATCAACTATCGGGGACGGCGGATACTAGGCACGGCCGCCATCACCGCAACTGGATTGGGGTCGAATGATGGCATGGAACAATCAGGGCGGACCCTGGGGCGGCGGCGGGCAGGGTGGGGGCTCCGGCGGTTCTCCCTGGTCGCGCGGGCCCGGCGGCGCGCCAGATTTCGTGGACATGCTGCGGCGCGGCCAGGACCGCCTGCGCAAACTGATCCCGGGCGGCCTCGGCCCGCGCCGGATCGTGGTCCTGATTGTGGCGGCGGCAATCGGGCTGTGGCTGGTGAGCGGCCTTTACACCGTGCAGCCGGGCGAGCGTGGCGTACCGCTCATCTTCGGGCAATTCTTCGGCCCGCCGACCGAGCCGGGCTTGCATTGGAACTGGCCGGTGCCGATCGGCACCGTGGTCACCCCCAATGTCGAGACGCCGAACCAGGTTGAGATCGGTTTTCGCGGCTCGCAGGCCAGCAGCGCCACCCGCGAGGTCGACGAGGAAAGCCTGATGCTGACCGGCGACGAGAACATCGTGCAGGTCGAGGCGGTGGTGCTGTGGCGCATCGCCGACGTGGAGAAGTACCTGTTCGATCTTCGCGACCCGGCCGAACTGGCCAATCCCGGCGTGATCAAGAACGAGAGCGTCAAGAACGTGGTCGAGGCCGCCATACGCGAGATCATCGGCCAATCGAGCTTCGAATACACCATCACCGAGGGCCGCCAGGACATCGGCCAGAAGGCCCAGGAATTGTCGCAGCGCATCCTCGAAAGCTACAATTCCGGCATCCGGATCGAGGAATTGTCGCTGCAGCGGGTCGACGCGCCGGCGGACGTGATCGAGGCCTTCCGCGACGTGCAGAAGGCCAGGGCCGACAAGGTCACCACGATCAACGAGGCACAAGCCTATTTCAACCAGATCACCCAGGACGCCGAGGGTCAGGCGACACAGATCATCCGCCAGGGCGAGGCCTACAAGGCCGAGAAAGTAGCCAACGCCCAGGGCGACACCCAGCGCTTTCTTTCGATCTATGAGCAGTACAAGGCCAATCCGGCGGTCACCGCGCGCCGACTCTATCTGGAGACGCTGGAGCGGATCATGGCCGGCATGAACAAGGTCCTGGTCGATTCCGACGGCGGCACCGGTGCCATTCCCTACCTTCCGCTGGATCAGTTGCTGAAACGCGAACCCCAGCCACAGACGCAGGGAGCCCAGCCATGACCCGAAATCGTGTCTGGTTCGCGGCGGCGCTCGGCGTGGCGGCGCTGATCACGCTCTATTCGGCGACCTTCTTCGTCCTTCAGTCGCACAATGCCGTGGTGGTGCGTTTCGGCCGCCTGGTCGAGATCGTGGTCAACGATCCCGGATTGCATTGGCGCATGCCCTTCATCGATCACGTGGTCTTTATCGATCGCCGGGTGATCAACATCGACGCGCGCTCGATCGAGTTGCCGACCAAGGATCAGAAGCGCGTCGTGCTCTCCGCCTATGTGCGCTATCAAATCGTCGATCCCGAAACCTTCTACAAGGTGGCGCGCACCGAAACCCGGGCGGAATCGCAAATCTCCAGTGTCTTGAGCGAGGTCTTGCGCGACAAGATCGGCTCGGTGCAGATGGCCGACATCCTGACCGAGCAGCGCGCCCTCTTGATGACCGATGTCACTCGGCGCCTGGGCGTCACCGGCGCCGGCTATGGCCTGCGCATCGTCGATGTGCGATTCAAGCGGGTCGATTTGCCGGTAGCCAACAGCGAGGCGGTCTATAACCGGATGCGCACCCAGCGCGCCCAGGAGGCCCGCAAGATCCGCGCCGAGGGCGAGCGCGAGGCGCGCGAATTGCGCGCCGAAGCCGACAAGCAAAAGGTGGTGGTGCTGGCCGAGGGGCGCCGGACCTCGGAGATCCTGCGCGGCGAGGGCGATGCCGGAGCCACCCGGATCTACAACGACGCCTTCGGTCAGGACCCCGAATTTTTCGATTTCTATCGCTCGCTGCAGGCGATGCTGATCGGGCTTGGTGGCGACAAGACGACCTTTGTCGGCGCGCCGACGGGGGATTTTTTCCGGTTCTTCGAATCCGGCACCACCTTGGCGCCGGCCAAGCCGGCCGAATGACGATATCGTGATCGGCGCCGGAAATCTTGTCGCCCGGTCCGGACGGCCTATATTGGTGGGCCTGAGGGAATGGCGCCCTCGCCCTCGAGGGCGTTGCCTTGCTGTCCGAACGGAGGTTGAAGTTGATTGAAAGTGTCATCGGTGGGGTGCGGCTAGCCTGGCCTGCCCGCCGGCTCCTGATCGTCGTGGCCGCCGGGCTGGCGCTGATGGCGCCCGGGGCCGCCTTTGCCCGCTCGGCGCCCGAGAGTTTCGCCGACCTCGCCGACAAGACCTTGGGGGCGGTGGTCAATGTCGCGACCACTCAGAAAGTGACGACCGACCAGCAGGCCCAGGATCTCGAGGAGATGCTGCGCGAGTTCCTCGACCGGCGCGAGGGCCAAGAGCCTGCCCCGCCGCGGCGCGCTACCTCGCTCGGCTCCGGCTTCATCATCGATCCGTCCGGCTACGTGGTCACCAACAACCATGTGATCGAGAACGCCGACGAAATCAAGGTGGTGACCCACGACAATCGCGAATTGCCGGCCAAGATCATCGGACGCGACGAAAAGACCGATCTGGCATTGCTCAAGGTGGAGAGCGATACGCCGCTGCCCTCTGTCAATTGGGGCGATTCCGAAACGCTCAGGATCGGCGATTGGGTGCTGGCGATCGGCAATCCCTTCGGCCTCGGCGGCACGGTGACGGCCGGCATTGTCTCGGCGCGCCAGCGCGACATCAATTCCGGCCCCTATGACGATTACATCCAGACCGACGCCTCGATCAATCGCGGCAATTCCGGCGGCCCCATGTTCAACATGGCGGGAGAAGTGGTGGGCATCAACACCGCCATCTTCTCGCCCTCGGGCGGCTCGATCGGCATCGGTTTCGCGATCCCGTCCAATCTGGCCAAACCCATCATCGACCAGATCCGCGATTTCGGCCACGCCAAGCGCGGCTGGCTTGGCGTTCGCATCCAGACCGTGAGCGAAGAACTGGCCGAGGGCCTGCGCATGAGCGAGGCCAAAGGCGCGCTCATCGCCAGTGTCACCAAGGACGGCCCCGCCGAGAAGGCCGGCATCAAGCAGGGCGACGTGGTGGTGACCTTCGATGGCAAGGCTGTGACGGCGATGCGCGGCCTGCCCCGGATCGTGGCCGAAACACCGACCGGCAGGACGGTCAAGGTAGTGATCTGGCGCGCCGGCAAGGAGGAAACGCTTGACGTCATGGTCGGCGAACTGACCGAGGAGGCGGAGGCGCGCACATTGAATGCCAGCGTCGACACACCGCCTTCCGAGGCGAAAGCCAATCCGGTGACGGCGCTGGGGCTTTCCCTGGTGCCGATGAGCGCGGGATTGCGCGAGAAATACAAGATTCCCGACGATGCCAAGGGCGTGGTGATCTCGGAGGTGGTGCCCGACGGCCCCGCATCCGCGCGCAACCTGCAGCAGGGCGATGTCATCGCCGAGGTCGATCAGAAGGCGGTGACGACGGCCGATGAAGTGGCCGAGCGCGTGAAGGCCGCTCAGGACAACGGCTATCGGGTAGTGACGCTGCTGATCAATCGCGCCGGGGAATTCCAGTGGGTGGCGCTGACCATCGCCAAGCAGGAATAGGGCTTAGACCAAATCCCGATGGGCACGACACATCGGGATTTGGTCAAGCCCGCGCGGCGCTTGAGCGAAATCGATCCCGGATGCGTCGGCATCTCCGGGATCGCGTATTATTTGGCCTTTCTCGGTCGGCCGCCGAACTTTCCGTTGCGGCGCGCGGCGGCCGCCTTGGCCGTAGAACGCATTGCGCCACCGATCTTGCCGAATCGTGACGCCATCCAGCTCCTCGAGTCGACGATCCCTTCCAGCAGAGCGGGCAGATAGATGTCGGCGTCCAGATCCGGAAAATGCAGGCCAAAACCGGATGGGCTGATCTTGATCCGTTTCAGTTCGGCCGGCCGCGCCCGCGCCAGTCCCTGGGTCGTCGCCGGATCGAAGGTGAGTTCAAGGCCCGAATGAAACTCAACTACAACGCGACCGCGGGGCGCGTCAAACCGCGCGGCCACCGCCATCGGCGATTTTCCCGACCTCGCCCTGGCTCTGGCATTCGCCAGTTCGAATTCATCGCGTCTTGCCATGAATCGCCTCCCAAGATCGGCAGAGTTGCACAAGATTTTCAGACAGGACGGCTATGAGCCAATACATTTCAGAGCGCGACAGCCCGTAGTTTTCCCGGATCTCCGGCGGTCCCTTAGGACAATGCAGATTGAACAAGGCCTCTTTTCCGCCACCGATTACATGGACATGCGCCGGGCGATGATCGTTCGAATAGATGACGATCCTAAACCCGTCAACTCGAAGTATCGTCGCCATACTCTAATCCAGACGTGAAACCTAACCGTTTGGGTTTTTGAAGTCAAGGCCGGCATGGGTGGGGCCAATTCTCGGCCTCACCGCTCTCGCTCGACGAATTCGTCGCGGTGATAGCCCTGCAGGAACAAGAGCCCGGTCAAATCGGCGTGGTCGATCTGGTGGGCGATCGCTTCCCTCAACTTGGCCTTGCCCCGATAGGCGATGCCGAGCCCGGCCTCGCCCAGCATGGCGATGTCGTTGGCGCCATCGCCGACCGCCAGCGCCTGACTTCGATCGAGGCCATGGCGGTCGGCAAGCTCGTGGATCATCCGCGCCTTGGCCTCGGCATCGACGATCGGGGGCACCAGGCGCCCGGTCAGTTTGCCTCCCTCGATCTCGAGCTCGTTGGCGATGTCGAGGTCGAAGCCCAGCTCCCTGCCCAGCCTGGAGGTGAAATAGCCAAACCCGCCGGAGACGAGCGCGGTCAGCGCCCCTTGCGCGCGCATGGTGGCAACGAGCGTCCTGATTCCGGGGCTGGGGCGCATCTTCGCGTGGGTGCGCGCGAACGCGTCGAGGTCGAGGCCGCGCAGCATTTCCACCCGCTTGACCAGGGATTCGGCGAAACCCATCGCGCCCTCGACCGATTGGCGGGTGAGGGCATCGATTTCGGCCTTGAACGGCGTGAAGGCCGAAAGATCGTCCAGGGTCTCGCCGATGATGGCGGTCGCGTCCATGTCGGAGACCAGCAGGCGCTTGCGCCGCAGGGTCCCGGGCACCAAATTCACATCGATGGGCTGGGGTGCCAGTAGGGCGCGAAGGCGCGCGAGCAGCGAGGCCCCAGCCCTCTCCAGGTCGCATTCGATTGCTCGGCCGGTATCGAGCCAAGTCCAGCGACCACAGGCACTACCTTCTTCCTGGCAAACCGAGTTGACCCGGTCCAGGAGAGCGACGCTAAGTTCGGTGGCGCCAGGACCGTTGATAAGCGACAGGACAGAGGGCATGGCGGGGCGAGAGATAATGGAGGAGATCACCCCCGACAAGAGCGCGGCCGGTCAGGGCCATGGGCCAGGCGCAATCGTCATTGCCGGCCCGACCGCCAGCGGCAAGTCCGCGCTTGCCCTCGATCTGGCGATCGATCTCGAGGGAATCGTCATCAATGCCGATTCGATGCAGGCCTATCGCGATCTGCCGATACTGACCGCACAGCCAGGGCCAGCGGATCTGGCATGCGCGCCCCATCGCCTTTATGGCTTCCTGGAGAGTGACGCAACCCTGTCGGCGGCGGCTTGGGCCGGCATGGCCCGTCGCGAGATCGCGATGGCGTTGGAGGCTGGACGGGTGCCGATCGTCGTTGGCGGCAGCGGCCTCTATTTGAGAGCGCTGACCGAGGGGCTGTCGCCGATCCCGCCGATCCCGAATCCCATTCGCGACGAAGCAAGAGCCCTGCTGCGCGCGATGGGCTCGCAAGCGCTCCATTCCCGGCTGGCGGAAGTCGATCCATTGCGAGCGGGCCAACTCCATCCCAACGACCGCCAGCGCATCACGCGCGCCTGGGAAGTTTACGCCGCCACCGGCATCCCGCTCTCGCGCTGGCAGGGCCGGGCCGGGGAGGGGTTGGCAAGCCATCGGTACATCGGCGTGCTTTGTCTGCCAACGCGCCCGCTTCTCCATGAGGCAATCGATCGGCGCGTGGTTGCAATGGTCGAAGCCGGCGCGCTCGCCGAAGTGGCGAAAGTCACCGCGTTGCTGCCCGAGGCCGCCTGGATTGGCGCCGCGGGACGCACCCTCGGCTTCACCGAATTGGCCCGCCATCTGGCCGGTGCGATGGCACTCGGGGACGCCGTTGCCGCAGTGCAAAAACGAACCAGGCGATACGCCAAACGGCAAATGACCTGGGTCCGTCATCAAATTGAGTTTAGCAATATAATTTCAATAGAAACTCCTATGCCGCAATTTTCGGATCATGAACGCCACCAGATTCGTCAGAAAATTCGCAATTTTCTGTTGACCGCTTGATCCGTGCCCACTAGGTTCCAGGCCGCCTGTGGCGCGGGTTATCGTGCCGCGAGGGCTGCTCTTGTCTCTTGGGCGCCGGTCTATTTCGCGCCCGCGAGAGAGGGGCCGGAAAGCTCGTTGGGGAAAGGAACATGGCGGCGGAACCGATTTTGGGTGCGGAGATCATCGTCAAGGCCCTGATCGACCAGGGCGTGGACGTCATTTTCGGCTACCCAGGCGGCGCGGTCCTGCCGCTCTATGACGCGCTCTTCAAGCAGAACCAGATTCGCCACATCTTGGTTCGTCACGAACAGGCGGCGGTGCATTCCGCCGAAGGCTATGCGCGTTCCACCGGCAAGGTGGGCGTGGTCCTGGTCACGTCGGGTCCCGGCGCCACCAATGCGGTCACCGGGTTGGTCGATGCGCTGATGGATTCGATCCCGATCGTCTGCCTGACCGGCCAGGTGCCGACCCATCTCATCGGCAACGACGCGTTCCAGGAGGCCGACACGACCGGCATCACCCGGCCGGCGACCAAGCACAATTACCTGGTAAGATCGGTCGCCGATCTGTCGCGGGTGATCCACGAAGCTTTTCACGTGGCAAAGCATGGCCGCCCCGGCCCGGTGCTGGTTGATCTACCCAAGGACATCCAACAGGCGAGGTGCGAATATGTAAGCCACGCCAACCAGCGCCACCGCAGCTACAACCCGCAGGTCAAGCCCGACCGGACCCGGGTCGAGACCGCGGTCGAACTGATCGCGGGCGCCAAGCGCCCGTTGTTCTATATCGGCGGCGGGGTGGTGAATTCGGGTCCCGCGGCCTCGCAATTGCTGACCGATTTCGTGCGCATGACCGGGTTCCCCTGCACCCAGACCCTGATGGGCCTAGGCGCCTTTCCGGGCTCGGATCCCTTGTCGCTGGGCATGGTCGGCATGCACGGAATGTACGAATCCAATCTGGCGATGCACGGCTGCGACGTCCTCATCAATGTAGGCGCGCGCTTCGATGACCGGGTGACCGGCCGGCTGGCGGCGTTCTCGCCCAATTCGCGGAAGATCCACGTCGATATCGACCCCTCCTCGATCAACAAGAACGTGTCCGTCGAGGTGGCCGTCGTGGGCGATGTGGGCCACACGGTCGAGGACATGATGCGGCTGTGGAAGGCGCGCCAGATTCGCCCCGATGGCGCCGCACTCGCCGATTGGTGGGATCGGATCAACCAATGGCGTGGCCGCGATTGCCTCAAGTACAAGAACGATTCCGAGATCATCAAGCCGCAATTCGCGTTGCAGCGTCTCTATGACGCGATCAAGGGCAAGGATTTCTACATCACGACCGAAGTCGGCCAGCACCAGATGTGGGCGGCGCAGTTCCTGAAATTCGAGAAGCCCAATCATTGGATGACTTCGGGCGGGCTCGGCACCATGGGATACGGATTGCCGGCCGCGATCGGCGTGCAGATCGCGCATCCGGAGGCGCTGGTGATCGATGTCGCCGGCGAGGCCTCGATCCTGATGAACATTCAGGAAATGTCCACCGCCGCGCAATATCGGCTGCCGGTCAAGTTGTTCATCATGAACAACAAATGGATGGGCATGGTGCGCCAGTGGCAGGAATTGATGCATGGCGGTCGCTATGCCGAGAGCTATAGCGACGCGCTCCCCGATTTCGTCAAGTTGGGCGAGGCCTTCGGCTGGACCGGGCTCCGGGCCGAAAAGCCGGGAGAAATGGACAGCGTGATCAAGACCATGCTTGAGACCAAGGGACCCGTGGTGGTCGATGTCTGCATTGATGAACGGGAAAACTGCTTTCCGATGATCCCCTCGGGTGCCGCGCACAATGAAATGCTGCTGGGCCCGGAGGATCGGCGGGCGAGTCCGGCCTCGGAAGAAGGCATGGTGCTGGTCTAGCCTATGGGCCTAGGCTGGCGCCGGTGAATTGGAGTGGATCGTGGAGCAGGGAAAGGTCGAACGACACACCATCTCGGTCATGGTGGACAACGAATCGGGTGTGCTGGCGAGGGTCATCGGGCTGTTTTCCGGTCGGGGCTACAACATCGAGAGCCTGACCGTGGCCGAGGTCGACGCCGATCGGCATTTCTCGCGCATCATCGTGGTCACGACCGGAACGCCGATGGTGATCGAGCAGATCAAGAACCAGTTGCGGCGCCTGGTGCCGGTGCATCGGGTCAACGATCTGACCACCGAGGGTCCGTCGCTGGAGCGCGAATTGGTGCTGGTCAAGGTCAGGGGCGCCGGCGAGAAGCGCGTCGAATCCCTGCGCATCGCCGACATTTTTCGCGCCCGGGTGGTGGATTCCACGATCGAATCCTTCGTCTTCGAAATGACCGGCTCGACCGAGAAGCTGAACGCTTTCATCAACCTGATGCAGCCACTGGGTCTGGTCGAAGTGTCGCGCACCGGCGTGGTGGCCATCGCCCGGGGCATGGGCGAGCCGTGAGGGCCAGGGAAGGAAATCAGCGGCAATTCCGGTGCCAACTTTCGAAAGAGCGTGATACAAGAAATGCTTCCGTGCTTCCACGAAAGTTGGCACATTTACTAGATGATAGTATCCGCCGGCGGGCACCGCAGTGTCCTGCCGCTCGATCGTCGATCCGCGACGGCGGGTACTGGGCCAACTTCCGAAAAAGCGTGATACATGAAACGATCCGGCGCTTCCAGGGAAGTTGGCACATTTACTAGATGATAGTACCCGCCGGCGGGCACCGGCAGTGTCCTGCCGCTCGATCATCGATCCGCGACGGCGGGTACTGGGCCAACTTTCAAAGGCGCGTGATACAAGAAATGCTTCCGTGCTTCCACGAAAGTTGGCACATTTACTAAATGATAGTACCCGCCGGCGGGCACCGGTAGTGTCCTGCCGCTCGATCGTCGATCCGCGACGGCGGGTACTGGGCCAACTTTCGAAGGAGCGTGATACAAGAAATGCTTCCGTGCTTCCACGAAAGTTGGCACATTTACTAGATGATAGTACCCCCCGGCGGGCACCGCAGTGTCCTGCCGCTCGATCGTCGATCCGCGACGGCGGGTACTAGCGAAGCGAGGAGCACCAGATGCGCGTCTATTACGATCGCGACGCCGATGTGAACTTGATCAAGGGCAGGAATATCGCCGTCGTCGGCTATGGCAGCCAGGGCCACGCCCATGCGCTGAACTTGAAGGACAGCGGCATCAAGGAAGTGCGCGTGGCGCTCCGCCCGGGTTCGGCCAGCACGGCCAAGGCCGAGGTCGCCGGGCTCAAGGTGATGGCCCCGGCCGACGCCGCCAAATGGGCCGATCTGGTCATGATCCTCACCCCGGATGAATTGCAGGCCCGCCTCTACAGCGACGATCTGGCGCCAAACATGAAAGAGGGCGCGGTCCTGGCCTTCGCACATGGCCTCAACATCCACTTTCGCCTGATCGAGCCCCGCCCCGATCTTGACGTGATCATGATCGCGCCCAAGGGGCCGGGTCACACCGTGCGCAGCGAGTTCGTGAAGGGCGCGGGCGTCCCTTGCCTGGTGGCGGTCGCGCGCAATGCCTCGGGCAACGCGCTCGAAATCGCCATCTCCTATGCCAGCGCCATCGGCGGCGGGCGTGCCGGCATCATCGAGACCAATTTCCGCGAGGAATGCGAAACCGACCTGTTCGGCGAACAGACGGTGCTGTGCGGCGGGCTGACGGCACTCATCCAGGCCGGCTACGAGACCCTCATCGAGGCCGGCTACGCCCCCGAAATGGCCTATTTCGAGTGCCTGCACGAGGTGAAGCTGATCGTCGACCTGATTTACGAGGGTGGGATCGCCAATATGCGCTATTCGATCTCCAATACCGCCGAATATGGCGATTATACCCGCGGCCCCCGGATCATCACCGAAGAGACCAAACGCGAGATGAAGCGCATTCTTGACGACATCCAATCCGGCCGGTTCGCCCGCGACTGGGTGGCCGAATGCCAGGCCGGCCAGCCCAGCTTCAAGGCCATGCGCCGGCGCTCGGCCGAGCATCCGATCGAGGAGGTCGGCCAGCGCCTACGCGCCATGATGCCGTGGATTTCCGCCAACCGGCTGGTCGACAAGTCGAAGAACTGAGCGGGACCGGCGGCCGGCCCGGATTGGGGCCGCCCCTCATGCCCTGATTTCGCCGGTGATGCTGGTGGTGCAACGAGACCATTGACTCAAGGGCGCAATTTGACCCTTGTCTGGGGGCGAGTTCGAAGGGTAAGAACAGCCTCGGTCGATTGGTTTCGCGCTCTCCGAGGGCCGGGTCGGACGACTAAAATCTCATGGAACTGCCCTGGCGTGGCGGCGTTTGGCGTTCCCTTGACGACCATCGGTGCTGAAATCCTGGTGGTGTGGTTCCAGCCCTTGATTGCACATTAATTTATTGGAAACACAATTCATGCCATTGATGTTGCTGGTGTCCGTCGCCGAATGCTCGGAAATGATCCCTCGGGGTGGGAACACTGCCCGGGCGACACGCTTGCGTGGTCCCGGGCGAGGACAGGGCAGGAACTGATGTTTTCAAGGCTCATGGGCTACTTTTCCTCCGACATGGCGATCGATCTCGGCACGGCCAACACGTTGGTCTATGTCAAGGGGCGCGGCATCGTCCTCAACGAACCGTCGGTCGTGGCAATCGCCGATCAGCGCGGCAAGAAAAGCGTGGTCGCGGTCGGCGACGAGGCCAAGCTGATGCTGGGCCGCACGCCCGGCAACATCCAGGCGATTAGGCCCTTGCGCGACGGTGTGATCGCCGATTTCGAGGTCGCGGAGGTGATGATCAAGCATTTCATCCGCAAGGTGCACAACAATCGACGCTCCTTCGCCAGGCCCCAGATCATCGTCTGTGTGCCCTCCGGATCGACCGCGGTGGAGCGGCGCGCGATTCAGGAATCGGCGGAATCGGCCGGCGCCAGCAAGGTCTATCTGATCGAGGAACCGATGGCCGCCGCGATCGGCGCCGGATTGCCGGTGACCGAGCCCACTGGCTCGATGGTGGTCGATGTCGGTGGCGGCACCACCGAGGTGGCGGTGCTGTCGCTGGGCGGCATCGTCTATTCGCGCTCGGTCCGGGTCGGCGGCGACAAGATGGACGAGGCCATCATCGGTTATATCCGGCGCAACCATAACCTGCTCGTGGGCGAGGGCTCGGCCGAACGCATCAAGAAGGAGATCGGCTCGGCCTGTCCGCCGGAGGACGGCGAGGGGCGCAAGATCGAGGTCAAGGGCCGCGATCTGATGAACGGCGTGCCCAAGGAATTGCTGATCACCGAGCGGCAAATCTCGGAGGCGTTGGCCGAGCCGGTCGGCGCCATCATCGAGGCGGTCAAGGTGGCGCTCGAACACACGGCGCCAGAACTGGCCGCCGACATCGTGGACAAAGGCATCGTGCTGACCGGGGGCGGCGCGCTCCTCAGCAATCTCGATTATGTATTACGCCACGCGACCGGATTGCCGGTCATGGTCGCCGATGACGCGCTTTCTTGCGTGGCGCTGGGCACCGGGCGCTGCCTGGAAGACATCAAGCATCATCGTCACGTCCTCATGAGCATGTATTAACCCGCATTCTCCAGATGGCTCCACTAATTGCTGCGGATTGATGCTGATTCTGCTATAAGAATCAATGTCTTGTGTAGCTCTGGAGGCGAGATCGATGGCGAACCCGGCGGGTGAATCTGGGGACGCGCCATTGCGGCTCGATTTCGACCGCCGCCTGAAACTCGCGTTTCATGGCTCCAGGATCACCACCGACGCCGGGTTGCTTGCCTATCGCGAACTCGATGACGCGCTCGGG
>CAZIUB010000112.1:0-13633 GCA_964542425.1 uncultured Rhodospirillaceae bacterium | reverse complement strand
CTTTCGGCTCTTCGGCATCAAGGGCTCCAAAAGAGCCCACTCGACATCGCTCAAATCAAATCGCATGATCCACCTCCGCCTACGGTGAATCACGGAAGCCAAAACTTTTCAAGACCTTATGTGAGTACAGACCCTAGTGTCCTTTCGATCCTGAAATTCGTGGGGGCGGTGTCGCCGGGTGGTCTGGCGAATTTCAGAATCGAGACACTAGGGTGCTTTCAATGCTTACGTCGCGCCAGTTCTTGATACGCTCCGCCCCTCTCTCGATTGTCGGGGAACAAGGGTCGCTATCGTGATCGGTTCCCATGAATATTTTTGCCCGGTCTGTGGCTTCGATGGCCTTGCCAAGCCGGCCTACGACAAGAAAGGTCTTGGCTCCCTGGAAATCCGCCCGTCATGTGGCTTCCAATTCAATGTGTCCGACACAAGGCAGGGATGGAGTTTTCACGATTGGCGTGTCCGCTGGATATCAAATGGCATGCGTTGGTCATCCACGAATGTGGCAGCGCCCCCGCGATGGAGCCGCCAAAACCAGCTCGGCCGTTTGCACCCGCAGGATCACGATTAGCCCGATGTTCCCGGCCGGTGGCGGGATTCCGCGCATCCTGCTAGTGTTCCTCGCGTCACCCGGGGATTCATCCATCCATGGCCATCAATATCATCGATCCGTCGCGTGCCGGTCTCGACCATGTCGACAGCTATTGGGCTCGGAACGCCGGGCCCGAGATCGCCGACGCTGACCCGGTCGCCGGCGACATGGAGGTCGATATCGCCATCATCGGCGGCGGCTACACCGGGCTTTCCGCCGCCTATCACCTGGGCAAGCTCTTCGGGGCGCGCGCCCATGTCCTCGAGGCCAATCGCATCGGCTGGGGATGCAGCGGCCGCAACGGCGGTTTTGTCAACACCGGTATCGGCAATAGCGACATGGGGGGCTGGATCCGGCGCTGGGGCAAGACGCAAGCGAAAGCCATCTTCGACCAAAGCCGCGCGGCTGTCAGGCTGGTGCGCGATCTGCTGGCGCAAGAGGCGATCGAGGCCGAGCAACCCGCCGATGGCTACCTGGAAGTGGCACACCTGCCCAATCGCCTGGCGGTGATGGAACGCGAGCAGCGCTTTCTTGCCGAGAATTTCGACCTGAAAACGCACCTGCTCGACCGCATGACGCTGGAGCGCGATTATTTCATCAGCCGCGAGGCCCACGGCGCGCTGCTGTTCGAGGAAGCCTTCGCGCTCAACGCCATGCGCTATGCCAGGGGACTGGCGCGCGCGAGCCAACGCGCCGGCGCGCTGTTGCACGATCGCTCGGCGGTCGGCGATTGGTCGCGCGATGGCAAGGCGCATGTGCTGGCGATTCCCGGCGGGCGTGTGCGCGCGCGCCAAGTGGTGATCGCCGGCAATGGCTACACCGGTGATCGGCTGCACCGGGGAATCGCGGGACGATTGCTGCCGGTGCTCTCCAACATCATCGTCACAAGGCCGCTCTCGTCGAGCGAGCGCGCGAGCGTCAATTGGCGCACCCATCTCCCGATCAGCGACAGCCGCAATCTGCTGACATTTTTCCGGCTGCTGCCCGATCATCGTCTGTTGTTCGGCGACGTCGGCGGGATCGAGGACAGCCCCGAAAGCCGCACCGAGCGCCGGGCGTGGCTTGAGCGCCGGCTGGCCGAGATGTTTCCCCCACTTGCCCGGATCGAAACCGAATACTTCTGGAACGGCTGGGTTTGCGTGCCCTTCGACATGACCCCGCATGTGGGAACGATCGAGGACGGCACAGTCCATTACGCGCTGGGCTATGCCGGAACCGGAGTGGCGCTTGCCACCTATTGCGGCAAATTGCTGGCCCACCGATTGGCCGGAGATAGCAGCCTGGCTCCCGGCCCGCTTCTCTCGCTGCCGCTGCCGCGATTTCCCTTCCCCTTCCTGCGCCGCCAGTATCAGCGGGCGATGTATGCGTTCCATGAATTCCAGGACCGGCGATGAAAACGGGATTGCCCATCGCCGTGCCGTCGGATGCGCGCCGGTTGACGATCCGCCTTAGCGTCCTGGTGATCATGGGGTTTTCTTGGAGTCTCAGTTTCGTCCTTTCCAAGGTCGCGCGCGAGGCCGGCGCCGGCTCGTTCGGCCTCTTGCTCTGGGAGGGATTGGGCAGCGGCATGCTGCTGCTGGTCATGGTGCTGGCGATCGATCGGCGGATCAGGCTCCGGCGCCGCCACTTGAAGTTTCATTTCATCAACGGGATTGCCGGCCTCACCCTGCCGGGCTTTCTGCTGTTCACGGCGGCACCGCACTTGCCGGCTGGAATCCTCACCATGGTCGTCGCCTTCGCCCCGATCATGACCTACATCTACGTGCTCGCCCTGCGGACCGAGAAATTCGACTGGCGGCGCGGAATGGGCCTGGCGCTGGGCTTCCTCGGCGTCGGACTGATCGTGCTCCCCGATGATTCCTTGCCCAGCCCGGGCATGGTGGGTTGGGCTCTGCTTGGCTTCCTTTCGGCCGCGATCTACGCCGCGCAGGCCGTTTACCTGGCCATGCGGGCGCCGGCGGAAATGGACGCGTCGACCATCACTTGCTTCATGCTGCTCGCGGGCGGCTTGGCGGCCGTGCCGGGTGCGTTGGTGATGGGCGGCATCGTCCTCCCCAGCTGGGAATGGCCGGCCGACATCACCGTGCAATGCGCGTTCTGGATGATGGTCATCAACGCCACGATGATGGGGGCGTTCGTCTGGCTGATCCGATCGGCGGGCGCGGTCCTTGCGGCCCAAGTCGCCAATCTGGTCACCCTCACCGGCCTGTTCTGGGGCTGGCTCGTGTACGACGAGCGGCCGAGTGGCTGGGTCTACGCGGCGGTCGCCAGCATCATCGCCGGCGTGTTGCTGGTCAGCCTTCGCCAGCCAGCCCGCGCGATCACCCGTCCCCTCGATCAGGAAGCCTGAATCTCGCCCGCCAACCGGTTATAGAAGAGTCCGGCGATGGCGCCCAGCACCAGCCAGAACAACAGGCCGGTTCCGATCGCCACCACGACAAAGAGGTGCTGCAATTCCTCAGGCGCGCTGGCCACGTGGATCTCGGGAAGCGGCGCACCCACCAGATGGGGAGTGGCGATCAGGAGCAGGCCCAAAAGCCAGCCATACGGCCGCCTCACCTTTACGCAAAGGGCGATGCCGAGCAACGTCGCCGCCGCCGTCAAGAGCCACCAGATCTGCCGCGCGAGCAAAGGCGCTGCCTCGGTACCGGGCAATTCCGGGGGCAATCCGAAGGACGGCGCCAGGGTGAAGGCGGCAAAACCCGCGGCACCCCAGAGCAAGCCCTTGCGCGCATCCACGCCCCGGCCGAACAAAGCGAACCCGGCCACCATCAACATCGCAAAGCCGATTCCGGTCACGATATCGGCCGCGAGGGTATAGAGGTTTCGCTCCCACCCATCCTCGGGCGCGAAGGCTTCAGCCTCGTGCTCATGGGATAGGGCCGGATCGGAAGCGGGTGCTTGTGCCTCGCCCGCCTGCTCATGGGTTTCGGCCTCCAGGATGATGGGTGTCGCGCTCAGCATGTGCGCGGCCCAGGAAACCAATCCCGCCACGCTCCCCGCCAGAAGTGCCACCATCACGAGGGAACGCAGATACATGAACATCATCGGCGCTCCATTACATTCCACCGGGTGCCGCCAAACGGACGAACTCAGTGGCAGGGAAAGCCGTTCGCGTGCCGGGTGTCGTGGGCGACGTTGTGCAATACATCCGCCCCGGCGAAGCCGATGCCAAGCACCAGGCCGGCGCCGAAGAGCGCCAGCATCGAGGCAGCGATGATCGCCGCGAGGCGAGGCGTCGTCCGGGTGCCGAGTGCCACCCCATTGCGTGCTGATTTGATCATGACCATCCCGATCCTGTGTGATCCAGTGCGGCCTAACTTGCCCGAATTCGCCGGCGCTGACAAGGCGAGGGACGCAGGCTCCCGTGTGCTTATTCAGGCGCGATCGATGAGGTGGAGAAAAGATCCCATGACGCTGCCCTGGCGGCGACCCTGGCTGCCTAGATCGCGACACAAGGAATCGGCGACCCGGAACAGGCCGGCCTCGCCATCCTCCGAAATCACGCTGGCGTAGTGGAATTCGTGGCCCCGGTATTGCGTTCCCTTTCGACCGAGCGGCGTGTCTTGCGCGATCTCGCCCCGTCGGTAGCCGAGATGGAGCTTGGGCCTCTCGAAGCTGGTGACGATCGGCAGCAGACCAGCCATCGCGTAATGTTGGCCATCGGCGCCGATCAAACCTTGGCCCAGCACCATGTAGCCCCCGCATTCACCATAAATCACGGCGCCCCGCGAAGCGGCCTGGGCCAAGCCTGTAAGGAAGGCGCGATTGCCGGCCAATCGCCCGGCGTGAAGTTCCGGATAGCCCCCGGGCAGGAAGATCGCATCGGCATTCGAATCGGGCGCTTCGTCCGCCAGCGGCGAGAACGGAAGAATTTCCGAGCCCTCGCGCCGCCAGCTTTCGATCATGGAATCATAGGCAAAGGTGAAGGCCTCGTCGCGAGCAAGGGCGATGCGCTGCCCCAAAGGCGGAACGGGGGGCGGAACGGGGGGCGGAATGGTAGGCGATGGGGAATTGGCCGCCTCGGCGCGAATTGGCCCCGCGATGGCCAGCATTCCATCCAGATCGAGATGGGGCCCCAGCCTATCGGCAAATCCCTCCAGGCGTTCCTTGAGGTCGCCATATTCGCTTGCCTGCACCAGGCCGAGATGGCGGCTGGGGAGCGCCAGCCCCTCGTCTTGCGGCAGGAAGCCCAGCGCCGGCAAATCCGCGTGCTCGGCGGCCTGGGCCAGGATCGCGCCATGCCGGTCGCTCCGAACATGGTTGAAAATGACGCCCGCGACCCTGACCGAGGGATCGAACCCAGCCAAGCCGGAAAGGATCGCCGCCGCCGTCCCGCCCTGGCCCTTGGCCGACATGACAATCACCACCGGCAGCCCGGTCATGAGCGCCATTTCGGCGGTCGAACCGGCGGGGATGCGGCCGCCGTCGGGCGCGCCGTCGAACAGGCCCATCACCCCCTCGATCAACAGGATCTCGGCACCCCTGGCGCTATCGCCCAAGTTCGCTTCGATCGTTGTGGCACGCATTGCCCAGCCATCGAGGTTGCGGCAGGGCCGCCCCGTCGCCAGCGCATGAAACGCCGAATCGATGTAATCGGGACCGATCTTGGCCGTGGAAACGGTAAGGCCGCGCCGCTGCAAGAGGATCGAGAGTGCCAGCGTGACAATGGTCTTGCCGCTGCCGGTCGTTGGCGCGCCAAGAATGAGCCCGCGCGCGGCTGAAATTGCGCCCGCCATCGTCAATCGGTGCCTGTTTGGCGTTGTCCGCGCGTGCCCAACGGGTCGGGCACGAGTTGCCTGCCCTCGATCGCGCCCAGCCAATCGAGCGCCGCGCGCAGCCGCACGACCTCGCCGACAACGACGATCGATGGCGGTTCGATCGCCTGGCGCGCGACTTCTTGCGTTACTTCCGCGAGCGTTGTCTCGATGACGCGCTGGCCTGGAACGCTGGCCCGGCTCACCACCGCGACCGGCTCGTGCGACCGGCGCCCGGCCTCGATCAGCCGGCGCGCGATGGTCTCGATATGCTTCAAGGCCATGTAGAGCACGATGACCGGCGATCCCTTGGCGATCGCCGCCCAGTCGAGGCCGCCCGGCACCTCTCCGGTCGCATCGTGCCCGGTAACGAAGGTCACCGCCGAATTGCACTCACGATGGGTAACCGGAATTCCGGCATAGGCGAGGCCCCCGATGCCGGCACTCACCCCCGGCACCACGCGGAAAGGAATGCCGGCCTCGACCAGGCTCAAGGCCTCCTCGGCGCCCCGGCCGAACACCAGTGGATCGCCGCCTTTGAGGCGGAGCACGCGCTTGCCTTCCCGCGCCAATTGAATGAGCCGCAGGCAAATGTCGGCCTGCTTGGGCGAGGGTTTTCCACCGCGTTTTCCCGCGAATTCCAGGGCCGCGCCCGGCCGGGCCAGCGCCAGGACCGAATCGTCGACCAGCGCGTCATGGACCACGACATCGGCCTCTTGCAGCCCGCGCAAGGCGAGCAGCGTCAAGAGCCCCGCCTCGCCCGGCCCGGCGCCGGTCAGCCAGACCCAGCCCGGCTCCAAGCTCGGCAATTTGTCCATGATCTCGCGCATGCCCAATTCCTAACGCAAAGCCGGCCGATCTATAGCCAGATTCGGACGGCGACCCCCCGTGCCAACTTTCGGAAAAGCGTAATACATGAAGTGCTCCGATGCTGCCACGAAAGATGGCACATTTTACCAAACGATAGTACCCGACGGCGTACGACTTCCGGAGTCAATCTGTTGAATCACCTTTCTGCGACGGCGAGTACTAGTATAGCGTCATGCATGAGAAGGCGTCATGAGCGGGAAACCAGAAGGAAAGCTCCGCAAGGGCTGGACCACCGGCGCCTGCGCGACCGCCGCCACCAAGGCCGCGTTCACCGCTCTTTTGACCGGCGAATTCCCCAACCCGGTCTCGATCCGGCTCCCTAAGGGTGAGCAGCCCTCCTTCGCGCTCGCCAGGCGCGAGCGGGGCGAGGGCTGGGCCATGGCCGGCATCATCAAGGACGCGGGCGATGATCCGGACGTCACACATCTGGCGCTCATTCAGGCGCGGGTCGGCTCGGGTCGCGCGGGCACCGGCATCGTCTTCAAGGCCGGTCCCGGCGTGGGCATTGTGACCAAGGCCGGCCTGCCCATCGCGGTCGGCGAACCGGCGATCAACCCGATGCCCCGGCAAATGATGCGCCAGGTAATCGAGGAACTGGCCAAGGCGCATGGCTGTGCCGGCGACGTCGAAATCGAGATCTCGGTGCCGGGCGGCGAGGCGCTCTCCAAGCAGACCTGGAATCCGCGCCTCGGCATTCTCGGAGGAATCTCCATTCTGGGCACGACCGGCATCGTGCGGCCGTTCTCGTGCTCGGCCTGGATCGCATCCATCCACAGTGGCATCGACGTGATCCGCGCCGAGGGGCGCCTGCATGCCGCCGCCTGCACCGGCGCCACCACCGAGGCGGCGGTCATGGCGCGGACCGGATTGCCCGAGACCGCCTTCATCGACATGGGCGATTTCGTGGGGGCGACACTCAAATATCTTCGCCGGCACCCGATCCCCCGCCTGACGCTGGCGGGTGGCTTCGGCAAGTTCTGCAAGCTCGCCCAAGGCCATCTCGATCTCCATTCCGGGCGCAGCGAACTCGAACTCAAGAAACTGGCGGCACTCGCCCGGGAAATCGGCGCCCCACCGTCGCTGGCGGCTTCCATCGGCGGGGCCAACACGGCGATGGAGGCGTTGGGCCTGGCAAGAGATTCCGGCCTTGCCTTAGGTGACGCGGTGGCCAAGTACGCGCGCCAAATTGTCCTCGACGAAATCGATGGCCGGGTCGAGATCGAGATCCTGGTCTATGATCGCGAGGGCAAACTCGCGGGCGAGGCGGGTTTCGCCCAGGGACTACGATCCTGACGACGACCCTGACGTATATCCTCATTCTGGGAGGAACCGGCGAGGCTTGGTCTCTGGCCCAGGCGCTTTCCGCCAAGCCTCAATACCGGATCATCACATCGCTCGCCGGACGAACCGTGGCGCCCTTGGCGCCGGCCGGGGAAATGCGCGTCGGCGGCTTCGGCGGCGCGGATGGCTTGGCGAAGTACCTGAAGACCGAGGCCATCGATCTCCTGGTCAACGCCACGCATCCCTTCGCGGCCGAGATCAGCCGCAACGCCCTCGACGCCCATCACCGGACGGGAGTTCCCCTGCTGCGCCTGATGCGCCCGCCCTGGGAAAGGCAGGCGGGCGATCATTGGGTCATGGTCGCCGATGCTAAGGATGCCGCCGCCCAATGCCGCCAGCGCGGCGGCAATATCTTTCTGACAGTGGGTTCAAGGGAGCTTGGCGCCTTCCGCGACATCCCGAGAGCAAGGTTCCTCGCCCGCGCGATCGCGACACCCGACCCCTCGCCCTTGCCCGGCTGCGCCTTCATCGAAGCGAGGGGTCCCTTCGATCTCGGCTCGGAATTGGACCTCATGCGCCAATTCAAGGTCGATCTCCTGGTCGCGAAATCGAGCGGCGGCGAGGCGACCCGGGCCAAGATCGATGCCGCCCGCGAACTTGGCTTGCCCGTATTGATGATCGAGCGGCCCCCAATCGCGCGCGAGCCCGGCTGCGAGACTAGGCCCGAAGTGCAAGGCGCGCTCGATTGGATCGGGGAGCAAGTGGCGGCCAGGGGCGGTGCGAATTGATGCGACGTGGTGCGATCGCCTTCAGGGAGCGTAGTGTCTGCGATTGCATTGGTGCCCTGCCCATGAGTCTATCGGGCCCTAAAAGGCGTTCTCGAAATGGGTTGAGTGGCCGAGGTCGCGGCACCGCGACATGGGCGTTGCGGGAAATCCCGTCGCTCATCGCGCGAGTGCGGGCGCCATTTGCATGTGCGTGAGATAGGCTTTGAAACGAAGGGCAGAGACCACAACGGGGAGGGGCATGCACTGACCAAGGAAAAGCAACGCGTTCTGGCATTGACGCGCTCTGGCATCGTCGGACGGGTAACCCGACACTCCGACCACCATCGGGGTGGTCGCGCTCCGGTCTTAGTGCTATGGATTAGGGCGAGAGGCAGACCATCCATCTATCACCCCGAATTTCCGGGGAACATCGGAACAAACCGGCCTCGTGCCGATAACCAAGGAGATGTATGATGGCAACGCTGCGACCCGATCCAACTTTTTACCCGTCCCCCCGCATGGCTGCCAAGGCGCCAGCCGAAACCCTGGCCTATGTCGCGGCCTTCGATCCGGACCGCAAGAAACCCGACGCCATCGCCGTGGTCGATGTCGATCCGAAGTCGAAATCCTATTCCCGGATCGTTGGCCAGGTCGCCATGCCCAATCTCGGCGACGAGCTGCACCATTTCGGCTGGAACGCCTGCTCGTCCTGCCTGTGCCCGAACGCGCCGCACCCGCATGTCGAGCGGCGCTATCTGGTGGTGCCGGGCCTACGCTCGTCGCGCCTCCACATCATCGACACCAAGCCCGATCCGCGCAAACCGACGATCGTCAAAGTGATCGAGCCCGCGGAGATCGCCGAAAAAGCGGGCTACAGCCGCCTCCACACCACCCACTGCGGGCCGGAAGGGATCTACATCAATGCTCTCGGCAACGCCGAAGGCAAGGCCCCGGGCGGCATCTTCCTCGTCGATCATGAGACCTTCGAGGTGCGCGGCCAGTGGGAGATGGACAGGGGGCCACAGCAGTTGGCCTATGATTTCTGGTGGCACCTCGGCCATGACACCATGATCACCAGCGAATGGGGCACGCCTGATACCTTTGAGAACGGCCTTGTTCCCGAAGTACTGCTCGCCAGCCAATATGGCCGCCGTTTGCATTTCTGGGACTTGCACAAGCGTAAGCACCAGCAGGAAATCGACTTCGGCCCCGAATATCAGTTGGTGTTCGAACTCCGGCCCGCCCACAATCCGCGCCAGGCCTATGGCTTCGTGGGCTGCGTCATCAGCCTCAAGGACCTATCGGCCTCCATCTGGACCTGGTACCGCGACAAGGACAAGTGGTCGGTGAAGAAGGTGATCGACATTCCCGCCGAGCCGGCCGATCCAAACCTCCTGCCGCCGGTCCTCAAGGGCTTCGGCGCGGTACCGCCGCTGGTCACCGATATCGACCTCAGCATGGACGACCGCTTCCTCTACGTGTCGTGCTGGGGCACGGGCGACATGCTGCAGTACGACGTCTCGGACCCGATGGAACCGAAGCTGACCGGCAAGGTTCGCATCGGCGGCATCGTCTCGCGCGCGACGCATCCGGGCGCAAGCAACGGAGCCCTCAACGGCGGCCCGCAGATGGTCGAGATCAGCCGCGATGGCAAACGCGTCTATTTCACCAACTCGCTCTATGGCGCGATCGATCCCCAGTTCTACCCCGACGGAATCGACGGCTGGATGGTGAAGCTTGACGCGGGCGCCAACGGCGGCATCGACTTCGACAAGAGCTTCTTTGTTGACTGGCCGAAGGGCCACCGCCCGCATCAGGTGCGGCTGGAAGGCGGCGACTGTTCGTCGGACAGCTACTGCTATCCGTGATCCGCGCATGACCCCTTGACCGACCTTTCGCCGTGGCTGGTGCTCGCCGGCCTCGGCGCCTTCCACGGCGTCAATCCGGCCATGGGATGGCTGTTTGCCGTGGCGCTCGGCCTCCACCGGGAAAATCTCTCGGTAGTCATTCTGTCGCTCGCACCCATCGCGCTCGGCCACGCCTTCTCGATCGCCCTGGTTGCTTTCGCGCTGATCGGCCTCGGTATGGTGCTCGACCTCAAGCTCCTGCAACTTGCCGCGGGCATTGTGCTGATCGCCTGGGCAATCTATCACCGGCTCTACGGCCACCGGCACCGGGTGAGGGTCGGCATGCAGACCGGCATGGCCGGCCTTGCCCTGTGGTCATTCCTAATGGCGACGAGCCACGGTGCCGGTCTGATGCTGGTGCCGGCGCTCATTCCCATGTGCCTTGGCGACAGCTCGGCGCGGCAGCTCGTCTCGGGCGGGTCCTTCGCGGTCGCGCTGGCGGCGATCGGCGTCCACACCGCGGCCATGCTGGCCGTGACCGGGACCATTGCTGTCGCTGTCTACCAATGGTTCGGCCTCGCCTTCTTGCGCCGCGGCTGGATCAACCTTGATCTCGCCTGGATCTTCGCGCTGGCGGCGGCGGGCCTTTTCGTGATCGCGCGCGCTCTTTGGACCTGAGCGGCCTACATTCGAGGGGCGTACCATGCGATCGTCATGCAATTATCCGACAACCCAAAGTGCGCGATCGATTCCGCCGGCAGTTCGGATTTGCCAAACACCCAGAGGCCATTTCGAAAGGGGTTGCGTGGCCAAGGGCGATGGGATTCGAGGGCATTCCTGACACCAACCCTGGAATCGCCATACAGACCCCAACCACACGAGAGCAGCATACCCGCAAGGCACAGCGTTGCCAAAGCGATCTGACGCACGAGGAATGGAGGGCGGGCGACTGGACAGGAAGTCCATCCGCCCACACTTCCGGTTGGGACAACATGAGACGATCTGGCGACTGCTGGGAACGTCAGTTTCCCGATATGAACCAGAAATGATTGCGGTTTTCGTCATTCGGGTTTTCAGCGACGGGGATTGCCTGGTGGAGTCATGGCTTCGCGCTTGTGCCGCTTCCGGATTTTCAAAGCGCTTCCGGATTATTGTGCGGTAGGCTAATCTTTTTGCCGAGGTCGCTGGATCCGCAAACTCGGAAACACGGCCTTGTATGAATTAGTCAGGCCCAAGATGAACACACAAACCAGCGAAATCGCCGAGCATATTTATCGCTTTTCGACCTTCGTGCCGGAGATCGCGATGCCGGCAGGATTCACCTTCAATCAATATCTCATCGACGCCAAAGAACCGCTCCTGTTTCATTGCGGTCCGCGCCTGATGTTTCCGCTGGTGTCGGCGGCGTTAGCCGCGATCACGCCCATCGACCGGCTGCGCTGGATCGCGTTTGGCCATGTCGAGGCCGACGAATGTGGTTCGATGAATTTGTGGCTTGCCGCCGCGCCAATGGCGCAAGTTGTGCATGGTCACACGGCATGCATGGTGTCGCTGAACGATTTGGCGGACCGGCCACCGCGCGCGCTTGCCAACGGCGAGGTTCTGGATATCGGCGGAAGGCGCGTGCGCTACATCGACACGCCGCATGTGCCGCACGCTTGGGAATCGGGCCTCATCTTCGAGGAGATCACGGGCACTTTGTTTTGTGGCGACCTGTTCACGCAAGTGGGACATGGGCCGGCCATCACCAGGGACAGCGTTGTCGAGGCCGCAATCGCGGCCGAGAATGCCTTTCAAGCGACCTCGCTGACACCAGCCACGGGACCAACCATTCGCATGCTTGCCGCGCTCAAGCCCAACCGCCTCGCGGTCATGCACGGATCCTGCTATACAGGTGACTGTGCCACTGAGCTTTTGGACCTTGCCGTCTATTTCGAAACCGCCCACGCGGCCAAGACCGCAAGCGCCTGAACTGGGCACGCTCCCGAATGCCGGCCCCATCGGGCGTCAGCTTCGGGTCAATTGCATCGCTTAGGCGACGTCCGCGACATGTCCGCTCAGCGGGCAATTCCGAAAAGCCCCTTTCGTCTTGATGGCGCCGGAATGAACGTGATTCAAGTGTCGATTTCGTGGTCGCGAAATTGAGCGGCGGCGAGGCGACCCGGCCCAAGATCGATGCCGCCCGCGAACTTGGCTTGGCCGTGGTAATGATCGAGCGGCCCCCAAACGCCCGTGAGCCCGGCTGCCAGACCAGGCCCGATGTGCAAGGCACGCTGGAGTGGATGGGGGATCAAGTAGCAGCCAGGAGCGAAACCGGAATGTGTCGGAAATGGAAACCCTGCCAAATGGCCTCGACTCCCCAGACGCTGTTTACGGGACCTTCGCCCCACCTTCGCCCGCATGCGAGAAGCACCTGGATTCGAGACGGCCAAAGAGAGGCGAAAAACATGGCAATTCCCAAAACCAGTGGCATCGACCATAATTTGACGGGCTTTGGCCCGAAGCACCCGTTCACCGGCCCGGGATAGCAGCATGGAGCGCAGGCTTGCCGCCGTTATGATCGCCGACGTCGCCGGCTATGGCCGCCTAAGCCAAGCCGACGAGGAAGGGACGCGCGCGCGTTTTCAGGCCGATCTTGGCGAAGTATTCGAGCCCAAGATCGCCCAACACCATGGACGGCTGGTCAAGACAATGGGCGACGGCCTGCTGGTCGAGTTCCGTAGCGTGGTCGACGCGTTGCGCTGCGCCGTCGAGGTGCAGCGAGGCATTGCCGAGCGCAATGCCGGCATTCAAACAGACGGCAGACTCGATTTTCGCTTCGGCATCAATCTTGGCGATGTAATCGTCGAGGGAGACGACATCCATGGCGATGGTGTCAACATCGCCGATCGGCTGCAGGCGCTGGCGGCGCCCGGCGGCATCGTGATCTCTGGCACGGCCTACGACCAGTTGAAGACTAAGGTTGCAGTCGGGTATGCCGATCTCGGCGAGCAACGTCTGAAAAATATCGCCGATCCCGTGCGGATGTATCGAGTGCTGACCAGCACCGAGGCGATCGGACGGACGATCGGCGAACGAAAGCCTGTCGGACGAACTTGGCGCCGACCGGCAGCGGCCGCATTGGCCCTCGTCCTGACGGTCGGTGCAGCCGCGACAGCTTGGTGGCATCCGTGGGAGCGCACGATCGAACCGGCATTGATCGAGCGCATAGCCTTGCCATTGCCCGACAAGCCATCGATCGCGGTGTTGCCATTCGCCAACATGAGTGACGATCCGAAACAGGAGTACTTCGCCGACGGCTTGACCGATGGTCTCATCACCGAATTATCGCAGATCTCCGGCCTGTTCGTGATCTCGCGCAATTCGACGTTCGTCTATAAAGCGCGGATTCAAGTAGCCAGTGCATAAAGTTTAGCGGCGTCTGGACAGAGCGTAAAAGACCTCGTTTGGCGTTTTGAATCCGAGCGATTTTCTAGGCCTGCGGTTGAGCAGGCGTTCGACCTTCGCGACCGTGGCTTGATG
>CAZIUB010000111.1:0-15846 GCA_964542425.1 uncultured Rhodospirillaceae bacterium | reverse complement strand
CCTGCGCTGTCATAGCGCCGGAAGCGGGAAAAAGCGGTTGCACGCCGCATAAAAAAATAGAAAATGGCGGAAGAACCCCTGTCAAAAACAACCTCATCCCATCGCCGCCGCAAAAATCCGCTCAAAATACCGGGTTTTTAGAGGTGGCCTTCAGTCAGTTTCAATTGCCGCAGGCTCGCCTCCGCCCCGGGCAGTCGATCGACGGCGTGACCGATACGGATGTCGAATCCGGAGGCGCGCAAGGCACGAACCGCCTCAATCGCGCCGGGTCGCGCCGGATGGGCCAGGAAGATGGCGCTAAGAATCTTGCGCGTCGGCTCCGCCGTTGCCACCAGCAGAACGGCGCGGCCTAGCTCCCGGTGATGCGAGATCACCTGCTCCAACCCCGAAAAATCCACGCCGGATGCCAGCATTGCGGCTTCGGGCCCGGCAACCACCATGCCGAATTGGTCCGGCACGTTGCCTCGAACCAAACCGGCCGTCACATCGACGCCGCTTGCCTTGCCAATTCGGATACGATGGGCCACGCCAAAATCCATCAACGCCCTCGCCTCTTCCTGAGGCCCATCCCGATACAGGGCAGCCGCGATCGCGAGCAGCGCTCCAGGGCTGGTCCCCTCCGCAGGCGCCGTCCCGACCACCCGAATCCGATCGGCGACGATCGAGGCCGGATCTTGAAAGACCACCGCTCTTGCCTCGGCCAGCCGGCCGAGGTCGCGCGGCATGACGTTGTCAACGGCGAGACGGCGCAGCATCGCGCTCGCCGTCTTCCAAAGCGCCGGCCAGGCCAAGAGCACACCGGGCGGTACCAAGGAAGCGCACAGAATCACGGCGGCGTTGATTCCATCGCCGCCTGCCAAGCGCGTCGCGCCCCAGGTGACGATCGCGCTGATCGGAACAAGTGCTGCCAGGCGATCCAGCGCGTTGCCGAATTCCCCGAAAAGGGACGGCAATTCCACCCTGCCACTATGCTCGGTCCCGGGCGCCCCGATCAATGCGGCGGCCCCCAGAAAGGTCGCCGAGGCCGCCCATGACAGCGCCGTCACCGCGCTCATGGCCGCCGCCTCATGGCGCCCCCCCAGGGCTACGGCATGAAGCAGCGCCAGCGTCACACCGGCAGCCAGAGGCCAACGCAGACCAGCCACATCCCGATCATGGGCAAGCGCGAAGGCCAGCATGAGGCCAAGATTGGCCCAGATTCCGAGGAACGGCGCCACGCGAAGCACCATCTCGGGCGCGGATTCGCCAAAGCCGAGCGATCGCAGGATGGGAAGCAAAGAAAACAGCGCCGATGGCAGGACCCACGCCCATGTCGGAGCGCCCCTCAGCCGGCCTAACCACCGTTCCTTCGCCCGCCGGATCATGTGGCGCTTGCTTCCTTTGCCGGAAATCGCCTGATAGACTGCATTTGGCCCCTGGGGCGACCCGGCCACACTTGTCGAGAAACCAGAGCTATCATGTTCATTCTGATCGATAACTACGACAGCTTCACGTACAATCTCTACCACTATCTCGGCCAGCTCGGCGCCGAGACGGAAGTGTTCCGCAATGACCGGATTTCGGTCGCCGAAGTGCTCGGCCGCCGGCCGCAGGGGATCATTCTTTCGCCGGGCCCCTGCGATCCCGACCGGGCCGGCATCTGCCTTGATCTGATCGCGGCCGCTTCCGGCACCGTGCCGATCCTGGGCGTGTGCCTCGGCCACCAGGCCATCGGCCAAGCCTTCGGCGGAAGGGTCGTTCGCGCGGCCAAGCCAATGCATGGCAAGTTGAGCCGAATCCAGCACCGTGGCGCCAGCGTGTTTCGCGGCCTGCCCAACGATTTCCAAGCGACCCGCTATCATTCGCTGGTGGTCGATCGCGCGACCCTGCCCGAAGAGCTGGAAATCACCGCGGAAACCGAGGACGGCCTCATCATGGGACTCTGCCACCGCCGGCATCCTATCGCCGGGGTCCAGTTTCACCCGGAAAGCATCGCCTCCGAACACGGGCACCGCCTGTTGGCGAATTTCCTGCGGGATTCCGGCAGCAATGTCGCCGACATCGGAAATTTGCGATGACGGCGCCGCCATTGACCGAACTCAAGGGCCTGATCGGCCTGGCCGCGCAAGGCAAGACGCTGACCCGGGACCAGGCGGCGCAAGCATTCGGCATCATGATGTCGGGTGAAGCCACGCCGGCACAGATGGGCGGATTCCTAATGGCGTTGCGGGTGCGGGGCGAATCGATCGAGGAAATCACCGGCGCGGTAACGGTGATGCGCGAGAAAATGATTCGCATCGAGAGCCCGTCCGGCGCCATCGATGTCTGCGGCACCGGTGGCGACGGAAAGGGAAGCTTGAACATCTCGACCGCGGTAGCACTGGTTTGCGCGGCTTGCGGGGTTCCGGTCGCCAAGCACGGCAATCGGGCGGCGTCCTCGCGAAGCGGCGCCGCCGACGTGCTCGCCGCCCTCGGCATCAACATCGACGCCGACTTGGCCCTCGTCCAGCGCTCGTTGTTCGAGGTTGGAACCTGTTTCATGTGGGCGCAAAAGCACCACAGCGCCATGCGCCATGTCGGGCCGACCCGGGTCGAACTTGGAACGCGAACCATCTTCAATATCATGGGTCCGCTTTCGAACCCGGCCGGAGTGAAGCGGCAATTGCTGGGTGTGTTCGCGCCGGATTGGCTGGAGCCGCTGGCCGGCGTTCTCAAGAATCTCGGGGCAGAACATGCGTGGGTGGTGCATGGCGATGACGGGCTGGATGAAATCACCACGACGGGTATCACCCAGATCTGCGAGTTGCGGCACGGGCAGATTCGCCGGTTCGAGCTTTCGCCCGGCGATTACGGGATTCCTCCGGCCCAGCCCGCGGATTTGATGGGTGGCGAACCGGCGGAAAATGCCGAGGCCATCCGCTCGCTCCTGGCCGGTACCACCGGCCCCTATCGGGACATCGTCATCTTGAATGCCGCGGCGGCCCTGGTCATCGCCGATCGCGCCCCGGATCTCAAGGCCGGGCTGGGCCTGGCCGCCGAGGCCCTGGATTTCGCCAAGGCCCGGCAAGTGCTGGAGAACCTGATCCGCGTGACCAACGAGAGCTAGTGTCGTGGTTCCAACGCTTGATGCCCAGTCATTCCCGTTGGAACCACAACACATGCCATTGAGTTTGCTAGTGTTCCGGGCCGAATTGTCCCTAGACCGGAATGTCGGTTGCGGAACACTAGCGCCAACTTTCGATAACGGGTGATCCATGAAACGCTCCGATGCCTCTGCGAAAGTTGGCTCATGTTACCCAATGATGATATCCGCCGGCGTGTACTGGCGGAGTCATTTGGCTCGATCAGCCATCAGCGACGGCGGGTACCAGCACGCATGACCGGGATCCTGGCCAAGATATGCACCGACAAGCGCCGGCACATCGCCGAGCGAAAGGCCAAAGTGGCGCCCGAGGTGATGCGGCGCCAGGCGCTCGACGCCAATTCGCAGAACCCGACGCGGGGTTTCGTGGCCAAATTGCGGGGCGTGGTTCGTTCCGGCCATTTCGCCCTGATCGGTGAGATCAAGCGCGCCTCTCCCTCGAAGGGACTGATCCGCGCCGATTTCGACCCTGCTGCGCTGGCGCGCGCCTATCTGGCCGGCGGTGCCTCCTGCCTTTCCGTCCTGACCGATTTCGACTATTTCCAGGGCGAGGATGCCCATCTGGTCGCGGCGCGCGCCGCGGTCGATCTGCCGGTGCTGCGCAAGGATTTCATGCTCGATCCCTATCAGGTCTTCGAGGCGCGCGCGCTGGGCGCCGATTGCATCCTGCTGATCATGGCCGCGCTCTCCGACCAGGAGGCGGCCGAACTCGAGGCCGTCGCGGTCGAACTCGGCATGGATGTCCTGGTCGAAATCCATGATGGCGATGAAACGCGCCGCGCCCTTGCCCTCAAATCGGCGCTGATCGGCATCAATAACCGCGATCTCAAATCGCTCGAGGTCGATCTGGCAACCACCGAACGCCTGGCGCCGATGCTGCCCGGCGACCGATTGCTGGTGGCCGAGAGTGGATTGAGCGCCACGGCGGACCTCGAGCGGCTGCGGCGGGTCGGTGCCAGCATTTTTCTGGTGGGTGAATCCCTGATGCGCCAGGCGGATTTGACCGCCGCCACCCGGACGCTCTTGGGCCGCCACGCGCCTCCCGCCGGCGAAGGCCGGCATGCACCTGTCACCGCGGCATGATCCCGATGTCCGAGCTCACCCATTTCGACCCTTCAGGCAATGCGCGCATGGTCGATGTCTCGGGCAAGGCCGAAACCGAACGCGTCGCCATTGCCAGGGGAAGCGTGCTGATGGGGGCAGAGACGCTCGCCATCATCCGCAAGGGTGCCATGAAAAAAGGCGACGTGCTGGCGGTGGCGCAACTGGCCGGCATCATGGCCGCGAAGCGCACCGCCGATCTTGTTCCGCTGTGTCACCCACTGGCGCTCACTTCGGTCGGGGTGACCTTGACGCGCGACGAGGCAAGGAGCGCCATCGACATCGAAGCCACCTGCAAGATCAAGGGGCGCACCGGCGTGGAAATGGAGGCCTTGACCGCCGTCTCGGTCGCGGCCCTTACAATTTATGACATGTGCAAATCGGTCGATCGGAAGATGCGGATCAGCGATATTCGCCTGGTGCATAAGAGCGGCGGCAAATCCGGAACCTTCGAGGCCGATTGATGCTGTCGGTCGAGGAGGCCACGCAGCGCGTCCTCTCCGCCTTCGCGCCCATCGGGTGCGAGACCGTGCCCGTATCGGCGGGCCTGGGCCGGGTGCTGGCGGAGCCGGTGATCGCCCGGCTGACCCAGCCCCCGGGGCCGGTTTCTGCGATGGATGGCTATGCATTGCGCGCCGCCGACATCGCCACCTTGCCCGCCCGTCTTGGGATCGCCATGCGGATCGCCGCCGGCCAGGCGCCCGATCGCGCGCTGAAGCCCGGAGAGGCGGCGCGCATCTTTACCGGAGCGCTTCTGCCCGAGGGCGCGGATACCGTGGTCATTCAGGAAAATTGCGATGCCACGACTGCCACGGTCACGATCCGCGAGGGCTCGAACAATCGAGGCCAGCATGTGCGCGCGGCCGGTCTTGACTTCGCCGAGGGTTCCACTGGAATCGCCGCCGGAAGGCTCTTGAGCGCCCGCGATATCGGCCTGGCGGCGGCCATGAACTGGCCGTGGCTCAAAGTTCGGCGGCGTCCGCTGGTCGCGGTTCTTGGTACCGGAGACGAGCTTTCCCATCCCGGAGAGAAACTGGGGCCAGCGCAAATCGTCGGCTCCAACTCGCTGGCACTCTCGGCCTTTGTCAGCGCGTGCGGGGGCGAGGCGATCGACCTCGGTATCGCCCGCGACACCGAGGCCGATATTGGGCGCGCCATCGATTCGGCCGCCGGGTGCGACGTGCTGGTGACCACCGGGGGTGCCTCGGTCGGCGAACACGATCTGGTCCCGCCGGCGCTTGCCCGACGCGGGATGAAACTGGATTTCTGGAAGATCGCCATGCGCCCGGGCAAGCCGTTGATGTTCGGGCAATTGGGCGCCATGCGGGTTCTCGGGCTCCCTGGCAATCCGGTTTCCGCGCTGGTGACCGCGACCCTGTTCCTGCGGCCCGCGATCGATCGCATGCTGGGCGTCACCGATGCAATCCACGCCAACAGGCGCGCCCAACTGGCATGCGATCTCCGGGCCAATGATTTTCGCCAGGACTACTTGCGCGCGCGATTGACCCAGGAAGGCGGTCGGGCAATTGCCCACCCTTTCGACATTCAGGATAGTTCGATGCTGTCCCTGATCGCGCGCGCTGATTGCCTGATCGTACGGCCGCCGAAGGCGCCGCCCGCACGAACCGGCGACGAGGTGGAAATCATCCCATTGTCGGGTGGCCATTTGTCCATCTGAAGACGGCTCTTCTTGTTCCCTGGAGGGCGCCGGTCGGGAATTGCGCTTGAAATAGGGGTACGCGAGGCTGTTTTGGCTGTTGAGGATAGGGGTCGATGTCGTTAGCCCGTGATTTTCTGCGTCGGCCATTGGCGCTGAGCGGAATTGTAGTCGCCGCGGCCATTACGATGACGGCGATCGCGGCACCCTGGGTCGCCCCCTTCACGCCAGACCAGCAGTTTCTCGACGGCCTGACCCAGGAGGGTGCACCCCTTCCGCCCAACGAACGGTTCCTGCTGGGAACCGATCTGTTGGGTCGCGACCTCCTCTCCCGATTGATCTTCGGGGCACGAACCTCGCTCATCGTCGGCATTCTCGCCAACGGCGTAGCGGTCCTGCTGGGCGCATCGATCGGCATTCTGGCCGGGTTCGTGCGCGGCTGGCTGGGCTCAGCGTTGATGCGCTTCACCGATCTGATGATGGCCTTCCCCGCGCTTCTTCTGGCGATCTGCCTGGCGGCCATCTTCCGACCAAGCCTATGGATCGTGGCGCTGGTGATCGCGCTGGTCAATTGGGGGCCGGTGGCCCGCGTTGTCCATGCCGAAACGGTGTCGTTGGCGGAGCGCGATTTCATCACCGCGGAGCGTGCGATCGGCGCCGGCACCACGCGCATCTTGCTGTGGCACATCCTGCCCCATCTCATGCCCACGATCATCGTGTGGGGAACGCTCGGCATTTCGACCACCGTCTTGCTGGAGGCCTTGCTGTCCTATCTCGGCATTGGCGTCCAGCCGCCGACGCCGAGCTGGGGCAACATCGTCAACGAGAACCAATCCTATTTCCAGACCGCGCCCTGGCTGGTTTTTTTCCCGGGCGCCGCGACCACGTTGCTGGCACTTTCCATCAATCTGGCGGGCGACGCGCTTCGCGACCTTCTCGATCCCACCCTGCGCGGGCGACACTGATGCACGCTTATCTTGCCCGGCGCGCGATTCAGGCGCTAATGATCGTGCTCGGGGTCAGCATCGTCACTTTTGTTCTGCTTTATCTTCTGCCCGCCGACCCGGCGCGCATGGTCGCGGGGCGGACCGCCTCGGCAGCGCAGGTCGAGCAGGTCCGCGCCCAATTGGGGCTGAACCTGCCGCTCTGGGAGCAATATGCGCGCTATTTGGGGCGATTGCTGAGCGGCGATCTCGGCCGGTCCTACCTTCAGCGCACCGAGGTCACGGCTTTGATCGCGGCCCGCCTCCCGGCCACCTTGCTACTGATGCTGGGTGCCATCGTTTGCGAACTGGGCATCGGTGTGACGCTGGGCGTCGTTGCCGGGTCGCGGCGGGGATCGCTGCTCGATCAATCGGTCATGGTCGGGTCATTCGTCTTCGTCTCGATGCCGCAATTCGTCATTGCCCTCACCCTGCTTTACGTGTTCGCCTATTGGCTGGGTTGGTTCCCGATCGGGGGCTATGGCGAATTGAGACATCTGGTCCTTCCGTCGTTGACGCTGGGTCTCCTGGGCGGGGGCTGGTACGCCCGGGTCACGCGTTCGAGCGTGATCGAGGTTCTGCGCCAGGATTTCATCCGAACCGCCCGGGCCAAGGGCCTGGCAAGGTGGCGCGTGATCGGCGTCCATGTCCTGCCCAACGCCGCCCTCCCCGTGATCGCCATGATCGGCATCGACATCGGCTACTTCATGTCCGGGATCGTGGTGGTGGAATCGGTCTTTGGCTGGCCGGGGATCGGGCAATTGACCTGGCAGGCGATTCAGCAGATCGACATTCCGATCATCATGGGGGTAACCTTGGTTTCGGCCATCGCCATTGTGCTGGGAAACTTGATCGCCGATCTCATTGCTCCGCTGATCGACCCCCGTATCAAGCTGCGATGACCCTGGTGCCAACTTTCGAAAAAACGTGATAAACGAAACGCATCCATGCTTCCATGAAAGTCGGGCCACATGTTGCCAAATTGATAGTACCCGCCGGCGTACCCTGCGAGGTCATGTTGCTCAATTAGTTAGTCCCACGACGGCGGGTACTGGGAAACATCCACAACATTGCAAGGGAGACGACCCATGAAACAACTTCTTGCTTCCGCTTCCGTGATTGCGTTGCTGGCGCTGGCGGCACCGGCCACGGCCGAGATCAAGCAGGGCGGCGCCATGATTGTCACGTTCAAGGATGACATCATCACGCTCGACCCGGCCATCGGCTATGACTGGAAAAACTGGTCGATCATCAAGAGCGTGTTCGACGGGCTGATGGATTACAAGCCGGGCAGCACCGAATTGGTGCCGGACCTGGCCGAGAGCGTCGAGGTCTCCGACGACGGTCTGGCCTACACATTCAAGCTACGCTCCGGAATCAAGTTCCACAACGGCCGCGACATGAATGCCGCCGATATCAAGTATTCGCTGGAGCGCACCTGCAATCCGGCCACGCAAAGCCCAGGCGCCGGTTACTATGGCGCGATCAAGGGCTTCGACGATTTCCAGGCCGGCAAGGAAGCGGAACTGGCGGGCGTGGTAGCACTGGACGATCGCACGATCAGGATCGAGTTGAGCCGCCCGGATTCGACGCTCCTGCACCTGATGGCGCTCAATTTCTCCTTCGTGGTGCCGAAGGAAGAAGTGGAGAAGTTCGGCCCCGATTTCGGCAAGAATCCGGTCGGGACCGGCGCCTTCCGGATGACCGCTTGGACATCCGGCCAATCGATCGTGCTGGAACGCAACGCCGAGTATTTCAAATCCGGCCTGCCGCGCCTGGACAAGATTACCTTCGAGATCGGTCAAGAGCCGGTCGTCAACCTCTTGCGCCTGCAAAAGGGCGAGATCGACATTCCCGGCGACGGCATCCCCCCGGCCAGTTTCCTTGAGGTGACCGGGGACCCGGCGTGGAAGGATTTGATCGCGGTCGTGGACCAGCTGCACACCGGGTATGTCGCGATCAACGTCACCATGAAGCCGTTCGACAATCCGGCCGCGCGCGAGGCCCTCAACATGGCGATCAACAAGGAGCGTATCGTCAGGATCATCAACAACCGCGCGGTGCCCGCCAATCAGCCGTTGCCCCCGGCGATGCCCGGCTATGACACGTCTTACTCGGGCTACGCCTATGACCCCGAGGCCGCCAAGGCCAAACTCAAGGAAGCCGGCCTGGAGAACGGGTTCGAGACCGAGCTGTTCGTCGCCAACACCGATCCGCAGCCGAAAATCGCCCAGGCCATCCAGCAGGATCTGGCGGCGATCGGGGTCAAGGCCAACATCAACGCGCTGGACCAGGGCAATGTCATTGCCGCCGGCGGCAAAAAGGACGGGGCGCCCCTCATCTGGTCGGGCGGCATGGCCTGGATCGCCGACTTCCCCGATCCCAGCAATTTTTACACCGTGATCCTGGGCTGCGGGGGCGCGGTCGACGGCGGGTGGAACTGGGCCTGGTATTGCAACCCGGAGATCGACAAGCGCGCCGAGGACGCCAATGCCATGACCGATCCCGCCCAGGCCGGGGCGCGCGCCGCGGCTTGGGGCAAGATCTTCACCGACGTGATGGCGGAGGCGCCCTGGGTTCCGGTCTTCAACGAAAAGGCTTACGTGATCCATGCGGCGCGGGTGGACGGGCCACCGGGCGTGTTCGCCGACCCGATCCACATTCCAGTGAATTACGACGAGGTCTACGCCACCGACGCGCAATAGCGGATCGGACCTGGCGCGGGCGGTGAAACCATGCCGCGCCGCCCGCGCTTCCTCGCAAAACAGAGATCATCCCATGCGCCATAACCATCCGCATCAGCCGATCGCCACCATTCACGGACACCAGCACCATATCGGCTGGAACAACGCCATCCCGCCGATCCGACGGGTGGCGCCCGGCGATATTCTGGACTTCGAATGCCTGGACCCGTCGTGCGGCCAGATCACGCCCGATTGGGTGGCCGCCGATCTGTTGGGGCTCGATTTCGGAAAAATTAACCCGACCTTGGGCCCGATCGCCATCGACGGCGCCGAGCCCGGCGACGCGCTCCGGGTGACTTTCCTTGGCTTCAAGTCCTCGGACTGGGGTTGGACCGCGAGCATTCCGGGTTTCGGCCTGCTTGCCGACCAGTTCAAGGACCCGGCCCTGCATATCTGGAAATTGGACGCGCAAGGGATGGCGCCGGCCATGTTCGGCGGGCTGGCGGCGGTACCGCTCAAACCTTTCTGCGGCACCATCGGCCTGGCGCCGGCCGAACCGGGACTGCATTCCGTGGTCCCCCCCCGCCGGGTCGGCGGCAACATGGACATCCGGGACCTCGGCATCGGCACCGAACTCTTCCTGCCGGTCGAGGTTGCCGATGGCTTGTTCTCCATTGGCGATCCGCACGCCGCGCAAGGCGATGGCGAGGTCTGCGGCACCGCGATCGAGACCCAGCACGTGGTGACCTTGCGCCTCGATCTGGTAAAGAAGGCCAATCTCAAGATGCCGCGCTTCCGCACGCCGGGGCCGGTTTCGCGGCATCTGGATGAAAAGGGATATGATGTGACCACCGGGATCGGTCCCGATCTCATGGAAGGCGCGCGCCAGGCGGTGACGGGCATGATCGACCTTCTGACAACGCGACACAACATGTCCGCGGTCGAGGCCTACATGCTGTGCTCGGTCTGCGCCGATCTCAAGATCAGCGAGATTGTCGACAGGCCGAACTGGGTGGCCTCGCTCTATTTCCCGCGTATGGTCCTGGATTAGGCACCAATGGGTGCGGTCGATGCGGCGTCCAAGAGCGCGGCCGCGCCCATCCTGCGCGTACGCGACCTGGCCATCGCCTTCGCCACGCCGACCGGCCCCAACCAGGTCATCCATGATCTGACCTTCGATCTCCATCGCGGCGAGACCTTGTGCGTCGCCGGCGAATCCGGGTCCGGGAAATCGGTGACCGCGCTTGCGATCATGGGCCTGTTGCCCAGGCCCGGGGGGCGTGTCACCGCCGGCCACGCGTTTTTCGGAGACCGCGATCTGTTGGGCTTGCGCGAGGAGGAGATGCGTCGCGTCCGCGGGGCGCGGATCGCGATGATTTTCCAGGAACCGATGACCAGCCTGAACCCGGTCTTGTCCATCGGAACGCAATTGACCGAAGGCTTGCGCCAGCACCAGGGAATGGATCGCGCCGAGGCGGAAAACCGGGCCTTGCAAGCGCTGGATTGCGTCCGTATCCCGGAGCCCAGGCGCCGAATGCGCCAGTATCCGCATGAGCTTTCCGGAGGCATGCGCCAGCGGGTAATGATCGCGATGGCGATGGCCTGCGATCCGGACATTCTGATCGCCGACGAACCCACGACGGCGCTGGATGTCACCATCCAGGCGCAAATCCTGGAACTGATGGCCGATCTCCAGCGCCAGACCGGCACCGGAATCATCCTCATTACCCATGACATGGGCGTGGTCGCCGAGATGGCCGATCGCGTGGTGGTGATGCGCGATGGCCGCCTGATCGAGGAAGGCGATGTCAGAGACGTTTTTCGACACCCTCGTGCTTCGTACACGCAAGCCCTGCTGCGGGCGGTGCCGCGATTCTCCCATGGCGCGCGCTCGCCGGTGGGGCAAGGCGTGGAGAAAGCAAAGGTGCTGCGGGTCAGCGATCTGATCGTGCGATTCGACGTCAAGGGCGGATTTCCGCGCCGCACCACGCACCGGATTCACGCGGTTGAGCGCGTCTCCTTCGATCTTGCGCCGGGCGAGACGCTGGCGCTCGTCGGCCAATCGGGGTGCGGCAAATCGACCACGGCGAAGGCGTTGATGCGCCTGGTCCCGGCAGCGGGCACGATTCTGCTCGATGGTTCGGATATCGCCTTGCTCGACAGGGAACGCCGCAAATTCATGCGCCGATCGATGCAGATGGTGTTCCAGGACCCGCATGCCTCGCTGGATCCACGCATGAAGGTTGGTGAGTTGGTCGCCGAGCCATTGGTGATCCATGGCCTGGCGCGTGGGTCCGAGCTCGCCGATCGCATCGCCCTATTGTTCGCCCGCGTCGGGCTCGATCGCGACCACCTCGAGCGTTACCCCCATGAGTTCTCCGGGGGTCAGCGCCAGCGCATTTGCATCGCCCGCGCGCTCGGTCTCAATCCCCGGATCATCATCGCCGACGAATGCGTGTCGGCCCTCGATGTCTCCATCCAGGCGCAGATCCTGGAATTGCTGCGCGAGCTGCAGGCGGAATTGGGTTTGAGCTATCTGTTCATCTCGCACGATCTGGCGGTGGTGGAGGAGATCAGCCACCGCGTGGCTGTCATGTATCTGGGCCAGATCGTGGAGACCGGCCCCACCGCCGCCGTTCTCGGCGATCCGCGCCATTCCTATACGCAGCGCCTGCTCCAGGCGGTGCCGGTGCCGGACCCGGGCAACCGGCGCCTGACGCGCCGCCACCTCGCGGGCGAAATGCCCTCGCCGTTCCGCCCACCGGATTTCCGGCCAACCCACGTCACCTATCGCGACCTTGGCGGCGGACACCTGGTGGCCGACGCCTTCAACGGCTGACGCGTAAGTTGGAAAGCGAATCGCCGATTGTCTGAAAGGCGCGGGAAAGCACCGCGCTGCTGGGTGAATCGAAAAAGAATTCCTCCTCGCTGGCGCAGCCGCGCATCAGATCCTTGCTCGCCTGCGAGACGTTGGTTCCAAACACGATTGTATAGACCAGGATGCCGTTGGCCTTCATGGCGGCGCAGACCCGCTGCAATTTGGTGTCGAGCGCGGCGTCCGCGAGCCGGGTTGTGCGTCCCAGCCTGTTATCCGATAGCCGGCCATAGGCGGTATAGCCGCTGGTTGGCATCGTATTGTCGCCATCGGTCATGATCACCACCGCCTTGCGCGAGCCCCGCGCCCGGTAATCTCGCGGCAGACCACTGGCGCTCATTTCACCGACCCACTGGCCGCGCCAGCGGGGCGAGAGCATGCGCCAGCCCCAAGCGGCGCCGATACCGATGTGGGTGAAACCATTCGGCGACAATTGCTGGATCGAGGCCAGGATCGATTGCTTGCGGCTGGTCATGGCGCTGAGCGCGACCGGGCAACCCGAATTGGGATTGGAGGTGACTCGATTGCCGCGGCTATCGACCTGAAAGTAGGACTGGAACTTGCCAACGCCCACGGGTGGCGTATCGTCGATGTCCCGCCCGTTGGGGCGCTCCTCGACGCAACCACGCCAAGCGCGAGGGCCGGCGCCCCAGGGCAGCGCGCGGTGGCGCGCCCGATCCAGCCAAGAGGCTCGCGTCGGCCCGATGTTGACCGCCTGCGAGAACGGCACCACGCCGACATAGAGGTCGCGACCGATCGCGGCCGGACCGAACAAGATTCCGACCAAGTCGGTGGCCGCCCTCTTGAGGGCGTCGATTTTTCGGACGCCGTCCGCGGCCGGATCGTCCATCGAACCCGTGACATCGAGCACCAGCGAAAGCTCCAGCCCGGTGATTTCCCGGGTTACTTCTGTTCGCGCCGCGACCACCATCTGTTGTTGGCCGAAGAGACGCATGAAAGTCGTGGGCAGGGTGGCGGTGGCACTCAGATCGATGATCGTGCCGTTGGACCGGGTCACGACATTGAGATTGGTGACGCTGGCCGCGACCGTTCCGCCATTGAAGTTGACGTCCAGATACTTGCGGGCCTCGGTGGCGGCGCTGGCCGTGCTCATGGTCGCGCCGGCGGCAAGCCCGGCGGCATCCAGCGAGGATTGCAGCTTGGCCTTGGCGATGTAGCCTCGGCCAAGATCGATCGACAGGCCGACCGAGCCCACCATCACCAGCAGCGCGAACGCAACCACGGGCAGGGCGCTGCCGCGTTCCTCGGCGAAGACGCCGTGTATCATGTTCGATAGCCATTTGTTCCCGATCACGTTTGTCACCTTGATCCGGATCAGATTGGGGCCTGGGTCAACGCCCCCAGGCGCGGTTTGAAGAAGGCGCGGCGATAAAGCTGCCGCTCGCTCATGAAGAAGCCTGGAAAAATCGGCCGATAAGTGTAAACGATCTCGGCCACGATCACGTTCTCGCGCTCGGCGACGACGAATCCGGCCGGCAGCGACGCCCGCGCGCCCTCCGCGCCGAGCCGGCTCGACGCTGGCCCGCCGCCAACGCCGAAGCGCTGCCAGTTGACGATGGTCGGCTGAACCACGCTGTTCAAATTGGGCGGCCGATAGATCGAACTGACCACGATCTGGCCGTTAGTCGCATCGAAGCGCAGCGGCGCCATCACCTGCGCCGCCGCGCCCATCAGTTCCGTGAGGCCGGCATTGGTGGCGACTTCCGACTGGGCGATCACGTCGGCGGTGGTGGCGGCGAGTTTCTCGGTCTTTTGCGAGGCAAGCAGAAAGGCGGCGGTCTCCAACCCGCCAAAGAACAATGTCAACAGCAGCGGCAGCGCCAACGCGAATTCGAGCGCGCTGACGCCGCATTCACATTTTCGGAACGATTTCGAGAACGATTTCATGGGATTCCCTAGAATGGCTCGTTCTTGACCACGGCCCGCGACGAGAGAAGGACGATTCCGTCTTGCCCCATGATCCGGCCAACCATTGGGGTCAGCATTCGCCAGGGATAAGACACGACATAGACGACGACGCTTCCCGCGCCACCGGCTCCGGCGGCGCCCATGTCGCGGTCGTAACGGCCATTCCCATTGATATCGGTGTACTCGCCCAGGTCGGGGGCGCCGTCGCCATTGGCGTCGTTCCAGGGTTCCGGCCGGCCGATCTGGTCGAAATTCCCGTAGGTCAGGCTGGAGATCTGAACCAGATCGGGATCGAGAAACGGCGCGGCGCGTCGTTCGATTTCGGCGCGAATCGTCTGTTCGCGCGTCAGGCCAGTGGCGGCGTAGCCTGTCCTGCCCACACGCGATGTCACATTGTTGGCCGCCTCGAGCGTGTTGCTGGCAAGCATCAGCAAGGAAACTTCGATGACGCCGAGGATCAACAGGAACAGTAATGGCGCGACCAGCGCGAATTCCAATGCCGCGACGCCAGAGGCATCGGCCGCCAGCCTTCTTCTTCCAAAAAATGAACCCGCCAATCGTCTGGCTTTGGTCTCTGCGTTCTCTCGGCCATGTCGAAAAATTGCGCTCATGGTTTGAATTGTGGCTCTAGGGTTAAGTTTTGTCAATATTTTCAATCACTAGTGTCCCAACGTTAATCTAAGAGATTCAGTTGGTTAGCTGAATCCTCGATGCCGCTGTCGGCGTTCATTTTGGAAAGCAGATCACTAGTGTCCCAACGTTAATCGAAGAGATTCAGTTGGTTAGCTGAATCCTCGATGCCGCTGTCGGCGCTCATTTTGGAAAGTAGCTGATTTAACGGCATGCGTTCGAACATGGTCAGGCTCAAGATCTGTAGCATTTGATAGAGGGTTGCCGGAAGGTTGAGCCGCTTTTTGACGATGGCGACCAGCACGTAGACCGAGACCGCGATCCAGATTTGCGTTTTGACTGCGTTTTCCGACGTGCCGAGGAAGACTTTGATGCGAAGATGCTGCTTGATCCATTTGAAAAACAATTCGACCTGCCACCTGCAGCGATAGAGATCGGCGATGGCGATCGCCGGCAACGCGAAGTTGTTGGTCAGGAACACCAGCCGTTTGCCGGTGGCGGGGTCTTTGAACTTGATGCGGCGCAGTGGCGAGTCGAAGTCCTGGCGCGCGTGGAACCCGGTGAGCGCCATGGTCTGATCGCAAATCAACCCGGTGCCGCGATCGACCGGATGGGAATAGCGGCGCTGGGCCTTGAGATTGGATTTGGCGCGCGTCACAAAGAAGCTGCCTGTCTCGTGCAGGCGATGCAGCCGTTCGAAGTCGATATAACCTCGGTCCATGACGTAGAACGCGCCGGGCTCGGGCACCAACAGGTCGAGCACATTGACGTCGTGCAGTTTGCCGTCGCTGATGTGCAGGAACGTGGGAATGTTGCCGCGCAGGTCCAGGAGCGTGTGCAGCTTGATCGCCGCCTTGGTCGAGCGA
>CAZIUB010000110.1:0-6692 GCA_964542425.1 uncultured Rhodospirillaceae bacterium | reverse complement strand
ACTTTGCTCCAAGTCCTCTCCGTCACCCTCTTCGAAAAAATCCCCGTGCGACAGGCGCTTTCTCAGCACGACACCACGTCCGCTGAACCCCCGCCAGACAACCAATTGAACTTGTTCGCTTTTTGACCGGACACCAGTGATACTATTTAACAAATGAAAATGACATATCATGCATTCCCGGAACATGAAGTGAACGGCGGCGGTCGGCAGGGCTCAAAACTTCCCGTGGCAATGCTTGAATTTCTTGCCCGATCCGCAGGGGCAAGGCGCGTTGCGCCCGGGCTTGTCGCGACTAAGGGCCGGAGCGCGCTCGAATGCCGCCGCCGCGGCCGGCGCCATCGCCGGGGCGACAGGCCGGGGCAAGGGCTCCGCAAGGGCGGGCTCGGGTTGCCTGATCTCGATATGGGCAAGAAGGAGCGTGATCTGCTCGCGCAGGCGATCCAGCATCGCCTCGAACATCTCGAAGGCCTCGCGCTTGTACTCGTTCAGGGGATCGCGCTGGGCGTAGGCGCGCAGGCCGATGCCATGGCGCAAATGGTCGAGGCCGAGGAGATGTTCCTTCCAGTTCTGGTCCAGGATCTGCAGCAGCAGGGTCTTCTCCGCGACCCGCATGATTTCGGGGCCGAAGCGGCGCTCCTTGTCGGTCATCTTGCCGGCGACCGCCTTGGATACGCGTTCCTCCATCGCCTCGTTGGCGATGCCCTCCTCTTTCGCCCAATCGGCGATCGGCAAATCGAGCCCGAAGATGCGTAAGACCTCTTCGTGCAGGCCCTTGGTGTCCCATTGCTCGGCGAAGGCCTTCTCCGGGAGATAGCGCCCAACCAGGGTGTCGATGATTTCCTGGCGCATGGCGCCCACGTCCTCGGAAAGATCGCTCGCCCGCATCAGTTCGCGGCGCTGCTCGTAGATCACCTTGCGCTGGTCGTTCATCACGTTGTCGAATTTCAGCAGATTCTTGCGGATGTCGAAGTTCCTTGCCTCGACCTTCTGCTGGGCCTTCTGCAGCGCCTTGTTGATCCAAGGGTGCACGATGGCCTCGTCCTCCTTGAGGCCGAGGCGCTGGAGCATGGAATCCAGCCGCTCGGAGCCGAAGATCCGCATCAGATCGTCTTCCAGCGACAGGAAGAAACGCGACGCGCCGGGATCGCCCTGGCGGCCGGAGCGGCCACGCAGCTGGTTGTCGATGCGCCGGCTCTCGTGGCGCTCGGTGCCGACGACGAAGAGGCCCCCGGCCCCTAGCGCCACCTGCCGCTTGGCGGCGACATCGGTGGTGATGGAAGCGCTCAGGCGCGCGATCTCGGCCGCGTCAGTCAGATTCGCGGTCTCGCGCAGGATGCGCATCTGGAGATTGCCGCCCAATTGGATGTCGGTGCCGCGCCCGGCCATGTTGGTGGCGATGGTGATTGCGCCCGGCACGCCGGCTTCCGCGATGATATAGGCCTCCTGCTCGTGATAGCGCGCATTCAACACCTGGTGGGGGATGTTGCGGCTTTTGAACAGGCTGGAAATCATTTCCGATTTCTCGATCGACACGGTGCCGAGCAGAACCGGCTGCTGGCGCTTGCGGCAATCCTCGATCAATTGGACGATCGCCTTGTGCTTCTCTCCTTGCGTGCGATAGACCTCGTCGTCCCCGTCCAGGCGCAGGACCGGCAAATTGGTCGGGATCTCGATCACGTCGAGGCCGTAGATCTCGGAGAATTCCGGTGCCTCGGTCATCGCGGTTCCGGTCATCCCGGCCAACTTCGGAAACTGGCGAAAGAAATTCTGATAGGTGATCGAGGCCAGCGTCTGGTTCTCGTTCTGCACCTTGACCCGTTCCTTGGCCTCGAGCGCCTGGTGCAAACCTTCCGAGAAGCGCCGCCCGGACATCATCCGGCCGGTGAATTCGTCGATCAGGACAACCTTGTCGTCGGTGACGATGTAATCCACGTCGCGGGTGAATAGCTTGTGGGCGCGCAAGGCCTGGTTCACGTGATGCACCAGCGAGACGTTGTGCACGTCGTAAAGGCTGCCCTGGCGCATCAGGTCGGCGGCGCGCAGCAGCTTCTCGATATGCTCGGTCCCTTGCTCGGTGAGCGCCACGTGGCGCGATTTCTCGTCCTTCTCGTAATCGGTTTCCGCGAGATGCGGAATCAGCTTGTCGACATTGTTGTAGAGTTCGGAATTGTCCTCCGTCGGACCGGAGATGATGAGCGGCGTCCTCGCCTCGTCGATCAGGATCGAATCGACCTCGTCGACGATGGCGAAATTGAACGGGCGCTGCACCATGTCCTCGAGCCGGAACTTCATGTTGTCGCGCAGATAATCGAAGCCCATTTCGCTGTTGGTGCCGTAGGTCACATCGCAGCCATAGGCCTGGCGGCGCTCGGCATCGCTCATCCCCTGCACGATGACGCCGACCGAGAGGCCGAGGAACTTGTAGATGCGGCCCATCCATTCCGCGTCGCGCCGGGCCAGGTAATCGTTGACCGTCACGATGTGCACGCCCTTGCCCTCGATCGCGTTCAGATAGACGGCGAGGGTGGCGACCAGGGTCTTGCCCTCGCCGGTTTTCATCTCGGCGATCTTGCCCTGATGCAAGACCATGGCGCCCATCAATTGCACGTCGAAATGACGCTGGCCGAGCGTCCTGATTGCGGCCTCGCGGACGGTGGCGAAGGCCTGCGCCAGCACGTCCTCGACACTCTCGCCCTTCTCCAGGCGTTGGCGCAGGGCCTGGGTCGCCTCCTGCAATTCCTGGTCGCCAAGCTCCTTCATCCGCGGCTCAAGCGCGTTGATCGCCGCCACGTCCTTGGACAAGCCCTTGATGAAACGATCATTGGCGGATCCGAAGATCCGCTTGGCCAGGCCGGCAAACATGCAAAAAAACCTCGGAAAGCCGATTAGTCCGCAATGGGTTGCCGGAACAGATAGGCAGCCGGGGCAGGGCTGTCAACTTGGCCGCCGGATGAGAACTCCTGGTACCCGCAATCGCGGGACTGGATGATTCGAGCCAAATGGCCCCGGAAGTCGCACGCCGGTTGGTACCATCTATTTGGTAACATGCGGCCCGACTTTCGTGGCAGCACGGGCGTGATTCGCGCATCGCGCATTTTCGAAAGTTGGCACTAGGCCCCCACCCAGTGCCCGCTGGATCACCCGGTGCCCCCTTGTGCCCAAGGGGTGCATTCGGCATGATGCGCTGCCTTCCAGTACCCGCCGTCGCCGATGGATGATTCGAGCGAACGAACCCTGCCGGTACGAGCCGGCGAGTACTATTTGTTTGGTAACATGCGGCCCGACTTTCGTGGCGGTACCCGAGCGTTTCGTGAATCACACATTTTCGAAAGTTGGCACTGGTTCGATTGCGATGTCATGCGCGCCCTGCCCGGCGCGGCCGCGCAAACTTCCGGCTCTCGATTTCGTGAAACAGGAACTCCCCTTGAAACGAACATCCTATCTTCGCGCCCGTGGCCCATTCCCGTGGGGATGGCTCCTGACCGGATTGTTTCTGGCCGGCATCGTGATCGCCGTATCTCCGGCCCTCGCCCAGGAAACCGCGACCGAACCCGCCCAGCCGGCAACACCCGATCCCAACCAGGTGATCGCGGAGATCAACGGCCAAAAGGTGACCCGCCAGCAGGTGATCGATTCGGCCGCGGATCTTCCCCCCCAGGTGCGCCAGCAGATCGATCTCATTTTCCCCCAGCTGGTCGAGCGCTATATCGGCCTGACCCTGATCGGCGCCGAGGGCCGCAAGCAGAACCTGGCCGAGGATCCGGAAGTCAAGGCAGAGGTGGCCGAGGCCGAGGAACTGGCGATCCGGCAGATCTATGTCAGGCGGGTTCTGCGGGAGAAGGTGAACGACCAGACCATTCAGGCGCGATACGACGCGAAGATCAAGGAACTGGCCAATGTCGAGGAAGTGAAGGCAGCACACGTCCTGGTCGCCAGCGAGGAGGAGGCGAAGGCGATCGCCGAGGAGTTGGCCAAAGGCGCCGATTTCGCCACCGTGGCCAAGGAAAAATCGACCGACAAGGGCAGCGGGGCCAATGGCGGCGATCTGGGCTGGTTCACCAAGGAGGTGATGGTCAAGGAATTCGCCGACGCGGCCTTCGCCATGAAGCCCGGCGAAATCAGCGCCCAGCCGGTCAAGTCGCAATTCGGCTGGCATGTCATCAAGCTGATCGAGCGGCGAACAAGGCAGCCGCCCAGCCTGGAAGAGATGCGCCCGGGGATTGAGACCGAGCTTTCCGAGGAGGCGATCCAACAGGTGGTGGGCGATTTGCGCAAGGCCGCTCAAGTCCAGGTGATGGCCCCGCCGCCGGCCACGCCGTAACCAAGATTGCAGCGACCAGTTTCGCCCGAGTGCTGCCAATGGCCCCAGTGAGATCACCCCTGGCCCCGGAAAAGACTCCGGTCCTGCCGCCGATCGCCGGGCTACGCCTGGCGGCGAAGGCCTGCGGCATTCGCTACAAGAATCGCGACGATGTGATGCTGATGGAACTGGCGCCAGGCGCCACCATCGCCGGCGTGCTGACGCGATCCCTGACCTGCTCGGCGGCAATCGATCTTTGCCGGAAACACCTGGCGGGTGGCAAGGCGCGCGCCATCCTGGTCAATGCCGGCAACGCCAATGCCTTCACCGGCAAGGCGGGCGTGCAATCGGTCGATCGCTGCGTGAAGGCGGTTGCCGGGTCGCTCGGCTGCCGCGGACGCGAAGTCTATGTGGCCTCGACCGGAATCATCGGCGAATTGCTGCCCGACGAGCGCATCACCCGGGCCCTGCCGGCGCTGGTGGGGGCGCTCGATCCTGGTGCCTGGTCGCGAGCGGCCGGCGCGATTCTGACCACCGACACCTTTCCCAAGCTCGCCACGCGCGGCGCCCGGATCGGCCAAGCCAAGGTCACCCTCAACGGCATCTGCAAGGGCTCCGGCATGATCGCGCCGGACATGGCGACCATGCTGGCCTTTGTCGCCACCGACGCCCGAATCCCAGCCGACATCCTCCGCCCTCTGCTGATGCGGGCGGCAGACCAATCCTTCAATTGCATCACTGTCGATGGTGACACCTCGACCAGCGATACATTGCTGCTGGCGGCGACCGGAAAGGGACCGGCCCACCCAAGGCCGCGATCGGCGGGGGATCCGATCCTCGGCGATTTCCGCGCGGCCCTTGGCGACTTGCTGGTCGATCTTGCCTGCCAGGTAGTCCGGGACGGCGAGGGGGCGGCCAAGTTCGTGACCATCGACGTGACCGGGGCCGCGAGCGACAAGGCAGCGCGCAGGATCGGGCTCTCGATTGCGAATTCGCCCCTGGTCAAGACCGCGATCGCCGGCGAGGACGCCAATTGGGGCCGCCTCGTGATGGCAATCGGCAAGTCGGGCGAGAAGGTCGACCGCGACCGTCTAAGCATTGCCATCGGCGACACCAAGATCACCGCGAAGGGAAAGCGCCGCCCCGATTACGACGAGGCACCGGTTGCCGCCCACATCAAGGGGCGCGAGGTGAACCTGGCGGTCGATGTCGGAATCGGCCGAGGCCGGGCGCGGGTATGGACCTGCGATCTCACCCATCGCTATATCGAGATCAATGCCGATTACCGTTCGTGAATTGGAAACCAATCGGCTGACCTTGCGCCCCTTGCGCGCAAGCGATGCGCGCTCGCTGGCGGTGCTGGCCGACGATTGGCAGGTGGCGCGATACACCGCGAACATCCCCTTTCCCTACACCGAGGCCATGGCGGCGGAATTCATCGGAGCGCAATCCTATGCGAGCGGTGGGCGCGACTGTGTCCTCGCCATCGTTCTCAAAACCGAGGGCGCGCCGATCGGGTGCATCGGGCTCCATGAATTCGAGGCGCCCGGCCGCGCCGAGATCGGCTATTGGATCGGGCGCGGACATTGGGGCCACGGCCTCGCCACCGAGGCGTTGGGAGCGATGGTCGAATTCGCCTTCACATGCTGCGGGATCGACATCCTGGAGGCGGGCGCGGTGCCCACGAACCACGCCTCGCACCAGGTTCAGGCCAATCTCGGTTTCGTGCCGAGCGGTGCGCGCGAGGACCAGGCGCCGGCGCGCGGCCACCCCTTGCAGATCATTGTCCGCGAACTGACCAAGGAGCGCTGGCTTGGCGGTGCCGGCCAAGGTTTGCCGATCCTGAATGTGGTGGCGGTGGCGCTCATCGATGAAGACGGGCGTGTGCTCCTCGCCCAGCGGCCCGAGGCCAAGTCGATGGCGGGATTGTGGGAGTTTCCCGGCGGCAAGATCGGCGAGGGCGAAAGCCCGGAGGCAGCGCTCATTCGCGAAATCAAGGAGGAACTCGACATCGACATAAAGACGAATTGCCTGGCGCCGCTCACCTTTACCTCGCACGCCTATGAGGAATTCCACTTGTTGATGCCGGTCTATGTTTGTCGGCGCTGGGAGGGGATCCCACGCCCCCGGGAAGGTCAGAAAATCGCCTGGGTGCGGCCGGCCAGGCTCAAGGATTATCCGATGCCGCCCGCCGATGCGCCGCTCATTCCGGTGCTGTTCGACTTGTTGGGTTAGGGAGCCTCTGATTTAGTCGCTTGCACTTGATTTGTCATTCTGATTCAAGGCCACCTCTAAAAACCCCCTGTTCCGCGGGATAGATTTCTGATTCAGTGATTCCAGCAGCAAAGGAGTCGCCGATGGCGAACCAGCCAGGATTTTTCGACGTTCAGGA
>CAZIUB010000109.1:0-3072 GCA_964542425.1 uncultured Rhodospirillaceae bacterium | reverse complement strand
CGAAATTGCGCCGCGCCTCGTGCATTTCCAGCCGGTTGGTCGCGCGCCACAGCAATACCTCACCGCGATGGTAGTTTTCCAGCGCCGCCGGCTGCCGGAACGCCTTGCGCACCAAGCGGGCGGCCTCGCCGCTCACCAACTTGACGTCGAGCGCGACGACGATTTCCCCGATGATCTCGTCTTGAAGATGGAACAAATCGACCAGATCCCCCAGGTTCCGATCGAACTTTTCCGCCCAGAGATACCGCCCGGTCGCGACCTCGATCAGTTCGGCGTTCACGCGGACGCGCTCGCCCAGCCTTCGGACCGCGCCCTTGAGCAGGTAGCGAACGTTGAATCGGCGCGCCAGTTCCTCACCCGACATTCCTTTTGAGGCCGCGAACGACGGCGTTTCATCCTGGATGAGCGCCAGATGCGGTGTCCGGGTCAGCGCGGTGATGATGCCACTGGTCAGGCCGCCGGCGAATTGATCCAGGTCGCGATCGCGGCCGGCGCTCTCGAACGGCTTGACGGCGAGCGTGGGTCGGTCGTTCTGGCGCGGCACGCTGGCCATAATTCCCCTTGCCGCCGGCCGGGAATCGATTCCGGTCTCTCCGGTTCGGGTCATCCGATAGACTCTGATCGGCTTCTCGATGTTCTTGATCCATTGTTCGCCGGTGAATTCGAATTGCGCCGCCAAATTTCGACCGATGGCGTCGTGCACTCCGCCCGAGACGCAAATGCCGCTGGGTTCCGCCAACCGTTCCAGGCGCGCGGCCACGTTCACGCCATCGCCGTAAATGTCGTGCCCCTCCGGGATCACGTCGCCCAAATTGACGCCGACACGAAACTCAATCCGCCGGTTCGGCAGAACGTCGTTGTTGCGCGCCGCCATCTCCCGCTGAAGCCCCATCGCGCATTCGACCGCGCCGATGACGCTGGCGAATTCGACCAGGGTTCCGTCACCCATAAGCTTGACCACACGGCCATGATGCGCGGTGATCAAGGGATCGATCACATCGGCCCGAAGGACCTTGAGTGCCATCAGGGTCCCGGCCTCGTCCTCGCCCATCAATCGGCTGTAGCCCACCATATCGGCGACGAGAATGGCCGCAAGTCTCCGTTGCACGCCTTCTTCAGGCATTTTCGCCTCCTGCGGGAGAAGCAGATTATTCTACACAATATATCGAGCCGGCAGGAGCGAAAACAGGTCTATTGAGCGTGGCCTGCCACCTCCTCGAAATGTGATTTGTCCGGATACAATTCCGCGCTAGGGTCGCCCCATCGCGACCAGACATGGGGAGGCAAGAGATGAGGGTGCAATCGACACGTCGGCAGATGGTGACGGGCCTGGCCGGAATTTCCGCCGGCATTTCGCTGGCCGCTCTGCTCATGGACAAGGGCCGAGTGGCCCATGCCGCCTCGGGGCTGGAGACTGTGAGCATCGACATCGCCGGCCAGAAGGTGATGGCTTCCTTGGCCCTGCCCGCGACGGTTCCGGCCGGCGCCACGGTTCTGATCCACGAATGGTGGGGCCTCAACGATCAGATCAAGGCGGTGGCGAGCGAGGTCGCGAACCTCGGCCATCTGGCGCTCGCCATCGATCTCTATGGCGGCAATGTCGCGGCCAATCCCGAGGACGCCAAGAAATTCATGGAAGGAGTCGATCCGGCGGCGGCGCGGGCCACCATGTCGGGCTGGGTCGATTGGCTGCGCGCTCGCCCCGATTGCACCGGCAAGGTGGCCTCGATCGGCTGGTGCTTCGGCGGCGGCATGTCGCTGCAGGCAGCGCTTGATCGCAAGCTCGAAGGTGCCATCGTCTATTACGGCAACGTCGCGCGCTCGGCCGAGGAATTGGCCGCGATCGCCGGGCCGGTCTTGGGGCACTTCGCAAGCAAGGATCAGTGGATCAATGGCGAGATGGTCTCGGGCTTTCAGGCGGCCATGAAGGCGGCCGGCAAGGAACTCGACTCCAACATCTACGAGGCCGACCACGGCTTCGCCAATCCCACCGGGCAGAACTACGACGCCCTGGACGCGCAAGAAGCCTGGGACCGCACGGCCGCGTTCCTCAAACAGGTGATCGGATAGAAGGCGCCGCCGAGTTCGCCTGCGTCGTCGCGCCTTGGCCTCAAGCGGCGCGGCGATGACGTTTCGTCGGCTGACGCGGTGCCGGATCGATCGGTGCGGTTCCCGCGATGACGCGATGGCCAAGTGCCCGCAACGCGCGGTCCAGGCGATCCAGCTTGCTCGGATGATCGGGGTCGAGCATGCGCCGGATCTCGGTCTTGTCCGCCTTCAATAGGCGGCCGAGATCAGCGGGTTTCAGGCCGTTTTCAATCATGATCCGGCGCAAGGAAGCCTTCGCCGACAGGGAAGGATCGGCGTGGATCAGCACCTCGCCCGGCCTTGGCGCCGATGCCTTGGGCAGATTGCGCCCCGCGACCAGGTAACCGGCCAAGGCGGCGCTCAACGCATCCATGGCCGCGATGAGTGCCGCGCCGCGATCGCGGTCGTCGGTTCCGGCCTCCTTCACGTCTCGAAAAGTCACCAGCCAAAAGCCATCCTTGCCCCTAGCAAGCCTTGCTGGATAAGCCAATAAGCTAATCAAAATATTTCTCCAACTTTTATGGGCCAGACCACAGGTCTGCAAAATATCGTCTCGGACTTGCTACAACTTACAAATCCAGATCCTCTTTTTTCAGCCCAAGATCAGCCAGCATCTTGTGCAACAAACCTTCACCGATCTCTTGCCGCCTGTCCTTGACGGTTGTGAAAGCACCGCCAAGATAGAGCCGCCCGTGGCTTCCCTTGCCATGCCTGGCGTCAAATCGGCACAGAAGGCCAGTCCTCTTCGCAACCTTTTAATGCGCGAGACAAATTCAACGCCATTCATTTCGTCGACCCATGCTCTGAGTTGAAAACGTCAGCAACACAAATATGAAGTTTCGAATCACTGGTGTCCGGTTAAGCACGCGTCAGATTCTGGAAAAGTGAGGGCTGGCGAGGGTTTGCGGGCGAAAATGGCTGGTGTCGATTTGAACCCCGACCGGCACTCTTGGGAAATTTCCCGAGGAGGCGCCGGTGAACGTC
>CAZIUB010000108.1:0-11615 GCA_964542425.1 uncultured Rhodospirillaceae bacterium | reverse complement strand
GTCGCCCGCCCGGCTCAGCGCCGCGTACCTGTCCTCAACGTCGAAAAATCCTGGCTGGTTCGCCATCGGCGACCCCTTTGCTGCTGGAATCACTGAATCAGAAATCTATCCCGCGGAACAGGGGGTTTTTAGAGGTGGCCTATTGTCAATGCGACGCTTTACGCGCTTCTTGCCGGCGAAGCGCGGCGTCTGTTTTCCGGTCAGCGCGCGCGCATCTGGCTCAACCGAGCATCCGGCGGGCTTCTGATCCTTTGCGCCGGCCTGTTGGGTTTTGCCCGGAGGGCATGAATCCTGTTCACACGCTGTTGACCTCCCTGAAGCCGGTTTGCCATCATCCAATGTGAAACGACTCGGAATTGGCGGAACTCATGCACGATGCGGCGCTGGCCGAAATCCTGAAATTGCACCGCTTTTGGGTGGCCGGCGACCGACGCGGCCGCCCGGGTGACTTGACCTTGCAGACGCTGCGCGGCCTCGATTTGCGCGGCGCGGATCTGACCAAGGCAAAGATGACCGGCGTCCAGATACTGCGCTGCGATCTGACCGAGGCCAAGTTGACCGAAGCGGATCTGTTTGGCGCCAACCTCTTGGGTTCGATTTTTTGTCGCGCCGATTGCGCCCGCGCCAATTTTCGGGGCGCGCATTTGTCGGCGACCGATTTCACGGAGGCCAAACTGGCGGGTGCCGATTTCCGCGATGGCACCCTGATGGTGAACATGAAAGGAAACATGACACCCGCAATCTACCGTAACGAGGGCGCGCCGGAACGTCGAACCAGCATGTCGAGGGCGGATCTGGCAGGCGCGAAGTTCCACCAATCGGTGGTGCAAAAGACCGACTTCTCCGGCGCCGTGCTGCGCAATGCCGATCTGAGCGGCGCCGATCTCAGAGGATCCTGGCTGCGGGACGCGGATCTGCGGGGCGCCAATATGACCAATTGCAATTTGACCGGGACCGTTCTCAATCGGGCATTGTTGGAAGGCGCGCGCCTTGAAGGCGCGACATTGCGCGACGCCAACATCTTTGGCGTAGATATCAGCAAGGCCATTTTCACCGCGCTGGATCTCAAGGAAACGATCTCGGTCGATGATTCGGCCGAGGCCGCGATTGCCATCGCCCGGCGGATCGAGGACCACGGTGCCTGGGTCGATAGCTCTGGCGCCGAGGGCGCCCGAGGCGATTTCTCGGGCCACGACCTTTCGGGGATCGATTTCTCGGGCCGGAACCTGACCGGGGCCGTCTTCGCCAGGGCCAAGGTCCGCGGCGCAAGATTCGACGGCGCGCATCTATCGCTGTCGAATTTCTCGGAATGCGACGCCACGGGCGCCTGTTTTACCGGCGCCGACCTCAAGGGCGCGGACCTGACCGATGCGATCATGCGCCGCGCAGATTTCCGCCGCGCCGATCTGGGGGTGCAGACGATTAAGCTTCCCGACGGCTCCACTCGGGAATGGCCGGTTCGGGCGAATGACGCCAAGTTCGGCGAGGCGGACTTTACCAATGCCCGGCTGGAGGGATTGGCCATGGCGGGCGCCGATCTCAAGGGCGCGAAAATGGACCCAGCCGTTCGCGCGCGGCTGAAGGTGTAGTCGCGTGGTGTTTGGTCATCGCGCGTGAACATCGTCGGATAGGAAACCAGGAAGGACGCCGATCGTGAGCGACCAGGATTTCGCCGAGACGTTGCGATTGCACAATCTTTTCATGCAGCGCATTCGCGGCGGTGTGCGCGCGGACCTGACTTTCATGAACCTCAAGAACGCCAATCTTGCCGGCGCCGATCTGAGTGGCGCGAAGATGGCGGGGGCGCGGTTGCAGGAGAGCAATCTGGCCGGCGCCAAGCTGGTGGGGACCGATCTTTTTTCCGCCAATCTGGATGGCGCCGATTTGAGTGGCGCGGATCTCACTGGCTCGGATCTGCGCGGGGTGAATTTGCGGCATGCGGATTTGACCGAAGCCAAATTGAGCAAGAGCGACCTCAGCGAGGGTGCATCCCTTTCCAGCGGCCCGCCCGCGCGGGGCGCCGGCGCACCCGCGCCGACCTCCATCGGAACCAAGTCCGACCTTTCCGGATCGGTGTTGAAGGACGCCGATCTCAGCGGCGCGAATCTGCGCGGTGCCACATTGAAGGATGTCGATTTGCGCGGCGCCGATCTGAGCGACGCCAATCTCGCCGGGGCAAATCTCGGCCGGGCGGCGGTCGCGGGCGCCAAGTTCAACGGCGCGGACTTGACTGGGGCGAACATACATGGCGTGGACATGGAAAAGGCCGATCTGGGCGATGTCGATCTATCCGTGACTGTCCGGGTCGATGATGCCGCCGCGATCGCGCTTTCCATCGCCGATGAGATCAACTCCCACGAAGAGTGGCTAAGGAGCGGCGGCGCCCAGGGGCGGCAAGCCGATTTTTCGCGCCGTGACCTTTCCGGGGTGAATTTCTCCGGTCGTTTGTTGGTTGCCGTGAGCTTCGACCATGCCATTTTGCGAGGTGCGTCTTTTGTCGGCTGTGCGATGGCCCTCGGCAGTCTTTCTGGCGCGGATGCGACCGGGGCCGATTTCCGTCGGGCCGATTTGCGCGGCACCGATTTGACCAAGGCGATCTTGCGCCGCTGTAACCTGCGGGACACGGACCTGCAATCCGAGGCGGTGACGCAGTCCGATGGCAGCGTCACCACTCGCCCGGTGCGCGCCGGCGGTGCTGATTTCCGCGAAGCCGATTTGATCGGCGCCAAGACGACGGATCTGGTGCACGAGGGCGCCGATTTCACCGACGCCAAGCTCGACCCTGCCTTTCGCGCGCAACTCGGCCGGACATAAAAACCCTGGCCGAAATTATTTGGGCGCCGGCATTTTGCCGAAGCCGGGTCGACGCGGCCCATGTTACGCCACCTTCCCAGCCTACAGCGTGCCGGGATAGGTGCCCCCGTCGACGACGATGTTCTGGCCGGTGACGTAACTCGCGTGCTGGCTGCACAGAAAGGCACAAATCTCGCCGAAATCCTCCGGTTTTCCGAACCGTCCCGATATTTCGCCGGCCATGGCCTCGGCCTCTGCCTGCGCAAGGGTGATCTTGCGCGCCCTCGCATCGGCCTCGATGAGAGTCCGCGTCCGATCCGTGGCATGCGAACCTGGAAGCAAGTTATTGATGGTGACGTTGTGGCGTGCAACCTGGCGGGCGAGACCGGCCACGAAGCCGGTCAGCCCAGCGCGCGCGCCATTGGAAAGGCCAAGATTTGGGTAAGGCATCTTCACCGCCGCCGAGGTGATGTTGACAATACGCCCCCAGCCGCGCTCGATCATGCCGTCGATGACCGCTCGGATCAGCATGATGTGCGCGATCATGTTGTTCTGGACCGCCTGGTGCCAATCGGCCTCGCTCCAGTCGCGGAAATCCCCGGCGGGCGGCCCGCCCGAATTGGTGATCACGATGTCGGGGTCGGGGCAGGCCTCGATCAGCGCCTGTCGCCCCTCCCCGGTGGTGACGTCGCCCACGATGGTGGTGACACGAGCGCCAGATTCGCGGCGGATTTCCTCGGCGGTCTCGGCCAGCGCCGAAAGGTGCCGCGCGTTGACCACGATTGTGGCACCTTCCCGGGCCAGCGCCCTGGCACAAGCCCGCCCCAAACCCTTGCTGGCGGCGCAAATGATCGCCTTCTTGCCTGAGATGCCCAAGTCCATGTCGAATTCTCCCACCTATCGGCCATGTGTACCGCCGGAGGCAAGGAGAGGGAAGCGCGCACGTACCCACCCCTTTCACCTTGCTCCGGGTGGCTGTTTTCTTTATTTTGCAGTGCAACAACGCGGGCCTGAAGTGGCCGCCGGCGCGGAGGGTCTTATGATGACGAACCGTTTTCTACGCCTCTTGGCTGAGCGCCCGTTCCTGATGGCCGATGGGGCCACCGGTACGAATCTGTTCGCCATGGGGCTGATGACCGGCGACGCCCCGGAAATGTGGGTCTTCGAGCATCCGGAGCGGATCGAGCGCCTGCATTCCCTGTTCATCGAGGCCGGGGCCGACATCATCCTCACCGACAGCTTCGGGGGCACCTCCCATCGGCTGAAACTGCACAATGCCCAGGATCGCGTCGGCGAGATCAATTGCGAGGCGGCGCGGATCGCGCGTCGGGTCGCGGATGCATCGGGAAAGGAAATCGTCGTCGCCGGATCGATGGGTCCGACCGGCGAACTCTTCGAGCCTCTGGGTCCCTTGAGCATCGCGACCGGCGCCGATTCATTCTCTGCCCAGGCCGAGGCCCTGGCCGAAGGCGGGGCCGACGTCCTGTGGATCGAAACCATGTCCTCGCGCGACGAAGTATTGGCTGCCGTCAAGGGCGCAAGCAAGACGGGCCTGCCCATCGTTACGACCGGTTCCTTCGATACCAACGGCCGGACCATGATGGGGATGACACCGGCCGAGTTCGTGTCCTTCGCGCATGGCCTGGAGCCGAGACCGACGGCCTTCGGCGCCAATTGTGGCGTGGGCGCGTCGGAACTCGTGGCCACCATCCTGGCGATGGCGGAAGCAGCCGCGCCCGGCGACATCATCATCGCCAAAGGGAATTGCGGGATCCCCTTCTTCGACAATGGCCAGATCCGCTACAACGGCACACCCGATTTGATGGCCGATTACGCCCATCTGGCGCTTGATTGCGGGGCGCGAATCGTGGGCGGTTGCTGCGGCACGACGCCCGACCATTTGCGCGCTATCAGGGCCGCCCTCGACAGCCATTTCCCGGGCGCCAAGCCCTCCAAGGACGAGATCGTCACCCGCCTTGGCGCGATCAGTAAGGGTGCCGCGGGAATTCTTTCCGGCGACTTGGCCGTAGCTCCCGCTTCAAGGCGCTCTCGCCGTCGCCCGACCGGACCCGCCAAGGAATCCGCATTCTAACGCCGCGTCGTTATTAGAATTTGCCATGTCCTCCTTGACCGATGAATTGAGCGCCATCGTCGGTCGGGTTTTTGCCGCGAATGACCTGCCCGATTCCTTTGGCAGGGTCATTCCATCGGCAAGACCCGATCTCGGTCAGTTTCAGTGCAATGGCGCGCTTTCCGCCGACAAGCAATCCAAACAGGCGCCCCGCGCGCTCGCCGAGAAAATCCTCCAGGCATTGTCGCGCGGCGATGGTTTGCGCGATTTGTCGCTGGCCGGGCCCGGATTCATCAATCTGTCGGTGACCGATGCCTATCTGGGGGCATTCGCGAACCGTTTGGCCCGCGATCCGCGACTGGGCCTTACCCGCAGAGCGCATCCGGAAATGGTGCTGCTCGATTACGGCGGCCCCAATATCGCCAAGCCCATGCATGTCGGGCATCTGCGCGCCTCGATCATCGGGGATTCGTTGCGGCGCATTTGCGCCTTCGTCGGCGATCGGACGATCGGCGACGTGCACATGGGCGACTGGGGCCTGCAAATGGGCATGCTGGTTTCGGAACTGGAAATCAGGCGGCCCGATCTGCCCTATTTTGATTCCGCTTTCGCCGGCCCCTATCCGGACCAGAGCCCGGTTGGACTGGACGAGCTCGAGGATCTGTATGCTATCGCCTCCGCCGCCTGCAAGTCGGACCCGGCGCGCCTGGCGCGCGCGCGTCGGGCAACCGTCGCCTTGCAGGAAGGGCGCCCCGGGTATCGCGCGCTGTGGCAGCATTTCATGGACATCTCGGTCTCCGCCATGAAGCGCGATTTTGCCGCACTCGGTGTGCATTTCGATCTCTGGAAGGGCGAGGCCAGCGTCGATCCCTTGATCGGGCCGATGGTGGCCGACATGCGGGCAAGAGGCGTGGTCGAGACCGACCAGGGCGCTGAGATCGTCCGTGTCGCGAGGGACGGCGACAAGGCCGAAATACCACCGCTGATCCTGGTCAAGTCGGACGGCGCATCGATGTATTCCACGACCGATCTGGCGACCATTGTCGAGCGCGTGCGCGAGCATGACCCGGACCGCATTCTCTACATCGTCGATCAGCGCCAGCACCTGCATTTCGAGCAGGTCTTCCGCGCCGCGACCAAGGCCGGCCTCAACGGCAAGGCGGTGATGGAACATCTAGGTTTCGGCACCATGAACGGGCCGGATGGCAAGCCGTTCAAGACCCGCGTTGGCGGCGTGATGAAGCTCGAGGATCTGATCGCGATGGTGACCAATGCCGCGCGCGAACGCCTGACCGAGCAGGGCCTGGCCACCGAGTATGACGAGGCGGAGCGGCAGGAAATCTCCCGCAAGGTAGGACTTGCGGCGCTGAAATTCGCCGATCTTTCCAATCATCGCATCGCCAATTACGTCTTCGATCTCGATCGGTTCATGCGCTTCGAGGGCAAGACCGGGCCCTATTTGCTCTATGCCGCGGTGCGGGTGAAATCGCTTTTGCGCAAGGCCGAGGCCCAAGGCGACCGGCCGGGCGATATCCTGGCGCCCCGGCCCGGCGAACGCGACCTGGTCATTGCGATCGGCGCGATGCCGGATGCGATCCAAGCAGCTTATGACGACCGGGCGCCCAATCGGATCGCCGATTTCGCCTTCGGCCTGGCCCAGACTTTCAGCTCCTATTACGCGAATTTTCATATCCTGAGCGAGCCGGATGCCGGATTGCGACGTTCGCAACTGGGCCTGGCTTCTCTCACCTTGCGCGCACTGGAAAGCGCGCTGTCTCTCCTCGGCATCGAGGTTCCCGAGCGCATGTGAGGCAATGCCCCTCGACCTTCCACAAGGCCTGATCCAAAGGGTTCGAGCCGCGACACGCATCCTTGCCTTCACTGGCGCCGGGATCTCGGCCGAAAGCGGTGTCTCGACCTTTCGCGATGCCCGGACCGGTCTATGGGCGAAGTACCGCCCCGAGGATCTGGCCACACCCGAGGCGTTCCGGCGCGATCCCAGGACGGTCTGGGATTGGTATCAATGGCGCCGGTCGGTGCTGGCCGGAATCAAGCCAAATCCCGGCCATTTGGCGCTGGCGCGGATGCAAGAAGCGCGGGCGACGATGATGCTCGTCACCCAAAATGTCGACGGCTTGCACGCCTTGGCCGGCAGCCGCGATCCGATCGAACTCCACGGCAACGTTCGGCGCACCATCTGCTCGGTGGAGCGTCGAATCGTGGACACTTGGCCGGAGGACGGCCCTTCGCCGCCCCTCTGTCCGAATTGCGGCGCGTTGGTCCGGCCCGACGTGGTCTGGTTCGGCGAATCCCTGCCGGCGGCGGCGCTGGCCGAAGCGCAGGATTTGGCGTCCCGATGCGATCTCTTTCTGTCGATCGGCACCTCGACCCTGGTGCAGCCGGCCGCCTCGCTCCCTTTCATTGCTAAACAAGCGGGCGCTTTCGTGGTCGAGATCAACCCCGAGCCCACGCCCCTGAGCTCGCTCGCCGACGTGGTCTTGCGCGAAAAATCTGGGATCGTGCTGCCGGCTCTGCTGGAGGCGAGTTCCTAGCTCAAGGGCCAGAGCACCGCCTCCAATTCGGCGATGCTGGCGATCACGTGATCGGCGCCGGCCTCGATTAGCGCTTCCCTCGGACTGACGCCGGTCAGCACACCGATGGCGCTCCCCGCCCCTGCCGCCCGTGCCATGTGGATGTCATGGGGCGAATCGCCGACGACGGCCACCGCCTTTGCCCCCTCCGTCGCGCCGATCAGGCCCGCGAAGGCCTCCACCATGCCCGGGCCCGGCTTCACTCCATGACCGGTATCGTAGCCGCAAATGAAATCGAGATGCTCGACCCCGCCATGGCGCGCCATCGCGCGCCGCGCGCCTTCCTCGCTATCCATGGTCGCGACACCCAGGCGAAGCCCGCGAATTCGCAACCTCAAAAAAAACGCGCCAAGATCGAGGACCGGCACGCCGCCCTGGTCCTGGTGATCGAGGAAGAAGGCGCTGATTCGCCGATAGAGGTCCTCGACGTCGGCACGCCCGAGCAAGGCGGCCCAGCATTCCACGATCTGCCGATTGCTGCCCGCGGCGATCAACGAGCCCGGCGCGTAACGCCCCGTCGCGGGATCGCGACCGGAACGCTCCATTACGAAGTTGGCCCGCTCGGCATCGCCGCCTGCCGCCAGCAGGGCGGCCGCCTCGGTCGCGGGACCCCAGGTCCTGTAGAAATCGAAAAGCGTGCCGTCCTTGTCGAAGAGGATGCCGCGCAGCGTCACGCCCGCCGGCGCGCTCATTGCGCGGTCGCCGGGACCGATGCGTATTCGCTTTGGCGCAGCATGCCTCGATAAAGCTCGTGCTCGCCGATGACGCCCAGCAACTCGCCGGAATCGCCCAGCAGCACCAGCGGCCTCTTCGTTTGGGCTCGAACCATCACCGCGGCTCGCATCGGCGTGCGCTCGGTGCCGGTGACCATCGCGCTGTCGGCGAGCTTGGACATATCGAGGTCGGTCGAATAGGGCACGAATTCTCCCGGACGGCCGTTGAACAGCAAATTGACCGGCTGGCCCTTTTCGTTGAGCTGGCAGCGGCATTTGCCGGCGCGGTCGAGTTGAATGAACGAGCCCGCCGCCTCGCGCGCAAGATCGCCGGCGACCCGCATCAATGTGCCGCCCTTGAGAACGGTGAGCGGGTTCATCGAGGCGACGAACTGGCGGACGTAATCGTTGATCGGATTGAGGATGATGTCCTCGGGCACGCCGAACTGGACCACCTTCCCCGCCTCCATGATGGCGATGCGGCTGCCGATCTTGAGCGCCTCGTCCAGATCGTGGCTGACAAAGACGATGGTCTTCTTGAGCCGGCGCTGCAGCTCGATCAATTCGTCCTGCAGATGCTCGCGGATCAGGGGATCGAGCGCCGAGAATGGCTCGTCCATGAGCAGGATATCGGCCTCGGTCGCGAAGGCCCGGGCAAGCCCGACGCGTTGCTGCATGCCGCCCGACAATTCATGGGGCAACTTGTCGGCGAAGCGGTCCAGGCGTACCAGCGCGATCTTTTCGTCGATGATCCGGTCGCGCTCCGCCTTCGGCACGCCCCTGATATCGAGGCCGAACCCGATATTGTCGCGTACGCTGAGCCAGGGCATCAGCGCGAATTGCTGGAACACCATCGAGATGCGGTTGCGACGCAGCCGGCGCAGCGATTCCTCGTCGCAAGAGACGACATCCACTTCGCCGGTTCCGTCATGGACCAGGATGCGCCCGCGCGAGGCCTTGTTGAGGCCATTGATGCAGCGCAGGAGCGACGACTTGCCCGAGCCGGAGAGGCCCATCAGCACCAGGATCTCGCCCTCGTTGACAAAGACCGATGCGTCGTGGACACCCACCAGGCATCCGGTTTGATCCAGGATCGCATCCCGCCCGGCGCCCTGGTCGAGAAGCGTCAGGGCCTGTTGCGGCGACTTGCCAAAAATCACATCCACATTCTCGAAGCGAATCGCGCTGACGGCACTCATGATGGCAGCCCCATTTCTCTCAAGCTTTGCGCGGCTTGAATTGGCTTCGCGGCTGCGGCTGGCGCATGATGCGATCGAGGACGATCGCCATGATCACGATGGCGAGGCCCGAAACCACCCCCAGGGGCACATTGGCTTGCGCCAGCGCGCGGATCACCGGCTTGCCCAATCCGTCCGCTCCAACGAGTGCTGCGATCACCACCATCGACAAGGACAGCATGATGGTCTGATTGACGCCGGCCATGATCGTGGGGAGCGCCGCCGGCAGCTTCACGCGTGTGAGCAATTGCCACCGAGTGCAACCGAAGCTCTCGCCGGCCTCGACCAGGGCCAGTTGCACCTGGCTGATACCGAGATAAGTCATGCGGATGGGCGCCGGCACCACGAAAATCACGGTCGCGATCAAACCCGGCACCATGCCCAGGCCGAAGAAGATCAATGTCGGCACCAGATAGACGAAGGTCGGGATCGTCTGCATCATGTCGAGGACGGGCGACAAGGATTTGTAGAGCCACGGCCGACGCGCACAGACGATGCCGATAGGCACGCCAATTGCCAGCGACACAAAGGTCGAGGAGAGGACCATGACCAAGGTCTCGATGGTTTCCTTGCGCAGGCCCTGATTGACGATGAAAACCAGGCCGAGCACGACGAAGCCCGTCAGAATCCAGTTTCTATGCAGCCGATGGGCAATGAGCGCAATCAGCGGCACGATGATTGCGACCGTCGGCAGGTCCTTGAGGATCGCCGCCGCGCCCTCGATCGGTATTTTCAAGATGGTGGTCACGCCATCGAAGAACCACTCGAGATTCTCGGTCATCAGATCGACCAGTTTCTCGGCCCATTTTCCGATCGGAATCGGCTTGCTGGCGAACCAGTTGTCCAAATCCTTTAGCGCCTGCCAGAGATCCCCCACGACCCGCTCCCCCGTTTGTGCAGCGCCCCCACGCTCAAAAACAATGGGGCAGCCTCGGCATACTAGGCCAAAGCCGCCCCAATTCCGCCAGGGCCTAGAGGCTGAGGCTTGTTTTCACCGCGGCAAGGCCGTCCTGGCCATCGATCGTGGTGACGCCCTCCAGCCACCCTTCAAGCGATCCGGGATTGGCCTTCAGCCATTCGGTCGCCGCCGCTTCGCCATCCGCGCCGCCGTCGATCGCTTGCATGATGGCGCTTTCCATTTCCAGGCCGAATTCGAGATTGGACAGCAGCTTGCCGACATTGGGGCATTCCCCAATGTATCCAGCGCGGGTCAAGGTATGAACCTGCGCGTCGCCAAAGCCATCATTCTCGAACCCCGACAGGTAATGGAGCTTCATCTTGCCCATGATCGGATGCGGGGCCCAACCCAGGAACACCACCCATTCGTTCTTTTTGATCGCCTTCTCCGCCTGGACCAGCATGCCCTGTTCGGAGGATTCGACCAGCGACCATTCCTTGAGGCCATTGGCGGGATCGTCGATCCTGGCCTGGATGATCTTGTTGCCGTCGTTACCGGCCTCGATGCCGTAGAACTTGTTTTCAAACTTCTCGCCGTTGGGCGCGAGATCCTTCAGGTCCTTCACACCGGCCTCGGCCACATAGGCTGGAACCACCGGCCCATAACCCGCGCCTACCAGATTGGCGCGCGGCATGTCGACCGTTTTCTCATCCAGATAGGGCTGGATGTTGGGGGCGTTGGACGGCATCCAATTGTCAAGAAACACGTCCAAATCCTTGTTCTTCAAGCTTTCAAGGATGACCGGCAATGCCAGGCCCTCCTTGTCGTCATACTGGTAACCCAGGCCCTTCAGAACCACCCGGAACAAACCGTTCTGGGCGAAATTGTCGGTCCAACCGACATTCGCCATGCGAACAGTTTGGCAGGATTCGGGCTCGGCTGCATTGGTGCCGGCCACGCTGACGCCCAGCATCGCGCTGGCCAGCAGAAACTTGCGAAATGACATGAGATTTGCTCACCCAATTTCGGAATTCGTTGCGCCCATTGCTCTTTTTGTCGGTCCTGCCGGCGGGCGGGCAGCGCCGTTGACCCTGCCGCGCTCTCGCGCGGATGATTGTTGGAATGCATCCTAGCAAAATCTCCGCCTTTTTCCAAACGCGGATTCAACTCGCCAGTGCATAAAGTTTAGCGGTGTCTGGAGAGAGCGTAAAAGACCTCGTTTGGCGTTTTGAATCCGAGCGATTTTCTGGGCCTGCGGTTGAGCAGGCGTTCGACCTTCGCGACCGTGGCTTGATGGATTGTAGTGAAGTC
>CAZIUB010000107.1:0-38322 GCA_964542425.1 uncultured Rhodospirillaceae bacterium | reverse complement strand
CGGCGCGTCTGCTTGCCATGAATTTCAAAACCCAAACTCGAAAATGTCTTCTGGCGCATGGTTTCCTCCCAAAAACACTCGAATCACTTGAATCAGAATGACAAATCAAGTGCAAGCGATTAAATCAGAGGCTCCCTAGTGTTCCCGCGCCGAATTATCCCTAGAGCGGAATCTCGGTTGCGGAACCCTAGCCGGCAAATTGCGGGTGGCGAATGCCCCAGGAACTGAAGATCGCGCTGGCCCAGCTCAACCCCAAGGTGGGCGATGTCGCCGGCAACTTGGGCCTGATCCGGCGCGCTCGCGCCGAGGCCGCGACCCAAGGCGCCGATCTCGTCCTTTACAGCGAGCTCATCCTGGCCGGCTATCCCCCCGAGGATCTGGTGCTGAAGCCTTCGTTCCAGGAGGCGTGCCGGAAGGCGCTGGAGGAATTGGCGCGCGATACGGGCGACGGCGGTCCGGCGCTGCTGGTGGGCGCGCCTTGGGCGGAAGAGGGCGCGCTTTACAACGGCCTGTTCCTGCTCGACGGCGGGCGCATCGCCGCCAGCCGGTTCAAGCATGATCTGCCCAATTACGGCGTCTTCGACGAGAAGCGGGTGTTCAGGCCCGGGCCCCTCCAGGGCCCGGTCAATTTCAGGGGCGTGCGCCTGGGCCTGCCGATCTGCGAGGATTTGTGGTTCCCGGAGGTGAGCGAGTGCCTGGCCGAATCCGGGGCCGAGATCCTGCTGGTGCCCAACGGATCGCCCTTCGAATTGGACAAGCAGGATGTGCGCATGAACATGGCGGTCGCTCGCCAGCTGGAGAACGATCTTCCGATCATTTATCTGAACCAAGTGGGCGGGCAGGACGAATTGGTGTTCGACGGCGCCTCGTTCGTCCTTGATCGCCAGCGTGCGTTGCGCTGCGTGTTGCCGAGCTTTCGCGAGGCGGTCAAGCTCACCCATTGGCGGCGCGGCGCCGATGGATGGGGTTGCGATCCGGGGGGAATTGCGCCCGAGCGATCGCGCCTGGACAAGATCTACCAGGCGATGATGCTGGGTTTGCGCGATTACGTGGCCAAGAACCGGTTTCCTGGCGTGATCCTGGGGCTCTCCGGGGGCATCGATTCGGGCCTGACGGCGGCGGTCGCGGCCGATGCGCTGGGCGCCGACAAGGTGCATTGCGTGATGATGCCATCGCCCTATACCAGCGAGGAGAGTTTGATCGACGGGGCCGAAGTGGCGCGGCTTCTGGGCACGGCCTATGAGATCATTGCAATCGAGCCGGCGATGCAGGCCTTCGCCCGGATGCTGGCGCCCGCCTTCGCGGGCCGCGCGCAAGACGCGACCGAGGAGAATATCCAGAGCCGGGCTCGCGGCCTCACCCTGATGGCGCTTTCCAACAAGCTCGGCCACATGCTGCTGACGACCGGCAACAAATCGGAAATGTCGGTCGGCTACGCCACCATCTATGGCGACATGTGCGGCGGCTATTCGGTCCTGAAGGATATCTACAAGACCACGATCTTCGAGCTCGCGCGCTGGCGCAACGAAACGATCCCTGAGGGTGCCTTGGGCCCGGCGGGACGGGTGATGCCGGAGCGGGTCATCGACCGGCCGCCCTCGGCCGAGCTTCGCCCCAACCAGACCGACCAGGACACATTACCGCCCTACATCTTGCTGGACGGCATCCTGGAATGCCTGGTCGAGGGCGAATTGCCAGTGGACGACATCGTTGCCAAAGGCTATGACCGGCGCATGATTCTCAAGGTCTGGCGAATGCTGGACGTGGCCGAATACAAACGCCGCCAGGCCCCACCGGGGGTCAAGATCACGGCCCGCGCCTTCGGTCGCGACCGGCGCTACCCGATCACCAATGGCTTCAAGGCGGAAGGCTAGAGTGGTTTTCACATGGGTTGGTGTCATGCCCGGAATAGTCACCGCCGGGCCTGACCCGGCGGTCCATGGATGCCCGTGTCTAGCACGGGCATGACAGGATTGAACGTGATTCTACGCAACCGAGAACCGCTCTTGGGTGGAAGGCTGATGAGCAACGATGGCTGTCCGGGTTCGCTTCGCGCCCTCGCCGACGGGAAGGCTGCACGTCGGCAACATCTATGTGGCGCTGCATAACTGGCTGTTCGCGCGCCGCGCCGGCGGCCGTTTCCTGTTGCGCCTCGATGACACCGATCGCGAACGTTCGACCGAGGAGTTCGCCACCGCGATCTCGGAGGATCTTTCCTGGCTCGGCCTCGCCTGGGACGAACTCGCCCGCCAATCCGAACGCCTGAAGCATTATGACGCGGCCGCGGGGGCTCTGCGCGCGGCCCACAGGCTCTATCCCTGCTACGAGAGCGCCGAGGAACTGGCACTCAAACGCAAGGTGCAACTGGGCCAGGGCCGCCCGCCAATCTATGACCGCGCCGCGCTCAATCTCGGCGACGCCGATCGCGCGCGCCTCGCCACCCAGGGCAAGCGGCCGCATTGGCGCTTCAAGCTCGAAGCCAGGCGCGTCGAATGGATGGATCTGGTGCGCGGCCCCCAGCATATCGAGGAGGCGAGCCAATCGGACCCGGTCCTGGTGCGCGAGGACGGGTCCTACCTCTACACGCTGCCCTCGGTCGTGGACGACATCGAGCTTGGCATTTCGCATGTCATCCGCGGCAACGACCACGTCACCAACACCGCGACCCAGATTCAGATTTTCGAGGCCCTGGCGGCGCCGGTGCCGGGCTTCGCGCATCTGCCGCTGCTGGTCGATCCCTCGGGCGAGGGCCTGTCCAAGCGCCTGGGCGCGCTTTCCATCGGCCAGTTGCGCGAGGAGGGGCTGGAGCCGATGGCGATCAATTCCTATCTCGCTTATGTCGGGGGTGGCGAGCCGGCCAGGCCCGAAGCCCAACTCGGCGCGCTTGCGGGCGGCCATGACCTATCGCGCTTCGGCAAATCGTCGCCGCGCTTCGATCCCGAGGAGTTGCGGCACTTGAATGCGCGGCTGCTGCACGCCTTGCCGCACGAAGCGGCTCTACCCCATTTGAAGGCACTTGGCCTGGGTCACGTCGATGCCGCCTTGTGGGAGGTGGCGCGGGCGAACGTCGAGAAAATCGAGGACGTCGCATTGTGGCATCGCATCTGCCGAGGCGAAATCGGGCCCCGGATCGTGGATGCGGAGCTCGCCGCCGAGGCCGCCCGGATGCTCCCCTCCGAACCTTGGGGAGCCGAGACCTGGAGCCAGTGGACGATGGCGCTCCGCGAGGCGACGGGCAAGAAGGGCCGCGATCTCTTCATGCCCTTGCGCCTGGCCTTGACCGCCGCCGATCATGGGCCGGAGATGAAATTGCTGTTGCCCCTCATCGGCCACGACAAGGCAAGGCGGCGCTTGCTCGGAGAGCGCGCATGATCATCCACCTCCATAACACGCTCTCGCGCGAGAAAGAGGTGTTCGTCCCCACCGATCCCAACCGGGTCGGCATGTATGTGTGCGGCCCCACGGTCCATGATGTTCCGCATATCGGCAACGCGCGGCCGGTGGTGGTGTTCGACGTGCTCTATCGGCTGCTGCGCCATGCCTATGGCGCCGCCCACGTCGTCTATGTCCGCAACATCACCGACATCGACGACAAGATCATGGAGGCGGCGCTGGCGACGGGCGAGACCATCGGTTCCATCACCAGGCGCACGACGGCGGCCTATCATGCCGACATGGCCGCCCTCCATGCCCTCGATCCCGATTTCGAGCCGCGCGCCACCGATTTCGTGCCGCGGATGGTCCGCCTCATTGAAACGCTGGTGGCCAAGGGCTTTACCTATACGGCCGAGGGTCATGTGTTGTTCCATGTGCCCGCGATGGCGGAATACGGAGAATTGTCGCGGCGCGATCTCGACGACATGATCGCCGGCGCCAGGGTCGAGGTGGCGCCGTTCAAGAAGCACCCGGCGGATTTCGTGTTGTGGAAGCCGAGCGCCGCCGATCAGCCAGGCTGGGAATCGCCTTTGGGGCGCGGCCGGCCGGGCTGGCATATCGAGTGCTCGGCCATGGCCGGCGAGATTCTGGGCGAGGAATTCGACATTCATGGCGGCGGCATCGACCTCATTTTTCCCCATCACGAAAACGAAATCGCGCAAAGCCGCTCGGCCCACGGGACCAAGCGCCTGGCGCGGCTGTGGATGCATAACGGCTTCGTGCAGGTGAACGGGCAGAAGATGTCGAAGTCGCTGGGCAACTACTTCACCGTGCGCGAGCTCCTGGACGAGGGCCATCGCGGCGAGGCGATTCGGCTAGCGCTTCTTGCCGCGCATTACCGCCAGCCGATGGACATCACCCGCGACGGATTGCACGAGGCCAAGGCGCAGCTCGACCGTTTCTATTCAGGGCTCGCGCGCGCGCGCGAAGACGGGATCGAGCCGACGGCGCCCGAGAACATCCTGGCGGCGCTTTCCGACGATCTCAACACGCCGCTCGCACTCGCCGAATTGCACGAGCTGCTGGGAAGGCTGAACAAGGCCACGAATTCGGGGACACGCGCGCGGGCCAAGGCCGAGATGCTGGGGGCGGGGCAACTGCTGGGTCTTCTGGGCCAGGCGCCGGAGGCCTGGCTCAAGGGCCCGTCGGGTGGCGCGGGCGGCATCGAGCCCGCGGACATCGAGCGTCACGTTCAGGCACGCGCGGAGGCGCGCAAGGATCGGAACTTCAGGCAAGCCGACAGCATCCGCGATGAACTCGCCAAGCACGGGATCATGCTCGAGGACGGCCCCACCGGCACCATTTGGAAGCGGCGATAGGGTAGATCTTGCGGGCGTGGAATCGCCAAATCGACCGTCATGCCCGGCCTTGAGCCCTCAGCGTCCATGGATCGCCGGATCACCCCCAGACTTGAACCGGGGGCCGGCGATGACGATCTTGGGTGTGAGGCCAGCCGGAGCGAAATCTCAACCAGCCGCGCCGATTGTCTTCGCCCGCTCGCTGCACGGCGGGCGCGCCCATGTTGGGATGCGCGGATGACCGACAAACGCACTGTCGATGTTCTGGCGCTGCTGTTCATCGCGTTGTGGATCGTGCTCGCCATCCAGCCCCTGTTCCGGCGCGACATCGCCGGCCATGTCTTGCGCCGCGCGCCCGGCCTGCTTCAATGAGGCCGAGGCGCGAGCGCCTCGGATACCCCCGCCACACCGATGATGGCGCCGCCCAAGAGGGGCGCACTTCAATGAGGCCAGCCTTCACCTCGGTCACCAGTCGCCCCACCATGCGGGTACAGGCAACTAACTATTTCCACATAGTTACTTGCCGCATTGGAAAATAGCGCTTTTTTTCAGAGACTCAACCGAAATGATTCGAAATGATTCGGGGTCGCGCCGGTTCGCGTCAGCCGAACCCGTTCACGGAGATTGGCGATCGGCATCCGCCGCTTGCAACGGCGCGGGCGGCCAAGCATGGTCCTGTGTCGTGGTTCCAACGCCTGATCCCCAATCATTCCCGTTAGCAGGGTGCTGAAAAACTCGAGTGGTCGAGACGATTGCGCGATTTTCCATCAACATGGCTCGTTTCTTGAATCCTTGTTGCGGCACTGGACCGGCTTTGCCAATCAATCTTGCGTCTCGAAGTGCCGAAAATCGTTTTTCAGCAACCTGTTGGAACCACTACACCCGTCGGCGTGGGCTGACACCCGTGGGTGGGCCACTGAATTTGCTCGTGTTCCGGACCTCGCATCCGGAAACGGAATGTCGGTTGCGGAACAGGAACGCCCCAGGGAGCGGGACCAAAGCCGGCGCCCGAACCGGCCGCGCGCCGCTCGGCACGAATCCGTTAATCCCGTCGAATGACGCCCTTGCTTTCGCCCACTTTACTTTCGCTCAGCTGGCCCGCCGTCGTTAAAATACGCGCGGTGCCTCGATTCGGCGCCCTCGAAATCAGGGAGGATATCCATGGGCAAGAAGACGGCAATTCGCAAGAAGGCCCGTGCGAGAGCGGCGGCGGGCAAGGCCCGCAAGCTGGTCGAACGCGAACCGGCGTACCAGGGCTGGGCGACATCGGATGCCGACGAAGTGGAGCGCCGGCGCTGGCGTGGCCGCGCCGAGATCGCTCACATGGAGGCGCTTCAACCCGATGCCGGCGCCTTTGGCGCCTTCGCGGTGCGCTCGGCCAGTGGCGGCGCCTATGAAGTGGAAATCCGCTCGCTGTCCGCGCCCGAGAATTCCTGCGGGTGCCACGATTTCACCACCAACGGGCTTGGCACCTGCAAGCATATCGAAGGCGTCCTGCACAAACTGCGCCGGCGAGGCAGCAAGACTCTGAACGGGGCTGCGGGAGCGGCGGGGGCGGCGAGGGTGGCGGCAGGAAGCACGCGGGCGGAGATCTATGCCGCCGGATACAAGGCCGGGGAGATCCAGATCCTGTGGCCGGCCGGCGCCAAGGCCACCGCGCTTGGCCGCAAGATCGAACGCCGGGTCGAGGCCCTGCGCGCGGGCGAGGGCGATGCGGCCGCCACCCGGACTGGATCTGGGTCAACCCCGGCCCTGCGCGCGGGCAAGGGCGATGCCCTGGCCGCATTGCGGCGCCTGGAAGCCGGCAATCCGGAATCGCTGCGGGTATCGCGGTATCTGGATTCCTGGCTGGAAGACGGGGCCTGCGCGGCGCGCCGGGCGGGGGATCGGGAGAAGTTCCTGGCGGAGGTGAAGGCCGGGCGCTCCACGCTGGACGTGGTCAAGCATCCGCTTCTCCCCTACCAGGTGGAAGGAATGCTGCATTTGGTTTTTGGCGAGCGCGCGCTGCTGGCCGATGACATGGGGCTGGGCAAGACCGTCCAGGCCGTCGCCGCCTGCGAGATGTTGCGCCGCCTGCAGGGGATCGAGCGCGTGCTGGTGGTGTCGCCGGCCTCCCTCAAGGCCGAGTGGCTGGAGCAGATCGCCCGATTTTCGGACCTGCCGGCCGGCATCGTCTCCGGTCCAAGGGCCGAACGGCTGGCGCGATACCGCGACCCGGCCTTCTTCACGCTCGCCAATTACGAGCAGATCATTCCCGACGGCCCCGAAATCAACCGCATCCTCAAGCCGGACGTGGTTATCCTGGACGAGGCGCAGCGGATCAAGAACTGGCAGACCAAGACGGCGCGCGCCGTGAAGGGCCTGCGCAGCCCCTACGCCTTCGTGTTGACCGGCACGCCGCTGGAGAACCGCATCGACGAAATCTATTCCATCGTCCAGTTCCTGGACCCCAGGCTCTTGGGCCCGCTGTTCCGTTTCAACCGCGATTATTACGTCCTGGACGAGCGCGGCCGACCCCAGGATTACAAGAACCTCGACGATCTGGGGCGCCGCCTGCAGTCGGTCATGCTGCGCCGGCGCAAGAGCGACGTGGAGGAGCAGCTTCCGGGGCGCACGCTGACCAACTACTTCGTCACCATGACGGGCGAGCAGCGGCTGCGTTACGAGGATTACAAGAAACCGGTGCAACGCCTGCTGCAACTGGCCGCCAGGCGGCCGCTCACCAAGCAGGAGCACGATCGGCTGCAACTTCTTCTGGCCTGCATGCGCATGACCTGCGATACGCCCTACATCCTCGACGCGGACAATCGCGATTGCCCCAAGCTGGAGGAATTGGAGCGGATATTGGGCGATTTGCTCGCCGAGGACAGCGGCCGAAAGATCATCATCTTTTCCGAGTGGGTGCGCATGCTGGAGCTGGTCCGCGAGCTCGCCCTCGAAATGGGCCTGGAATTTGCCTGGCACACCGGCTCGGTGCCCCAGGACCGACGCCGGGCGGAGATCAATCGGTTCAAGAAGGATCCGGCGTGCCGCTTGTTCCTGTCCTCGGAGGCGGGCGGCGTGGGGTTGAACCTGCAGGTCGCTGACACGGTGATCAACATGGACCTGCCGTGGAACCCGGCCAAGCTCGAACAGCGAATCGCGCGGGCCTGGCGCAAGTACCAGACCCGCCCGGTCGGCGTCGTCAATTTGATCGCCGAGGATAGCATCGAGCACCGCATGGTCTACCTCCTGGAGCAGAAGCAGGGCCTGGCCGACGGCGTCCTGGACGGGCTGGGCGATGTGAAGGCGATCCGCATGCCGACCGGGCGGGCCGCCTTCCTCGCGCGCATGGAAGCCGTGATGGGCGAAGTCATACCGGAGGTCGCCATGTCCGCCGCCGGCGATCCCGCCTTGGCGCTCCGCGACGAACTGCTGGATCGCCACGGCGAGCGGCTGCTGTCTCTCGTGTCCCGGGGCGCGAATGGCAGTCAGATCCTGGTCGCCGTACTCGACGCGCCGGCCGTGGAGATGGAAGAGGAGCGCCGCCGACTGCAAGAGGGTGCGAAGATGACGGTCGAGGTTCTGGACCGGGACACCTTCGCGACCATCAGCCGGCTCGAAGCGGCGGGCGTGTTGCGCTTCACCGGTGAGGCGGCACGCGAGATCCATCGCTCGCCAAGGCTCGACGATGGCAAGAATGCGAGCCTGGAACAGGCCCGCCGGCTGACCGGCGAGGCCGACCGCAAGTTGCGCATGGCCTCGCTGCTGGCCGGCGGCGGCTTCGAGCCGGAAGCCTTGGCGCCGGCCGGCGCGGCGCTGAAAGCCGCGCTGCGTTCGCTCGCCCTGGTGTCGGGCGACGGCGATCCGGGCGATGGCGGTGACGTCGGTGAACTGGCGGAAGGGCTCGCCGGAAAGGGTGTCATTCCGCTTGATCTCAAGCGTGGCATCGAGGCCGCCAAAGCGAATGCCGCCGGATTGCAGCCGCCGATCTCGCTCGTGCGGGACCTGATGGAACATGCTCGGGACGTTCTGGAAGCCGCCACCATGGGGCCAGCGGCGCGGAATCATCAAGGGAGCGGGCGCAAGGCGCGCTTGGACTTCGACCAGCGGATCGCCGTTTGAGGGGCCGGCGTTCGAATCAATGTTTTGGTGCCAACGCTTGATTCCCAATCATTGTGTTGGAACCCGCAGCAGATGCCATTGAGTTCGGTCAGTGTTCCGGGCCGACGTTCCAGGAACGGAATGTCGGTTGCGGAACACCAGCGACCAAATTATCGCGCCGCGTCTTGTTGGGGGCTGGCGTCGATGCCGTGAGTCATCGTCAACGGGATCCCGCGGATTGGCATCGCAGTAGCGTTGACTTGTCCGACCCGTGCTCTGTCTCCAGTCGAGGCAGTATCCCGAACGGACCGAATGTGGCCGCGCCCAGGAATCATCGTGGGCATTTGGGTTTTGGCCTACTTTTCCCGGTGTCAACCAGGGTCACGACCAGGTTTTAGTTGCTAAAATGGAAACTTCACGTTACATTATATTAATATAACGGAATATGAAGATTCCATTATGCCGACACCACATCGTCCATCCCTGGCGGTTCGCCGTGCCCTGCGCAAACTAGGACAGGATATCCGGGACGCTCGTCGCCGCCGGAGCTTGCCGGCCGAAGTCGTTGCCATGAGGGCCTTTACGAGCCGTCCGACCCTTCGGCGGATTGAAGCAGGCGAGCACGGCGTCAGCATTGGCATCTATGCCGCGGTGCTTCAAGCGCTAGGCCTCCTCGACGGCCTGGGGCAGCTTGCCGACCCCGCCACGGATGAGACCGGTCTTGCCATCGCGTCTGAAAGATTGCCCAAACGGGTGAGACTGGCGCGGCCTCGAAAGGCCGGCGATGCCGATTGATATCGAAGTCCATATCGACTTCGCGGCTGGCCGGAAGCGCGTCGGGACGCTCCATCGCCACGCCCGTCGAGGTGGTGAGGCCACCAGTTTCGAGTATCATCCGGATTGGCTCGCCGACGCGGCGCGGTTTTCGATGGAACCGGCGCTTACCCTCAGTCGCGGCGCCTTCGCCCCGGCCCGGGGGATGCGGATTTTCGGGTCGATCGGCGATTCCGCCCCCGACACCTGGGGTCGGCGCCTGATGCAACGCGCGGAACGCCGCCTGGCCTCGCGCGAAGGCCGACCGATACGGACTCTCATGGAGGTCGATTATCTTCTCGGCGTATCGGATGTATCGCGCCAAGGTGCGTTGCGTTTTCGCAGGCTCGGCGAAGAGGAGTTCCGGTCGCCTGCTTCCGCCGGTGTGCCGGGATTGATCGAGCTTGGCCGGTTGCTGCGGGTAACCGAACGGATTCTGCGGGATGAAGAGACCGATGAGGATATTGGGATGATCCTAGCGCCGGGCTCGTCGCTCGGCGGCGCGCGCCCCAAAGCGTCGGTCATCGACCAGCATGGCTGCCTCGCCATCGCCAAGTTCCCGAAGGAGGATGACGATTACGGAATCGAAATCTGGGAATCCGTGGCGCTGCGACTGGCTGCCCGCGCCCAAATCCGCGCACCTGAGACCGAGCTGATCCGCGTCGCCGACAAACCGGTCCTTCTCTCTCGTCGTTTCGATCGGGATGCTGGAACACGCATTCCCTTCCTCTCGGCCTTGTCCATGCTAGGGTTAAGGGATGGCGAGCGCGCCAGCTATCCCGAGCTTGTCGATGTGCTTACGCGCCATGGAGCCCATGCGGTGGCCGATTCCAACGAACTCTACCGACGGATGGTTCTCAACGTTCTGATTTCGAATGTCGACGATCATCCGCGCAACCACGGCTTTCTGTGGACGGGAAGCGGCGGCTGGACTCTATCGCCTGTCTACGATCTCAATCCGACACCGAGCGACCTCAGCCAGCGCATCCTGACGACCAATATCAGCTTGGACGACGGCGCCTGCGATCTCGACCTGGTCTTGTCCGTCGCCGAATATTTTGGCCTTGGCCTGGCTGCGGCAAAGGCGATCGTCAAGGAAGTCGCGGCAGCCACGGCTACTTGGCGAGAAGTCGCGAAATCACTTGATGTTCGACCCAGCGAGACCAACCGAATGCAAAGCGCCTTCGAACACGGCGACCTCACCAGGGCGCTTGCGCTGTAGATCAATCAGGAGAACTATGTCGCCGTAAGATGGTGCCGCCGAGATGAATCGAACATCCGACCCCGTCCTTACCAAGGACGTGCTCTGCCACTGAGCTACGGCGGCATTCAAGTGGCGAAACGGCGCGGAAAATGCCACGCGTGACCCCCCTTGGCAAGCCAATTCCAGGTCCGGGCGGAGGCGGCACCATTGCGCTTGGGCAATTGATTCGCCAAGGTTATTTTCATGGGCGCTTTGCCTCGATGGTGCCGCAATCGCGGGCGATCGTGACCCCGCCTTGGACCGAGATCGGCCGGCCGGGTCATGGTGGCCGCCGATGGCGATGGAGGAGCGTTTTGAGAAAACGCGATCATGCCAAGAATTCTCCGGGGGTGGGTGCCGCCGATCGGCGCCGCCGCCAGGCCGAGGCGCTCCGGCTCAATCTCGCCCGCCGCAAGGCCCAGAAACGTGCCCGCGACGAAGTCGCACTAGGCCCCGATCGAACCACGGATCAACCCGCCGATCAGCCCACCCATCAGCCCATTGGCCGGTCCGGTCGCTCGCGACCTTGAGCGGGCCGATCCCATCCAGTAAAACCAGCGCGAGTGCCGTGGAATCGCCCGTGTTGCGCCGGTAAGGGTGGAATACGGGCCGGCAAGGTCGCGCCGAAGCCGTGAATTCAAGGAAACACGATGGATCGCATTCGCATTCGGAAAAGTCCTGCCCTCAAGGGCCGGATCGAGATCAGCGGCGCCAAGAACGCGGCGCTACCGCTGATGACGGCCTGCCTGCTCACCGATCAGGACTTGACGCTGCAGCGAGTGCCGGATCTGGCCGACATCGACACCATGACGCATCTTTTGGTGCAGCACGGCGTCGAGGCGAACACGCGGCTTGCGGGCCGCGAGCGCTCGATCACGCTCTCGGCGCGCCAGATCACCGAAACGACCGCGCCCTATGACCTGGTGCGCAAGATGCGGGCCTCGGTCCTGGTGCTGGGGCCGCTGGTCGCGCGCCACGGCGAGGCCAAGGTCTCGCTGCCCGGGGGCTGCGCCATCGGCACGCGCCCGATCGATCTCCACATCAAGGGAATGCAGCAGCTTGGCGCCGAGATCGAGCTCTCCGGCGGTTACGTGCTGGCGCGGGCACCCTCGGGGCTGCGCGGGGCCGAGATCACATTCCCCAAGGTATCGGTGGGGGCGACCGAGAATCTGCTGATGGCCGCCAGCCTGGCCAAGGGCGAGACCCATCTCATCAACGCCGCGCGCGAGCCGGAGATCACCGATCTCGCCAAGTGCCTGAACGCGATGGGCGCCAGGATCGAAGGTATCGGCACCGATCATCTTCGGATCGAGGGCGTGGAGCGACTGGGTGGCGCCACGCACCATGTGGTGGCGGATCGGATCGAGGCTGGCACCTATGCCATGGCCGCTTCCATCACCGGTGGCGATCTGGAACTGATCGGCATCCATCACGAGATGATCGGCGCCGTCGCCGCCAGCCTGGGCCAGGCGGGAATCGCGTTCGCGGACACCCCGGAGGGCCTGCGGGTTTCCCGCACGAACGGCGTGCTCACCGGCGTCGATGTGATGACCGAGCCCTTTCCCGGCTTTCCGACCGATCTCCAGGCGCAGATGATGGCCCTGATGGCGATCGCAGAGGGCGCCTCCATGATCACCGAGACCATTTTCGAAAATCGCTTCATGCATGTGCCGGAACTGGCGCGCATGGGCGCCAACATCAACGTGCATGGCGCCTCGGCGATGGTCCGGGGGGTCAAGCGCTTGACCGGTGCCCAAGTGATGGCGACCGATCTTCGCGCCAGCGTCTCGCTGGTGCTGGCCGGGCTGGTGGCCGAGGGCGATACCGTGCTCAATCGCGTCTACCACTTGGATCGCGGCTACGAGCGGCTGACCCAGAAGCTGGCGGCGTGCGGCGCGATCATCGAGCGCTTGAGCGATGGCGCGGCCGAATGACTAGCGCCGACTTTCGAAAAAGCGCGGCAAATGCGGCGCTCCGATGCTGCCACGAAAGTTGGCGCATATCACGGTACGATGGTACCCGCCGGCGTGTAGTGGTGGGGCCAAATTGGTGAATCAACCATCAGCGACGGCGGGTACCAAGGGTCTTCGCCTGTTGGCCAAGGACGACGAGGATCTGGCGCTGATCGCCGCCTGCCTGCAGGACGCGCTGGTGCCGCTATCGGAGATGCGCTACGAGCCGGGCGAGGGGCGCTTCTACATGATCGTCAACCGGTTCCTGTGGGAGCGCGCGATGGGCCCACGAATGAGCGAAGCGGGCGCCGACGGGAAGATCGCCGGCGACGCCACCTTCGGCGATTCCGGCGAGCCCTTGGGCGATGGCAGGCGCAATGCCGGCATGCGCGTCGATCACGTGGTCGCGGTCAGGATCCGCGGCATCGATCGCGACCAGACCGGCAAGTTCCTGTCCCTGTTGACCGTGCAGCGCGACGGCACGCAACTCAATTTGATCTTCGCCGGGGGCGGGGTGGTTCAACTCGAGATCGGGGAACTGGCCTTGCTGCTCCACGATCTGGGCGCGGCCTGGCCCACGCAATGGCGCCCCGACCACGGGGCCCTGCCGGGAGACGGGGTGTGATGGGGACCGACGATGGTCGCTTCGTGCTGGCCCTGCCCCGGGGCCGCATCCTCAAGGAGGTGATGCCGCTCCTGGCCCGCGCGGGCATTACGCCCGAGCCGGAATTCCACGACGAAACCTCGCGCAAGCTGCGTTTCACCACCAGCGATCCCGGGCTGGCGATCATCCGCGTCAGGAGCTTCGATGTTCCGACCTTCGTGGCCTTCGGGGCCGCGCATCTTGGCGTGGCCGGGAACGATGTGCTGCTGGAGTTCGACTATCCGGAGATCTACGCGCCGGTCGATCTCAAGATCGGCAAATGCCGGCTGTCGGTGGCCGAGCCCAGCGCCATGCTTGCCGAGGACGACCCCAGCCGCTGGTCGAACATCCGTGTCGCCACCAAGTATCCCAATGTCACCCGCCGGCATTTCGCCCGGCGCGGCGTGCAGGCGGAATGCATCACCCTCTCGGGTGCCATGGAACTGGCGCCGCTCTTGGGGTTGTCGCGGCGCATCGTCGATCTGGTTTCGACCGGGGCGACGCTCCGCGCCAACGACCTGGTCGAGGTCGAGTTGATCGCCGAGGTGACTTCGCGCCTGATCGTCAATCGAAGCGCATGGAAAACCGCGCCGGGCGAGATCGGCGGCTGGATCGAGCGCGTGGGCCAAGCAGTCGAGGCGGCCGGGACTTGACCCGATCGGGGGGAACAATGCCGGCTGGCGCCTTGTGCCGGATCGTCCGTATCGAGCTCGACGATCCCTTGCAATCGCGCCAATCCCCGGAGGCCGAGCAGGAACGCGCGATCGCCATCTTCGACTTGATCGAGTGCAATTCATTCGCCCCCGCCATCGACCATCAGGGCCCCTATCATCTGGGTCTGGCAATCGCCGATCGGAAGCTGGTGTTCGACATCCGCGATACCGACGGGACCCCGCTCTACAAGTTCATCCTGTCGCTGGCGCCATTGCGGCGTATCATCAAGGATTATTTCGAGATCTGCGAAAGCTATTACGCGGCCATCAAGAATGCGAGCCTGTCGCGGATCGAAGCGATCGACATGGGCCGCCGAGGTTTGCACAACGAGGGCGCCCAGATCCTGCACCAGCGGCTGGAAGGCAAGGTGGCGATGGATTTCGATACCGCCCGTCGGCTGTTCACGCTGATCTGCGCCCTGCACTTGAAGAACTGAGGAATGCATGGGCGGGTTGCCTGGCAGCGTCCTCTTCTGCTGCACCATGAACGCGGTGCGCTCGCCGATGGCGGAAGGGATTTTGAAGCACTTGCATGGCACGCGCATCTATGTGGATTCGGTGGGCGTGCGCAAAGGCGCGATCGACGGTTTCGCCATCGCCGTCATGGACGAGATCGGTATCGATCTCCAGCGCCACCGCACCAAGAGCTTCGACAATCTGGAGGACACCTCCTTCGACCTCATCGTCTCGCTTTCGCCCGAGGCCCAGCACAAGGCGGTGGAAATGACCCGAACCATGGCCTGCGAGGTCGAGTTCTGGCCGATCATGGACCCGACCTTCATCGAGGGCGGGCGCGAGGAACGCCTGGAAGCCTACCGCCAGGTGCGCGACGCGCTGATGCGCCGCATCCGCCAGCGCTTTCCGCTGCTCGGCGCGCCGCAGATCTAGGCGCTTTGGCCGGAACGAGACTGGCGGCCAGATTTTGCCCGAATCGGCCATCGCAAGGGTCACGCGAATTCTTCCGACCTTGATGGTTGCATGTCACCGGGATCCTGCGCGCATTTGCTGCATGGCGGCGCGCTGGAACTGGAAAGCACCCTTGGAATCGGCACGACGGTGCGGGTGCGCTTCCCGCCGGATCGTACCCGTACCCAGTCCAGCCAGTCGCGCTTGAAGGCAAGCGTGTCGGCGCAAAGTTAGAAGGCCCCCCGATTGGCGGAAGTTGATTTTTCCTCTGTTTCCACCTGCCGCCGCTAGCCGATTCGAGCCATATCATTCCGCCAATCCACGCCGACTTGTACCATCGTTTGGCACTGGTGGCCGAATGCGCTAATTTGGATTTGACGCCCTCCAATTTCGGCAATAGGCGCTTCAAATTCCGTTTCATGTGATTCCGTTCCCGGACTACTTGCGATGAGCCCTGGCAATGCCCAGGGAAGGGTGCTCGTTCTGGCCTCGGCCTCGCCGCGCCGGCTGGAATTGCTGCGCCAGATCGGGATCGAACCCACGATCCTCGATCCGAGGGAGCTGGACGAAACGCCGTTTTCGCGGGAGGCGCCAGTGGCATACGCGCGGCGAATGGCGCTCGCCAAGCTCGATTCCGCCGCCACCCGCCATGCCAAGGCCTGGATCCTCGCCGCCGACACCGTCGTTGCTTGCGGCCGGCGTATCCTGCCCAAGGCGGGAAGCGAAGCGGACGCGGCGCATTGCCTGGCACTCTTGAGCGGCAGGCGGCACCGGGTTCTGGGCGCCATTGCGATCCAGGCGCCTGACGGGCGGAGAAGGGAACGGGTGGCAACCGCGATCGTTGCCTTCAAGCGCCTCGAGGCGGCCGAGATCCGGCGTTACCTAGAGAGCGGCGAATGGCGCGACAAGGCCGGCGGCTACGCGATTCAAGGGCGGGCGGCCGCCTTCATCGCGGGCGTCAACGGCTCCTATAGCAACGTGGTCGGACTATCGCTTCCGGACGTGGCGGCGATGCTGACCGGCCTCGGCTGGGTCTGGTGATGCGCCATCGGGTGTTTCTGGCCGCGAACGCGGAAGGGGCGGAATTGTTCCGCTGGACCGACGGACGCCTGGCCGCCGCCTGGCGCGAGAATGCCGCCACCGCCAGCCTGGCCGGTGCCGTCTATCTGGGCCGGGTGCTGGCGATCGATTCCGCGCTGGGGGCCGCCTTTGTCGATCTCGGCCATGAGCGGGCGGGCCTGTTGCCCTTGAAAAAGTCGGGTGTGGGGCCCAACGAAGGCGAGGCGATCGTGGTGCAGGTTCGCCGCGACTCTTGGGGCGAGAAGGGGCCGCGACTTTCGCGCGCCATCAAGACCGAAACGGATTACGCCGAGAAGGCCGCGAAGGTGGAAGCGCCTTCTCTGCTGGTGGCGCCGCCGCCATTGTGGGTCCGGGTCCTCGGCGAACTGGACCCGGCCGAATTGGACGAAATCACTTGCGACCGGCGCGTCGATGCCGGCGCGATCGCGCAATGGTCCGAGCGTCACGCACCCGAGCTCACCTCACGAATCCGCGCGCTGCCATCGCGCGACTGGGCGCCCGGGCGCGAGGAGGCGCTGGACGAAATCGCGGCGGCGCTGGAAGAAACCGTGGCGCTCACTGGCGGCGGCTCGCTGCTGGTGGAACCCATGCGCACGCTGACCGCGATCGACGTGAACAGCGCCGGCGCGGGCCACGCGAGCGAAGCGCGAGGCAGCGCGCTCGAAGTCAATCTGGAGGCGGCCGCGGAGATCCCGCGCCAGCTCTCGCTGCGCAATCCGGGTGGCGTGATCGTGGTGGATTTCATCGACATCGAGCACAAGGAAAAACGCGCGCAAGTGGTCGAGACCCTGCGCCAGTCGGCGGGGATCGATCCATCGATCGAATGGATCGGCAACATGTCGCGGCTGGGCCTGGTTGAAATCCAGCGCCGGCGACGGGGCCCGAATCTGAGCGCGATGTGGGCCGATTTGCCGCGCGGGGAATCGGTCCATGGGCGGGCCTGACGACACGAGCAAGCCCAAGGGCCTGGTACCCGCCGTCGCCGACGGATGATTCGAGCCAAATTCACTCCTCCAATCTCACCCCGGCGGGTACCATCATGGCGTAACATGTGCCAACCTTCGCGGAATCATGGGTGCTTTTCATGGGTCGCGCTTCTTCGAGGTCGGCACGCGCCTGCCCCATTTGCGGGCGAAACGCCGCGCCCAAGCATCGCCCGTTTTGCGGCGCGCGCTGCAAGGCCGTTGACCTTCACCGCTGGTTTGGCGGGGTCTATCGGGCGCCTGGGCCGAGTGCCGCGCAAGAGGCCGATACCGACCCGGACGAGAGCCCGAAAAAATAACCCAAATCGTGCCCTAAGTCCCGGAAATCACGGCAGGAAACCAGGCTGGACAAGGTCGGCCAAAGCGACTACAAGACCGCTGCTTTGCAGCCCGGCCCTTGATCGCAAGAAGGGCAACGGCCGCCGGCGCCGGGGCCCAGGTAGCTCAGTTGGTAGAGCACGTGACTGAAAATCACGGTGTCGGTGGTTCGATTCCGCCCCTGGGCACCATTTTCCTGGATCACTCCCCGCCGGTTTTAGACTCAGCGTTCTCTCGATGCTTCTGTTGCGCGTTTGTCGCGGTGGTATTGTCGGGGATCACATGGACCGAAACCACACCCCGGCTCTTGTGGCCGGTGACCGCCGATTCCGGGGGCCTGCGAGCCTTTCTGGAAGGTGAGGTGCTGGCGTGGTTCGAGATCCGCAAGAAGGAGTTGGCCAACCGGCCCTTGATCCGGGAGCAGGCGTTGGGCGAGGCGCTCGACCCCGACAAGCTGGAGCGGCTCGGGCGCGACGAGGTGCACCTCGATCGCAGGCTCGAACGGATGCTCACCCTGCTGCTGCGGCTCAAGGACCTGCGGCAGGGAGCAGCCATCGGCTGACCCGTTTGGCAAAACGGTCGGGCGATGGTCCTGACGAGGGCGATGCCATGCCGGTGGCAACGGTTGGCGACGCGTCGCTTCCGTCGGGGTGCCTTTCCTGGTTACCAATGCTCCCACCAGTATTGATCTGGGCTCATGGCCTTGAAATTAAAACGATAAAATTCTCCATTTGTCTTTCGTATTTGAAGAAAACTCCCTAAATTGCTCTCTGGAGGAGCCTTAATGCCCGAATTTTCCGCTGCCAAGGCCTTGGACGATATGCCGGAGGTGTTCGTCTCCGGGACCGCGATCAGTCGCGAGGTCTCGCGCGCGGTTAAGGCCGGTCGGTTGCGTAAGCTCGCGTCCCGGCTCTACACCAGGAACCTGGCCGACGCGCCCGAGGCAATAATCCGGCGCAATCTCTGGAACATCGTCGCCGGGTACTTTCCCGGCGCGCTGATCGTCGACCGGACCGCGCTCGAAAACGCACCGGCCGAAGACGGCTCCATCTGCCTGGTCGCCGAACGCGGCAACGATGTGAAGCTGCCGGGTCTCGTGCTCCGGCCGAGGCGCGGGATAGGGCCGCTGCCGTCCGATCGTCCGTTCATCTCGGGCCTGTACCTCAGTTCCAACGCGAGGGGCCATCTTGAAAACTTGCGCGCATCGCGGGCGCGGAGCGGCCTGGTCGCGCGCACGCTCACTCGCCGGCAGATCGAGGAGCGCCTCGACACGCTGATCCGCCGCAATGGCGAGGAAGCCGCCAAACGTTTGCTTCACGAGGTGCATGCCTTGGCACCCGCCCTCGATTTGAAGGACGAAGCGGCGGAACTGGACACGCTCATTGGCGCGTTGCTGGGTACGCGCGAGGCCGAATTGAGCGCGCCCACGGCGCTCGCACGGCGGAAGGGACAGCCCTATGACCCCGAAAGGCTGGCGCTATTCCAGATCCTGCACGCGGAGCTTCGCAACCATCCGCCAATCACTCGGCTTGCCCCCGATCGCGGGCCGGAGGCAGGCGCGACGCTCGCCTTTTTCGAGGCCTATTTCTCGAATTTCATCGAGGGAACCGAGTTTGCAATCGAAGAGGCCGCCGACATCGTGTTTCGGGGGATCATCCCCAACGAGCGGCCCGAGGACGCCCACGACGTGCTCGGCACCTGGCGCATCGTCTCCGATTCAAGCGAGATGCGCCGCACGCCAGACGACAATGCGGCGCTCGTCCGCTTGCTCATGGCAAGGCACGCGGCGATCATGGAACGTCGCCCCGAGAAGCGCCCCGGCGAGTTCAAGCTCGCCGAGAACGGCGCCGGGTCCACGGTCTTCGTGGCCCCTGAACTAGTGGCCGGCACGCTGAAGCAGGGATTCGGCCTCTACCGCAGCCTGGAAACCCCCTTCCAGCGCGCCGTATTCATGACGTTCCTGGTGGCCGAAATTCACCCCTTCGCCGACGGCAATGGGCGGGTAGCGCGCGTCATGATGAATGCCGAGCTGGTCAATTCCGGCGAGGAGCGCATCGTCATCCCGACCATCTATCGGGCGAATTACCTTTCGGCCTTCAGGGCATTGTCACAGAACAGGCGGGCGGAACCCTTGATCCGAATGCTCGATTACGCGCAGAAATGGACTGCGGCCGTCAGTTGGGGCACGTTGGTGGAGACGCGGCGCGAACTGGAGGCCTGCAATGCCTTCCTCGATCCGGCCATGGCGGAAGAGGCAGGCAAGCGGCTGCGAATGCCGGGGCGGATGGAAAGCTGACCTTCTTGGACGAGCAGACCCCAAGCGAACGCGATTTCTGCTCCAAATCCATCACGCCCGCCGGACAGTACAACATCGTCACCAAGTTAGATGCGTCGGATGCCTTACGCGAGGCAGCGGCGATGGGCGAGGTTACATTGCTTGACCGCCTCCGAACTCGATCACATTGGCGATCATGTCGGTCGTCGGCTGCCGCCGTTCAAATTCAACTTGTTCGTTTTGTACAAGCGGCCCCGACATATCTCGCGATCAGGGGCGCTGGAGTGGCATTGCTGACAGCAGCCCTACTTTCGATACGAGACGACACCGCACCAACAGAATTGGCTTGCGAAGATCGAGCGGCAATCTCATGGACGCGGCGCGGCTATGTACGCCGCGCCCGCCTATTGGCGTAGCCGCGACCTTTTTAGCGACGCGCAAGCTGGAAGCGTCGTGGACCAAAGCAATATTGCAAGCGGTGGATGGCTGAACAGCCATAGGCGGTTCAGCTACCTGGTTGGCGGATGCTTTGGAAGAGGCCACTCCGATCCCGTCGACATCGAAGGCCCGGCCTTGCGACAGGTTCTTGAAATTGGAATGCGCCAAGAAGGTCTGCCTTCCAACAAGCGTATCTAGCACGCTGCCCGGCAGATCGAGGAGGCCATTAAAGGCCATGAGCTGGCGGCTTCCCTACTTGAGCCGGCGCGTGCAATAATTCTGGGAGAGGATGAAACCGAGGCCGCGCGACCGTCTTCGGAGCCACTGACTTATGCGCTCGCGACGATCGAGGCCTTCTTGAATTCCGTTGACGTTTCCTTCCATGCCATTGGCTGGAAAATGCCCGCATTCGCACGCAATTTCGATCTTGCCGCTGTGTTCTCCGCCGGGTTCCCGATGCGACCCAGGGGCATGCCATGGCACGTATGAAGGGCGCCAAGTCGGAATCGCTGGCCGGACTTGGCGCGACCCGTCTGGCGGAAATCCTGACCGAGCACGCCTTGTCCGATGCCGTGCTGCGCAAGAAGCTGCGGATGGCGCTGGCCGGCGCCGAGGGGGACGGGCAAATGGCGGCCTATCGAGGGGCCTGATGGAAAATAGGCCGGAATCGGGGAGATTCTCCCGCGGACAAAGCCGCTTGGCGGGCGGCGCCCGGCGGTCGTATCATCGCCTCGCCGGGGAAGCCGGCATTGTGGCCAAGGGCCAAATCGGTCGGGGCGCGCGGTCAACGAATAAAGAGCAACTCGGATCATGGGGAGATCGGGCATGCGTGGGTGGCTTGGGCTCTTGATTTCGTCGATGGCGCTGCTGATGCCGGTCCCCGGCGCGGCTGCCGATCCGGCGCGGCTGGAAGGGGTATGGAATGTGCTGATAATTCACCCGAGTGGTGGATGCACTTGGACCGGCCAGGTAACCTTTGGCCAGAACGCGGATACGCTGGAGGGCGAAGGATGGGCGGTGGCACAGCAAGACGCCGTCCAAAAATGCGCGCCGCTCCTCGAGGGCAATGTCGCTGGCGTGATTGACGGGCGGGTGGTGCGGCTGGGTTTCGGCACCGGGGCGCTGGGTATCGCCGATTTTCGCGGCGTGATCCTGAAGGGCGACTCGGACATGACGGGATTGTGGACCACGGGCAGCGTCAACGGCGACTGGACCGCGAGCCGCGCCCAGCAATAATACGATCCCTCTCTTCTCCGATTAGCCTGGCAGCGTCACCCCTTCGGCGCGGAACGCTTCGAAGATCGCGAAATTGAGGTCGCTCAGCACCGGCAGGTAATAATCGGTGTCGGCGACGAAGCAGCGCAATTCCAGTTGCAGGGTCGCGGCCATGGCGCGGAACACCACGCTCGGCGCGGGGTGGCGCATGACGCGGGGATGGGCTTCGGCGCAGCGCACCATGATCTTCTCGGCCAGGCGCGGATCGTTGCCGGTAGCGATCGACGCTTTCACAATCACCCGCGCGATCCGGTTCTTGTGCGTCCAATTCACGACCGGCGAGGCGATCAGCTCGGAATTCGGCAGGATCACCGAGGAGCGGTCGAAGGTCTCGATCTCGGTCGAGCGAACCGAGATGCTCTTGACGATGCCCTCGGTCGTCCCGACCACGATCCAATCGCCGGCCTTCACCGGCCGCTCGATCAAGAGCAGGATGCCGGCCACGAAATTCTCGACGATTGTCTTCAGCCCGAAACCCATTCCGACCGAGAGCGCGCCCGCGACCAAAGCGAGGTTGCCGAGATCGATGCCCAGCATGACGATGCCGAGCAACAAGACCGCGATGCCGCCCAGATAGCCGACACCGGTCGCGATCGAGTTCTGCAGGCCGCGATCGAGCCCGGTATTGGGCATCACGCGCTCGCGCATCCAGCGCCGGAGCGACCCCACCGCCAGGAACCCCACGATCACGGTTGCCAGCGCCGCGCCAAGATCGGTGAGCGAGATGGTGAAGTTGCCGATGGTGATGCCCTGGAGCGTCTGCGCCGCCCAGGTGTCGAGCAGGCTCGGCGAAATGCCATAGGCGATCAGCAGCAGATAGAGCGAGGGCGGCCAGATCACCAGTTCCGACAACATGCGCACCCAGAAGATGAGCCGGCGCCCGGATTCAGGCGTGACGCCCGTCGCGTCCGAAACCCGCGCGAAATAGCGGCCATCGGGCGAGAACATCGCCCGCAGGGTCTCGCCCACCAGCGCGCGCGCCAGGAACACGATGCCGACCAGCACGGCGGTGATCGAAAGCGCCTTGAGGACATGCTCGGAGAGATTGGCGTAGCCGAGGATGGCGGCGCCGAGGGCGACGAGGATGGCGAGGGCAGCACCGCCGCGCAAAACCCTGGACAGCTTCGAGACCAGCTGGCCCGATTCGATCCGCCAGTAGCGCGATTGCAGCGCCGGCATGAAGACCACGACCGCCACCAATGCGTTCAAGAGCACGATCAGCCCACGCGCATGAAGGCCAGGCCCGCCTGTCGCCGGATTGACCAGCATTGCCTGCAGGATTCCAAAGGCCAGTATGAGGCCCGATCCCACCACCACTTGGCCGGCGAGTTGCGCGCTTGCCTCCGCCGGCACCGGCATGATCCGCCAGGCCGGAAGCCGGGGCGAAAAGGCCGAGATCGCAAGGCCGGTCACCACCAGGAACCACACGATATGGCCGCCCACCTCAAGCGCGAGCGAGCGCAAGGGTGAAGCGCCGTTGCCGGCAAGCGAAAGCAGGAACAGGAACGTCGCCGCTCCGACCACGAGTACGGGCAACAGAATGCGGGCGACACTCGATGCCGTGGCGGCGGCGAGGCGACGCGCGTAGCTCGGCGCCGGATTGGCTGCATTCGGCCCCCAGCGGCGCAAGATCAGCCGACGCACGGGGAATGCAAGAAGGATGGCAAGCAACAAGAACAGGGCCGGGGCCAGAAGCGAGACCCTGTCCGAACGGAGCCGGATGTTCGCCCACCACTGGGCGAGCGATTGGCCGATGCCCGCCATCACCAGAAGATCTTGCGAGAGCGCATTGCTCCAGGTCTCGATGCCGATGGGTAATGGCCCCGTGGCCAAGATCTGGCCCTGGATTTCCGCCTGTTCCATGCGGCCGATTTCGGCCAACAGGGCGTTGGCGCGCGCGATCGCCAGATCGGATTGCTTAACCCGGCCTTCGGCCAGGCTGATGTCATTGGCGATCAGCCGGCGTTTGCGCGCCACCTCCTCGTCCTCCGATGGCTGTCCTTCGGCGGGCGCGGTGCCCAGACTCTCGAGTTGGACGCGCAGGCCCGGCACGCGGCGGCTTTCCGCCGCTCGCATCCCGCGGGCATTGGCGAGAATGGCGTTGAGCGAGGCCTGATAATCGATGGAATCACCGGGCAGGATGGTCCGCGATTCGCCAAGCGCCGCCTCGATCCGGGTCAGCGCCTGGTCCCAAAGCTTGATCTGTCCATGCGCGGTGGCGGTTTCCTGGGCCAAGGGCGTGCCGGGGAGCGCCAAACACAGCATCAGCGCCGAGAGAACGACAGACACGAGCGATCGAATGCGGGACACGGGGGCACAATTCGCGACCATGGGGATGCCAGACTAGCCGAGATCGACTTTATGTCCAGCCCTTGAACTCGGTTGGCGGGGGCCATGCAATCGACCTGATTATTTTTGGCCCAGTCGGTGCCATGGCGTAGGCGCCACCCTTTCCACCAATCGTCGTTCCGTGCTTCCACTTTTCCCGTGCATCGGGGAATATGCGAGGGCGTTTCCACGGGAAATCCGCACCCGGCACATCGTTGCCCCGCGCGAGGCTGTTGGGCGATGCGGCCATTTTTCGGGTTCGATCCGCGATGACCAGGAGCATCGCATGAATACCGACGACATGCTGCACGTCACCAAATGGCACAACGGCGTCAAGGAATATTCGCCGTTCAGCGAGGGCGAGATGAGCCGGCGCCAGAACGATCCGCGCGCCTACATGGCGAAGAACAATATCGACGCGGCTTTGTTCACGTCCTATCACAACATTTGTTACTATTCGGGCTTCCTCTATTGTTATTTCGGCCGCAAATACGGGATGGTGATCGACGCGAAGGGCGCCACCACCATCAGTGCCGCGATCGATGGCGGCCAGCCCTGGCGCCGGTCCTTCGGCGACAACATCACCTATACCGATTGGCGTCGGGAGAATTTCTTCCGCGCCGTGCAACAACTGACCAAGGGCGTGAAGCGGGTCGGGATCGAGATGGATCACGTCTCGGTCAGCTATCGCCAGCAGATCGAGGACGCGCTCCCCGGCGTGGAATTGATCGACATCGCCCAGCCGGCGATGTGGATGCGCAGTGTCAAGTCGGCGGAGGAACACAAGTTGATCCGAGAAGGTGCCCGCATCTGCAACTTGGGCGGGCGCGCGGTGATGGCGGCGATCAAGGCCGGCGTTCCCGAGCACGAGGTGGCGATCGCCTCCACCAATGCCATGATCCGCGAGATCGGCAAGAGCTTCCCCTTCGTCGAATTGATGGATACCTGGACCTGGTTCCAGTCCGGCATCAACACCGACGGCGCGCACAACCCGGTGACCAACCGGAAGATCCGATCCGGCGATATCCTGTCGTTGAATTGCTTCCCGATGATCTTCGGCTATTACACGGCGCTCGAGCGGACCCTGTTCCGCGACCATGCCTCGGATTCGCATCTCGATCTTTGGCGCAGGAACTGCGAGGTGCATCGGGTGGGCTCGGATCTGATCAGGCCCGGCAAGACCTGCGCCCAGATCGCCATCGAGCTGAACGAGATGTATCGGGCCTGGGATCTGCTCAAGTACCGCTCCTTCGGCTACGGCCACTCCTTCGGCGTGTTGTGCCATTATTACGGCCGCGAGGCCGGGGTGGAATTGCGGGAGGATGTGGAGACATTGATCCAGCCCGGCATGGTCGTTTCGATGGAGCCGATGATCATGATCCCGGAAGGCCAGCCGGGCTCGGGCGGCTATCGCGAGCACGACAACTTCATCGTCACCGAAAAAGGAGCGGAGAACATCACCAGCTTCCCCTACGGGCCCGAGCAGATGATCATCAGGAATTGATTTTCCTTCGGTGCGCTGGGGCGACGCGCGGGCGGGGTTCTTCAACGCGGGGTGCGGAGCGCCTTCTCCAGCGCCTCGCGGATCAGGCGCTGGTAGGGAATGCCGCGCTGGGCGGCGCGGCGCTTGACCGCCCGGAGAAGCGGCTCGGGCAGACGCATGTTGACGCGGGCGTCCTTGCGCTCGAACTCGAAGCGCGTGGGGACGAGGCCGGATAGGTCGTATCTGGTCAAGTCGGCCTTGGCGACGAAGGCCTCGGCCTGGGCGTCAGTCTCGAAGGTCGGGATTTTCTTTTTCATGGGCGATGATTTCCTTCTTGTGCATGTAGCGCGCGCTGATCGGGCGGATCAACCGCTTGCCGTGGTGTTCGCGAATCGTCAACACCACGAAGATATGACGGCCTTCAGGCGTCTGGCCGATGGCTCGATAGCGGTGCTCTTGCTGCGAGTGCACCTCGTCAGGGACGATCAGGATCGTTCCGGCGAAGAGCGCCTCGATCTCGCTCAGGGACACGCCATGTTTCCGGCATTTTTGCCGGTTGTCCGCGTCCCATTGGAATCCAGCAACGCGCATGGTCAGTTTCGTTTATGGGTGCCAATTGTACATACAATTGCATGCCCTGTCAAGCCATCGCGAGTCGCCGGCGCGATCAATGGAAGTCCCGGCTCTTGACGCGCCGGAAGCGCTGGTCGTCAGTCCCCGCGCGCCCGGCCACTTGCGCGTGCGCGAGTTCCGGGCTCGAGGTGCCGTCGATGGCACCCAGGCCGTCGAGCAGATGCGAGAGATCGACCAGGCGTTCGGCGATGACGTGGATGACCAGGCCCTGGCGCTGCAATCTTCCCTCGATGGCGAGCAGGCGCGCGGTCAAGAGCACTCGGCGATAGCGTTCGAACACCTTGGGCCAGACCACGATGTTGGCAACGCCGGTCTCGTCCTCGAGCGTCATGAAGATGACGCCCGACGCCGTGCCGGGACGCTGGCGCACCAGGACGAGGCCGGAGACCTTGAGATACCGTCCGTCCTCGATCGCGCCTAGGCGCTCGTTGGCGATGATTCGCAGCGCCCGCAGCCGGGGGCGCAGCAGCGCCAGCGGGTGCGCGCGCAAGGAAAGCCCGGTCGCATCGTAATCCTCGATCACGTTTTCGCCCAAGGTCATGGGCGGCAGCGGTGCGGGATCGTGGGCCGGTGGGGCGGGAAGGGGTGGCGTGACGGGCGGCGCGTCGTCGAACAACGGCAATTGCCCGTCCTCGATCGCGTGGATGTGCCACAACGCGCCTCGGCGATCGAGGCCGAGGGAGCCGAAGGCATCGGCCTTGGCCAGGTTTTCGAGGGTCGCCCCCGACAATGAGGCCACGCGCGCCATCTCGGGGAGCGAACGATAGCCGGACTCGCGCCGCTCGATCAGGCGCTCGATCTCGGCCTTGCGGATCCCGTTGATCTCGCGAAACCCCAGGCGGAGCGCTGGCTGCGTGCGGCTCGGCTCGAGGGGTTCGAGCAGATTGTCCCATTGGCTGGCATTGACATCGACCGGCAACACCGCGACCCCGTGATCCCTGGCGTCGCGCACGATCTGGGCCGGGGCATAGAAGCCCATCGGTTGCGCGTTCAGAAGCGCGCAGGCGAAGGCGGCCGGGTAATGGCATTTCAACCAGGCCGAGACATAGACCAGGAGCGCGAAGCTGGCGGCGTGGCTCTCCGGGAATCCGTATTCGCCGAAGCCCTCGATCTGCTTGAAGCAGCGCAGCGCGAATTCGCGCTCGTAGCCGCGCGCGACCATGCCCCGGACCAGTTTTTCCTCGAAGGTATGGATGGTGCCCACCTTGCGGAAGGTGGCCATGGCCCGGCGCAGGCGATCGGCCTCGGAGGGCGTGAAGCCGGCGGCGACGATGGCGATCCGCATCGCCTGTTCCTGGAACAGCGGCACCCCGCAGGTCTTCTCCAGCACCTGGCGCAATTCGGGGCTGGGATAATCGACCTTCTCCTCGCCGTTCCGGCGCCTCAGATAAGGGTGCACCATGTCGCCCTGGATGGGACCCGGGCGCACGATCGCCACCTCGATCACCAGATCGTAGAACGAGCGCGGCTTGAGGCGCGGCAGCATGGTCATCTGGGCCCGGCTTTCCACCTGGAACACGCCGATGGAATCGGCCCGGCACAGCATGTCGTAGACCGCCGGATCCTCCTTGGGCACACTGGCGAGATCGAAGTGTCGCCCGTGGTGGCGCTCGATCAGCGCGAAGGCCTTGCGGATACAGCTCAGCATGCCAAGCGCCAGCACGTCGATCTTCAGCATGCCAAGCGCATCGAGGTCGTCCTTGTCCCATTCGATGCAGGTGCGCTCCGCCATCGCCGCGTTCTCGATCGGCACCACCGCCGACAGCCTTCCCCTGGTGATGACGAAGCCGCCCACATGCTGCGACAGATGGCGGGGAAATCCGATCAGCTCGCGCGCGAGCTCGATGGTCAGGCGCAGCCGCCGGTCGGATGGATCGAGCCCGGCCTCGCGGATCGCCCCCTCGTCGATCCCCTCCCTGGACCAGCCCCAGATGGTCTTCGAGAGCACGCCCAAGATGTCCTCGCCCAGGCCCATCGCCTTGCCCATGTCGCGAAGGGCACTCTTGGGCCGATAGCGAATGACGGTCGCGGCGAGGCCTGCGCGCTCGCGACCGTATTTGGCGTAGATGTGCTGGATCACTTCCTCGCGCCGCTCGTGCTCGAAATCGACATCGATGTCGGGGGGCTCGTTGCGCTCGGCCGAGATGAAGCGCTCGAACAGGAGATCGACTTGGGCAGGATCGACGGCGGTGATGCCCAGGCAATAGCACACCGCCGAATTGGCGGCCGAGCCCCGCCCCTGGCACAGGATCTGGCACTCGCGCGCGAAACGGACGATATCGTGCACGGTCAGGAAATAGGGCGCGTAGGAAAGTTGGGCAATGAGCGATAATTCATGGCGCAGCAGATCCGCGATCCGCTCCGGCACGCCGTCTGGATAGCGCGCCCTCGCGCCTTCCCAGGTCAGGGCTTCGAGGTGGGTTTGCGCGTCCTTGCCGTCTGGCACCGGTTCGCTCGGATATTCGTAGCGCAATTCGTCGAGCGAGAAGCGGCAATGGCCGGCGATTAGGGCGGCCCGCTTCAGCGCGCCGGGCCAGGGCTTGAACAGGCGGCGCATTTCCTCGGGCGATTTCAGATGCCGCTCGGCATTGGGCAGCAATCGCAATCCCGCCTGTTCGATGGCGACGCCCAGCCGCACGCAGGTGAGCGCGTCCTGAAGCACCCTTCGCTCGGGCGTGTGATAGAGCACGTCGTTGCCGGCAAGGGGTGTCACGCGCGAGTGCCCAGCCAGTTCGACCAGACGGCCGAGGCGGCGCCGATCGTCGCCGCGATAGAGATGATTGAGCATCAGATGCGCGCGCGGGCCGAAATCGCGGCCGAGACGCGCCAGGCGACCCTCGAAATCGGGCATGGGCTGTTCGGGCGTGAATTCCGTGGCCGTTGATTCCGTGGGCGGAAGGGCCGCCACCCACTGCCCTTCGCGGTGATCCAGGAGATCCGCGTAGGAGAGGCGGCATTGGCCCTTTTCGGCGCGGCGTTTGCCCTGCGTCAGCAATTCGCAGAGCCTGCCATAGGCGGCCCGATCTTCCGGAAAGCAGAGCAGCGAAAACCCGTCCGCGAGATCCAGCCGGCACCCGACCACCAGGTCTATCCCGGAGAGCTTGCACGCGGCATGGGCCCGCACCACGCCGGCCAAGGTGTTGCGGTCGCAAAGCCCGATCGCGCCATAGCCCAATTCGGCGGCGCGCGTCGCCAGTTCCTGGGGGTGCGATCCCCCTCGCAGGAACGAGAAATTGCTGGTCACCTGCAATTCGACCGGGGTGCTCATCCGAACAAGCCGTGCAGGAACCAGCGCGGCGCGGGGCCGGCGCGATAGAGGCCGGCGCGGTAGAGCCAGAAGCGCCCGCCCTCCGTGTCCTCGACCCGGTAATAGTCGCGGATTTCCGCGCTATCGTCCTCGGCCAGCCACCATTCCGGGGCGATCCGCTCCGGACCTTCGGCGGCGCGCACTCGGTGGAGCAGGCGTCGCCAGCGGAATTGCACTGGCGGGTCGTCGGGAATCGGGGCCAGAACCGCGATCGGTTCGGGATGGGCCAGCAGCCGCAGCGGCCTTCGCGAAGCCGTGGGCCAATGGCAGCGGGATGGAGGGGCCAAGGGCGGCAGGCGCGCGACCGCGCGTTCGGGGACGTGGCTTTCGCGCGGGCCCGGCCGATGCGCCGCCGCCTCACCCAAGCGATTGCCGAGGCGATCAATGAGGGGTGCGAGCGTGGTGGAATCATGGGTCCCCTCGCCGAAGCGCGGGCATCGGGCGCAGAGGGGTTCGATCACGAGCGCGCTCAGGCGCAGGGCCTCGATCCCTTCGCCGGGATCCAATTCCGCCACGCGCTCGGCGAGCAGGGAATGGAGATGCGCTGCTTCCAGGCTGGGCCGGGCGGTGCCGATCGCCAGGCGGCGCACCGCGCCATCCAGGAGATAGCAGGCGAGTTCCAGCCGGCGGATGCCGATCTCGTGAGGCGCCAGCAGTTGGATCAGGCGCGAGAGCGGGAGATCGAGCGCGCGCAGGATCGAAGAATGATCGACGATCGGCTCGGCCAGATCCAGGCGCACCTGGCGCGATGGCTGGGGCAGAAGCGGCGACAGCGCCTCGGCCACGCGGCCCAGGGCTTGGTCCAGGCGCAAGAGCGGCGCTTGGCCAAAGCGGCTGGCCAATGCCGCGCGCGGGCCAAGGGCCACAAGATCGCCGATGCGCCGCAAGCCTAAGCGATCCAGTTGGGCCAAGAGCGGCGCTGGCAGGCGCAATCCCGCCGCCGGCAGATCGGAAAGCGATTGGGCGATGTCGCCCGCCGGCTGGATCGCATCCGCCGGGCCGAAACGCGCCAGCGCCCAGGCAGCACCGATGGTGTCGGCGATCGCCGCCCGGCAGTGGAGCTTGAAGCCGGTAAAGCGCGTCTTGGCATCGGCCAGGAGATTGGCCTCGCTCGACCACAGATGGGCACAGCCCGTGATGTCCAGCATCAACCCGTCATCGCCCTCGATCGCCACCGCCGGGGAAAACCGCGTGGCCCAATCGGCGAGGCGGCGCAAGGCGGCGGCATCGGACGCGCGATCCATGGGCTCGATCGCCAGGCGCGGCATCGCGGCACGCGCATCGGCCACCCTTTGGCCCGGGCGAATGCCAAGCGCCTCCGCCGCCGGATTGATGGCCGCGATCAGCCGGCGATTGGCGTTGTGTTCCGCCAGCGCCAGCGGCGCCTCAGGTGCTGGCGCGGGCTGCTTCGCGCCGGTCGCGGACAAGGCGTTCCGCCTGGCCCGGCAATCCGTCGCCCAATGCGTCAGCCACAGGGACAGGAACCGCCGCGATGGCGGGGGAATGCAGGGCGGCATGCGCGACCTCCACGATCCAGGAAGCTGGCGATCCGTTGCGGCATCGCCACAGATCGACACGCCAGCGTGCCTTGTCGATGTTCTCGCCCGCGCCATTGCCACCGTCACCGGGCAGGGGCTGGATGCGCCAGCGCGTGGCAGCCGCGATCGGGCGAGCGCGGTGCCGGCGCGCAAGATCGGCGCTGCGCCAGCGGCGCAGGATGAAGCAGGGAATTCCCATCTTCTCCGCCGCCAATTGCAGGCGCCGGCTGGCGGTGAGGTCGATCTCCGCCGCCTCGCCCACCACCGCGGCGAGTGCCACGCAGCGCAGCGCCTCTTCGAGCGCCCAGCGGATCTCCGCCTCGCGCCGGGCGGCCAGCAGGATCAGCCGCCTCGGGTCGAGGCCCAGTCCCGCGAGGCCCGGCGGGTAGAGATCGGTGTGCGTCGTCGCCCACAGGATCGGCCGCGATGGCGCGGAGTGGCGCAGGCACAGCGCCAGGAAGGCAGCACCCGCGGCGCCCTGTTCCTCGTCGGGGCCGTGGCCTGCGATCTCGTGCAATGCGCCGGGGCCAAGCCCGCTTCGCGCCAGGTGAAGATCGATCGCCGGCACGCCGATTCGCAAGCATGGCGCCTCCTCTCCCGCTTCATGATGGGGATTGTCCAGGCGGGCGATGATCCGCCGCAATCGATCGAGGTCCTGCCGAATGGCCATGGGCTAGTACCCGCGCGCTAGGGTGCTTTATTCAAAATACTGTTCTCTTTTTGTTCTAAACCCGTGACCGGCCCGATGCAATGGGATTCCGTGAAGGGGATTTTAGGGGGACCTCGGGAGAATCTGCGGCTCCTCCTGTGATCCCGATCACAAAAGCTGTTGAAAACACTGGAAAAATTTAAAAATCATATCAATTGTGTTGACGAGTGACGGCCTTGTTCATCGGCGGTTAATGCAGGTTCCGGCAGTATCGCGCTCAAACCAGGCCAAAAACCGAAACAGGAGAGTCGGATGAGTTTTCGCAAGTTCCTTCGCCAGACCACGGTCGTGCTCGCCATCGCCGCTGTCGCGCCTCTGGGCCTCGCCGTTCTCGATCTCGCGCCCATCGCGGCGGCGGGCGAGAAGGGCAACGGCCACGCCAACGACCACAGCGATGGCAAGGGCGGCGGCAAGGGCAATTCCGGCGGCCAAGGAAAGTCCGAAGGCCAAGGAAAATCCGGCGCCAACCAATCCGCCAATGCCGGCACCGATCTCAACAAGGGCCAGGCCAAGAAGGCCGAAATGATGGAAGCCAAGGCGACCCGCCAGGCGGTGGCGGAAGACCCCTCGATGCACCCAAGCGCGCTTGGCAAGTTGAACGGGGTCCTGAACGCCTCGCCGAACGCGCTCATGAACGCCAGCCCCAACTCGCCCATCGGCATGGCCGGCACCACCTTGAAGGAAGCGCTGAAGGCGGCCGAGCTCGCCAATTCGGATGCCGATCTCAACAACAACGTGACGCAAGAGCAATTGGCCGCCCAACTCGCGGGCATTTTCGAAGGCATGACCAACAAGACCCTGACTGGGCCCCAGGTGCTGGCGGTACTTGACCGGATGGCGGAGATCGACCCCAGCCTCTCGGAATACGATTTTGACGTACCGCAGGGCATCGGCGTCGCCGAGGCCAATGCCGCGCTCGCCGGTGCAGTCGCGACCGAGGTCAACAGCTTCGACCTGGCCGAGGCCATGAGCAAGATGTTCGACGATGACGAGGAAGAGGTCGAGTAGCACCCCTCGCTTCATCTCGAAATAGACCAGACAGAGGCGCGGCCCATTTGGCCGCGCTTCTTGTTTGGGCTGCCGGTGCCGCCGCTCGCTGGGGCGTCAGCGCGGGTATGACCAGAGCATCGAGACCGGCAGCGCGATCAATCCGGGACCGAACGACAGCAAGTGCTCGCCGACATAGACGACGAACCCCACGCAGCGACGATTCTTTCCGGGGCCGTCCGTCATGAACCACTTCATGTGACGGAAATCGTCCTGGCTGACGCTCGAGGATGCCTTCATTTCGAACAGTGCCGTGATCTTGCCAGGCGCCTCGGCGACGATATCGATCTCGCGGCCCTCGGCGCGCCAATGCCACAGCGACCAGTGTTTTTCCAGGTGCGGCAGCGACTTCTCGATCTCGGTGAAAACGAAAGTCTCGAACAGGGCGCCGAACGCCTCCGTATCGCCTTTCAGACCGAAGCTGCTCGAATCATCGCCGCGCAGCGCCGTGGCAAGCCCCGTATCCATGAAATGCAGTTTGGCCGCCTTGATCTCGCGCTTCGCCTTGGGTGATGCCCAAGCGCCGAGCCGCAGCACGATGCCAAGCTTGGTCAACACCTGGACATAGTCATTGAGTGTTGCCAATTTGACCTCGAGATCACCCGCTAGGTGGCTCGGGTTCAGCTCCTGGGCCGTTCGCGCGGCGACTTGGGAGATCAGCCGGCGCACGACATCGGGCTTTCGCGCCGCATGCACGGCAGCCAGATCGCGATCGACGATGCTGTCCACGTAGCTCTTGCACCGCTGTGCCCGGTCGCGGTCGGGGAGCACTCGGAATTCCGGAAAACCGCCCCGCACGATCAGATCGATCACCTCCTTGCGCTCATAGCGTAAAGGCTTCGGCAGCAGCTTCGGGATCTTCGTCGGATCCTCGCCGGCGATGTCGAGCAACAGGCAGGGACCGGCGCCGGCGATCTCCGCGGCGCTGAATGGACGGAGCGTCAAGGTCGAGACGCGCCCGGCCAGCGAATCGATCGCCTTTCCCGACGTGAAGATATCCGCCGATCCCGTGAGCAGGAAATGACCGCGCCGATTGTCGGCATCGACGATGCGCTTCAGGGCGAGGGTGATCTCCGGCAGGCGCTGAACCTCGTCGATCACGACGGGCAGGCCGGACTTCGTCGCGCCGTCCGACAAGGCCTTCAACTGGCCATACGGGTCGAACGCCAACGCCTGGCGCACGCCATCGTCATCAAGGGTCAGGTAGGACGCGGACTTGGTGAGGTCGCGCACCAGCGTCGACTTGCCGTCCTGCCTGGGGCCGACCACATTGACCACCCGGCCTTTTGCCAATGCGGCCGCCAGAGGAACAGAAAGATGCCGTGGCACCAGGGACATGGGACATGGACCTCTATCCGCGAAATGTCCATTACTATATCCGCCAAAAAGCCGTTAGGCAATCCGCCAAAAAGCCGTTAGTAAAGCCGTCAAAATACCCTTAGGCAATCCGAAAAACTCCGTTGCATGAACCGGGCAACGCGTGCGCTGTCGACAAATCCTCGGGCGGCCTTTGCCAGCGCGCGCTGAAAATGGCATCGTTACCAAATGGACGATGCAGCTACCCCAGCGGGCATGAAGAACGAGGCGGCGCTTGATCTTGCGGGGCTGGCGCGCGCGTTCGTCGCCGCCATGGCCCATGATCGCGCCACGCCATTCCTGGCGGAATGGCCGCGATCCGGGGCGATCGATCGCGCACTTGCGCCCGTCTGGTTGCCGGTCTTGCGCTGGCTGGGACATCTGCCGGAACTGGCGAGCGATGCGACCAGAACCCTGGTCAATGCCCTCGTTCGATCGGGACCGGGATTGCACTGGCGGCAGAGCTATCGGCCGGAGGATTTCGGGGCGGCGTTCCTGGATAATTATGGCTATACGGAACTCATCGGCACGCGAGGGGCCCTGGCCAGCGACCGGATCGCGGTCGGATTCCTGATGCTCGGGCCGGAGATTCTCTATCCCGCGCATCGCCACGCGGCGGAGGAAATCTATGTGCCGCTCGCCGGCGTGGCGGAATGGCGGCGGGCCGAGGCGGATTGGCGCCCGGAGCCGGTGGGCGCCATCATCCATCACCCGCCCTGGATCACCCACGCGACCCGCACCGGCGCCACGCCCCTGCTGGCGCTCTATCTGTGGCGGGGCGGCGACCTCGCGCAAAAGCCGGCGATCGGATAGAGCGCGCGGATGGAATTCCTTGCTGGCGACGATTGACCTTCCGCCAAACTCCGGCCCGATGCTAACATAGGCTGGACCGCGGGGGTGATCGCCTTGGAAATCGCCGATTGGCTCTCTCGTCTCGGCCTCGGCAAGTATGCCGCTTCATTCGCCGAGAACGAGATCGATCTTGAATCGAGCCGTCACCTCACCGATGACGACCTCAAGGAACTTGGGCTGCCGATGGGCCCGAGGCGCAAACTGCTGGCCGCGATTGCCGAACTCAACGGCACGAGCGCCGCGCGCGAGGACCCGCCGGCGCATCCCACGAGCGCGATTCCGCCCGAAGCCGAGCGCCGCCAGTTGACCGTGATGTTCGTCGATCTGGTGGGATCGACCGCAATGTCGGCCCGGCTCGACCCGGAAGAGATGGGCCGCGTGATCCGGAACTACCAGAACGCGGTCGCCGGCGAGATCACCCGTCTCGATGGCCATGTGGCGAAGTTCATGGGCGATGGGGTGCTGGCTTATTTCGGCTGGCCTCGGGCCCACGAGAACGAGGCGGAACGGGCGGTTCGCGCCGCGCTCGGGGTACAGGGCGCGATCGGCGGGCTGCACGCGCCCGATGGCGGGCCGTTGGCGGCCCGGATCGGGATCGCGACCGGCCTGGTGGTGGTTGGCGACCTGGTTGGCGAGGGCTCGGCGCGGGAGGAAGCGGTCATCGGCGACACGCCGAACCTGGCGGCGAGGCTTCAGACCCTGGCCGAGCCTGGCCGGATCGTGGTCGCCGAAACGACGCGTCGGTTGGTCGGGGGTTTGTTCGATCTCCAGGCGATGGGGAAACTTTCGGTGAAAGGGCTCGCCGATCCGATCGAGGCGTACTCGGTCGTGGGGGAGCGGGCGCTGGAAAGCCGGTTCGCGGCGCGCGGGTCGGGACGCCTCAGCCCGATCGTCGGGCGCGAGCAGGAACTGGCGCTGCTTGTGGAGCGCTGGCACCAGGCCCGATCGGGCGAAGGCCAGATGATCCTTTTGACCGGCGAGGCCGGGATCGGCAAGTCACGCATCACCGAGGCCCTGATCGAATCCCTGGCGGGTTCGGATCACACGCGCATCCGATACCAGTGTTCGCCCTATCACACCGACAGCGCGCTTCACCCGGCGATCCAGCAACTTGGCCTTGCGGCCAAGTTCGAGGCGAGCGACGACGATCCGGCGCGGCTCGACAAGCTCGAGGCGCTGTTGGCGCTCGGCACAACGGATGTGGCGGCGCAGGCGGCGCTGATCGCGCCGTTGCTGGGGATCGATGGCGAGGCGCGCTATGGAAAACTGGACCTTGAACCCCAGCAGCAGCGCGCGCGCACCCTGCGCGCCCTGATCGACCAGGTGACGGGCCTGGCTCGTTCGCGCCCGGTGCTGTGGGTGATCGAGGACGCCCACTGGATCGATCCGACCAGTCTCGAATTCCTGGAAATGGCGCTGGACGCGGCCGCGCGATCGCGGATGCTGATTCTGACCACCGCGCGGCCGACCTTCGAGCATGGCTTCGCGGGCCATCCGATCGTGACGCGCCTGGTGCTGAACAAGTTGGGGCGGGCCCAGGTTGGCGCCATCGCGACAAGGGTCGGCGGCGGCAAGCCGTTGCCCGACCCGGTGCTGGACGAGATAGCGGCCAAGACCGACGGCGTGCCGCTGTTCGTGGAGGAGATCGCCAAGGCGGTTCTTGAATCGGGTGTGCTGCGCGAGGAGCAGGGCGCCTATGTGCTGGCGGGCCCTTTGAGCGCGCTCACGGTCCCGGCTACCCTGCACGACAGCTTGATGGCGCGCCTCGACCGGCTCCGCTCGGTCAAGGAGGTGGCCCAGATCGCGGCGGTGATTGGGCGAAATTTCGACTACCGCACCCTGGCGGCGATCGCGCCCCAGGTGGATGGCGAGCTTGACGTGGCGCTGGACAGCCTGGTCGAGGCGGAACTGGTTTTTCGCCGCGGCTCGCCGCCCGACGCGGATTATCTTTTCAAGCATGCCCTGGTGCGCGACGCGGCTTATGAGAGTTTGCTGAGGAGCCGGCGCCAGGCGATCCATGCCCGGCTGCTCGCCGTGCTCGAGGCGCGCGCCGAAATCCAGCCGGAGATCCTTGCCCACCACGCCGAACAGGCCGGCGAGGTCGCGAAGGCGATGGATTATTGGGAGCGCGCCGGCGACAAGGCCATTGCCCGGCCGGCCTATCGCGAGGCGATCAGCCATTTCGAGAGCGCCCTTGGACTGGTGCGCCAAAGCCCCCCGGATCGGGACGGCAAGGAGCGCGAATTGCGGCTCCTGGTCAATCTCGGCCAGGCACTTACCGCGGGGAGTGGCTACGGCAGCCAGGCAACCTTCGCGACCTTTACCCGCGCGACCGCGCTTGCCGAGGAACTTGGCGATACGCCGCTTCGGTTCATGGCGATCTATGGCGAGGTGGCCTCGCGCTATCTTCGATCGGAGGAGAACCCGGTGCCCGCCGAGCGGTTCCTCGCCCTGGCCGAGGCCGCCGGCGATCAAGGCGCGCGGCTGGGCGCCTTGCGGCTGGTCGCCGTGGCGCGCTTCCACGCCGGGCGATATGGCGAAGCGCTCGCCTGCGCCGATGAGATTCTAAAGAGTTATGATCCCGCGCTTCACCGCGATCAAGCGCTCCGCTATACCCTTGATCACCGCGTTGCGGGGCTTGCCTACAGGAGCTGGTCGCTTTGGCACCTGGGATTTCCCGACCGGGCCATCGAGTCCATGGATGCGGCGGTGGATTGGGCCAGGCAACGCGATCATGTCAACACGACCATGTTTTCGCTGGTCTTTTGCGCCATGATTGCCAATGCCTTCATGCGCCGGGTCACGGCGATCGTTGCGACGGCTGAACGCGCGCTCCCCATCTGCGCCGAACTTGCCATGCCGATGTGGCATAACTACGCCCGTGTATTCCACGGGTGGGGACTGGCGCATCGGGGTGACGCCCACGATGGGCTCCGCGAGATCGACACCGGTATTGCGGGGCTGTTGGCCACGGGAACCCGGCGGTACATTTCGCTGCTTCATGGTTTCAAGGCCGAGGCCCATGCGCTTGCGGGGCAGAAGGAGGAATCCGACGCGGCAATCGCCGAGGCCTTCCGGTATCTCGAGGAGACCGGCGATCTCGCCTGCGCGCCGATGCTCCATTGTCTCGCCGGCCAGCTTCGGCTCAAGAGCGACCCCGATGCCGCGCGGGTCGCTTACGAATGCGCGTTGAAGATGGCCCGTGGTCAGGGATCGAAGGCGATCGAATTGCGCGCGGCGACCGGCTTGGCGCGACTGTTAAGCGACCGGGACAGGGCCAGCGAGGCACGTTCGCTGCTGGCGCCCATCCTTGGTTGGTTCACGGAAGGCTTCGGTACGACGGATCTGATCGAGGCCAAGGCGCTGTTGGATGAACTGGGTGTATGAATCGCCGGCGCCGCGCCCCTGCTGGCGCTCTATCTGTGGCGGGGCGGCGATCTGGCGCAAAAGCCGGTGATCGGGTGGAGCGGCGCTCTAAGTGCCTGTCCGGAAACATGTTGATTCCTGAGAATCACTTGTGATTCAAGAATGGTGGCCGAAATCGAGGAGGGTCACCGATGTGGACAGCGAAGAACCGTGGGCGGTACGACCGCAGCCAGTTGCGATACCCGAGC
>CAZIUB010000106.1:0-43280 GCA_964542425.1 uncultured Rhodospirillaceae bacterium | reverse complement strand
CGAGATCGACCTCGAGCCGTTCCCGTCCGCGGGGGGTGCTGACGCCGGCTTCGACGACTCCCCGGCCGCGGTTTCGGACGGTTCCTCCGCGTCGGCTCCCAAGGGCTCGGTGCGCAAGAACTTCTCGGCCGCCCTCGCCGGGGCGCGATCGAATAGGCGACGAAACTGCCGATGGGCCCGTCCATGCGCGCCAGACCCCGCACGTTCGAGCGCACGGATCGCGGCAGCGGATTGTTGCGGCAGGCATCCAAGACCACGATGCTCACCCCCGCGCCGGCGTATTCAAGCTGCTTCATGAGGGCCTCGGCCTCGATCGCCTCCAGATCCACATCGCCCTTGCGCTCGATCGCGGCGCCCACCGGAACCAGGTAATTGGTGCCGTCGACCTGAATGCCGTGACCGGCATAGAAGAAGAGCGCGACCGCGCTGGGGCCGGCGTCCGAGACCGCAGCCCCGAAATCGGAGATCGCGCGCTTCATCGCGCGCTGATCGACATCCAACAATGTGGTGACCTGGAAACCGACGCTCTCGAGGGCAATCGAAATCAGCTTGGCATCGTTCCCCGGATTCAACAATTGGCCCAAGGATTGGCCATAGTTCGAATTGCCGATGACCAACGCGATGCGCGGCTCTATTTGGCTCTCGCCGAGCGCGTTCTTGAGGCAATAGTGCGAGAACAATAGGGCCAGCACGATCAACAGGAGCATGGATTTGGCGATGGGCGCGAACCCTTCATCGTTGACTGAACGGCGCTGGATGGCACTTGGCATGGTGGGCTCCTGTTTCCTGCCCGTATCGCGGTCTCTTTATCGCCCGCGCCACGTGGCTTGCTCTCCCACAGCAAACACCATCTCGACATGCGCCTTCATTTCCTGGCCAATACACTTTGGTAAAGTTGGGTTGGCGACGGCGCGGCCTGGGCGCCGGGAAATGTGGTTGTCACGGTCCTCGGTCGAGTGATTGAATGGCGACTCGCATGCGCTTCCCGCAAGGACTTGTCGGCGAATGTCCGAACTTCTTCTGGGCCATGAGCCCACGATCCGCGGCGCCGTCTTCCTGGGCGTTCTCGCGCTGATGGCGGTGCTCGAGGCCGCGTCGCCTCGCCGAAGGCGTGAAATCCCCCGGCTCTTGCGCTGGACCAACAATCTTGGGATCGTCGCCTTGAACACGCTGGTCCTGCGCCTTGCCTTTCCAATCACTGCCTTGGGCCTTGCCGAAATCGCGGGCGCGCGGGGTTGGGGTCTGTTCAATGCCCTCGAATGGCCCCTCTGGATCGCCTTTCCGGTTTCCCTTCTGGCGCTCGACCTGATCATTTACTTGCAGCATGTGATGTTCCATGCCGTGCCGGCGCTGTGGCGTTTGCACCGGATGCATCACGCCGATCTCGAATTCGACGTGACCACGGGTTTGCGCTTTCATCCGGTTGAAATTCTGCTCTCCATGGTGCTCAAGCTGGCGGCGGTCGCGGTCCTGGGCCCGCCGGCCGTCGCGGTGCTTACGTTCGAAATCGTGTTGAATGCATCGTCGATGTTCAACCACGCCAATCTGCGCCTGGATCCTGGTCTCGATCGCCTCTTGCGCCGTTTGATCGTCACGCCCGACATGCACCGCGTCCATCATTCGATCCGGCCGGCGGAGACCAACAGCAATTTCGGCTTCAACCTGCCGTGGTGGGACCGTTTGCTCGGGACCTATCGCGAGGCGCCCGCTTCCGGCCACGAGGCGATGGTGATCGGGATCGAGCAGTTTCGCGCCCCACGTGACCTGTGGCTGGATCGCTTGCTGCTGCAGCCCCTGCTCGGGCCCGCGAGCGTCTATCCGATCAACCGGGAGGAAAGGAATTGACCGTGACGGGCATTTCGCCGCGCCTGGTGTCGGCGGCCGCAATCGCGGCGGAGATTCCTGACGGGCCTCGGCTGGCGGAGGGAGTGGGATTCGAACCCACGATAGGGTTGTGCCCTATACACGCTTTCCAAGCGTGCGCCTTCAACCGCTCGGCCATCCCTCCGGCGCGCGCCCTACCGGACCGCGCGGGAACCTAGCGGAGCGATCGGGCGAAGGCAATGATGGCCCAGGGCCGGGCCACCGGCCCTGGAAACGCGACCATCACATCGAAATTTCTGTCAATGCCCCGACAAAATAATGAAAATTGTCGTCAATCGGGTTTGACCGGAAGCCAATCGACAAGCATGATGCGCGCCACTGGATTCGGCCCAAGACCGGCGAGATCATGAATTTCAAGATTTTTGGATTTATCTTGATCGCGGCCTCGCTGTTCATGGGCATTGGCGATGTCTACAGCATGTTGCGCTTCGGCACTTCCCTCTCCCTTGGCGACATCTGGGGATCGGTCAACCTCTCGAGCCTGAACCTGACCCAGGTTTTTATTCAGCGCCATGTCTGGTCGCCGCTCTGGACCTACTTCGTCCATCCGATCTTGCTGACGCCGGCTTGGCTCGCCACGCTGGTCGCGGGCGCGGGGTGCATCCTGATCGGTATTCAGCGGGGACAGCAGATCGAAAAGCAATAGCCGTGGGCACGGATCACGAATCGTGCATCTTGAGGGCGGCGATGAAGGCCGATTGCGGGATCTCCACGTTGCCGTATTGGCGCATTCGCTTCTTGCCCTCCTTCTGCTTATCCAGGAGTTTGCGCTTGCGGGTAACGTCGCCGCCATAGCATTTGGCGGTCACGTCCTTCCTTAGCGCGCTCACCGTTTCCCGCGCGATCACCTTGCCCCCGATCGCCGCCTGAATCGCGATCTTGAACAATTGCCGGGGGATGAGGTCCTTCAGCTTCACGCATAGGGCGCGCCCGCGCGGATCGGCCTGGCCGCGGTGCACGACGCAGGAAAGCGCATCCACCGGATCGCCATTGACCAGTATGTTGAGCTTGACCAGATCTCCTTCCCGGTAATCGTCCAGGTGATAGTCGAAGCTGGCATAACCGCGACTGACCGATTTCAGGCGGTCGTAGAAATCGAACACCACCTCGTTCAGCGGCAGGCGATAAACCACCATCGCCCGCGACCCGGCATAGGTGAGGTCGGTCTGCGCGCCCCGACGCTCCTCGCACAGCTTCAAGATCGAACCGAGGAAATCATCGGGCACCAGGATGGTGGCCTTGATCCAGGGTTCCTCGATGTGGTGGATCTTGACCGGGTCCGGCAGATCGGCCGGGTTGTGCAATTCGCGCATCGACCCGTCGGTCAGATGCACCTTGTACACGACGCTGGGCGCGGTGGTGATGAGATCGAGGCCGAATTCCCGTTCCAGCCTCTCCTGCACGATTTCCAGGTGCAGAAGGCCCAGGAACCCGCAGCGATAGCCAAGGCCCAGCGCCGCCGAGGTTTCCATCTCGTAATGGAAGCTGGCGTCGTTCAGATGCAGCTTGGCCAAGGAATCGCGCAGGTTCTCGAAATCGTTGGAATCGGTCGGGAACAGGCCGCAGAACACCACCGGCACACTTGGCTTGAAGCCGGGCAGGGCCACTGGGCAGGGGCGCCGTGCCTCGGTGATGGTATCGCCGATCCGGCAATCGGCCACCGCCTTGATCCCGGCGGTGATGAAGCCCACCTCGGCTGGACCCAGTTCGGGCATCGGTTGGCGCTTAGGCGTGAAGACGCCGACTCGCTCGATCTCGTATTCGGCGTCGGTGGACATCATCTTGATCATTTGCCCGGGCCTCAGCACGCCGTGCATGACCCGCACCAGGATCACAACACCCAGATAGGAATCGTACCAGGAATCGATCAGCATCGCCTGCAACGGCGCCTCACGCGAGCCCTTGGGTGCCGGCAGGCGCTTGACGATCGCCTCCAGCACGTTTTCGATGTTGAGCCCGGTCTTGGCCGAGATTTCGACCGCGTTCGAGGCATCGATGCCGATCACGTCCTCGATCTGCTGTTTCACCCGCGCCGGTTCGGCCGCCGGCAAATCGATCTTGTTGAGGATGGTCAGGATCTCGTGGTTGTTGTTGATCGCCTGATAGACGTTGGCCAAGGTTTGTGCCTCGACGCCCTGGCTGGCATCGACCACCAGGAGCGAACCCTCGCAGGCGGCCAGGCACCGGCTGACTTCATAGGCGAAATCGACATGACCGGGCGTGTCCATCAGATTGAGCTGATAAATGCGCCCGTCCCTCGCCTCGTAGGCCAGGCGCACCGTCTGCGCCTTGATGGTGATGCCGCGCTCGCGCTCGATGTCCATGGAATCGAGCACCTGTTCCTTCATCTCGCGCGCGCTCAAGCCGCCGCACGCCTGGATCAGCCGATCGGCCAGCGTCGACTTGCCGTGGTCGATATGGGCGATGATGGAGAAGTTTCGGATCAGGGAAAGATCGGTCATGGGCCAAGAGAGGGGTGCGGCGCGGGGGCGCAACATAGGGGCAGGACCAGGCAAGATCAACACTGCGTTTCCCCAATCCTCTCAAGGCCTTGACGGGCTCAAGAGGGACTCTGGCCAAAGGCGTCGGAAGGGCTCGATATTGCGTGGCGCCTGGGTCCCGGCTTAGAACTCGACTTCCTCTATCGGGTTGAACGGGAAATTGCCACGCTCGGCATGAGGTTGGTCGGGAGCATGATTTCCCAAAAGGCGAAATACGCGCTTCGCGCCCTCATCGCGCTGGCCAAATTCGACAAGGGTGGCGCCTTGTCGATTGCCGAGATCGCCCAATCGCGGCGCATCCCCAAGAAGTTCCTGGAGCAGATCCTGTTGGAGTTGAAGCACCAGGGGATCGTAGCCAGCCGGCGCGGCAAGAAGGGTGGCTATTCCCTCTTGAAGCCACCAAGCCAAATCACCTTCGGATCGGTCCTGCGCCTGATCGACGGCCCGGTTGCTCCGCTACCCTGCCTCAGCCAGATCGCCTATCGAAAATGCGAGGATTGCCCAAGCGAGGAATCCTGTGAATTGCGGGCGGTCTTCGCGGAAATGGCCATCGCCACCCGCAAGGTTCTCGACAACGCCACCATCGCCGATGCGCTGACCAGGACAGCGGCCTCTCCCCAAGCCAAGATTAGGCGGTCCTGACGCCTTTTTGCGATTTACAAACACTAAAATTGTGTAATATACTTTACTTTGTGTATATATCGCTTGAAAATCTCTATCGAATTGGTAGGGTTTAGTTTGCTAACGGCATCGGAGGGGTCCCATGAATTGGTTTCGGCGCATCCTGGAGCCAACGAGCATGATCGCCCTGGCGGTAATGTTTGCCCTCGCTCTAGGCTTGGCGTCACCGATTTCGGCCGGCGAGGTCACGCTGCTTAACGTCTCCTATGACCCGACCCGTGAATTCTACAAGGAATTGAACGCCGCCTTCGCCAGGACCTGGAACGAGAGGACGGGCGACACGGTCTCGATCCGGACCTCTCATGGCGGCTCCGGCAAACAGGCCCGCGCGGTCATCGATGGTCTGAAGGCGGATGTGGTGACTTTGGCGCTGGGCGGCGACATCGACCAGATCGCGTCGCGCACCGGCATGATCCCGGCGGATTGGCAAGGGCGCCTGCCCGACAATTCCTCGCCCTATGCCTCGACCATCGTGTTCCTGGTACGCGAAGGCAACCCGAAGGCGATCAAGGATTGGCCCGATCTGCTCGGCCCGGATATTCAGGTGGTGACGCCCAACCCGAAGACCTCCGGGGGGGCGCGATGGAACTATCTCGCCGCCTGGGCCTTTGGCTTGCAATCCTCCGGTGGCGCCAAGGACCAGGCACGGGAATTCGTGGCGGCGCTCTATCGCAACGTGCCGGTGCTCGATTCCGGGGCAAGGGGGTCGACCACGACCTTCGCCCAGCGCGGCATCGGCGACGTGCTCCTGACTTGGGAAAACGAGGCGCTCCTGACGCTCCGCGAATTGGGAGACGACAATTTCGACATCGTCGTGCCTAGCCTCAGCATCCTGGCCGAGCCGGCGGTGGCGCTCATCGACGGCAATGCGGACGCAAGGGGCACGCGCGAAGTGGCGGAGGCCTATCTGGATTTTCTCTATGGCGCCGAGGGCCAGAGGCTCGCCGCCCGGCATTTCTACCGGCCGTCGAAACCGGAATTTGCCGACGCCGTCGATTTGGCGCGGTTTCCCGAGATCAATCTGGTGACAATCGATGCCGTCTTCGGCGGCTGGGCCAAGGCGCAGGCGGATCATTTCGCCGATGGCGGCTCATTCGATCAGATCTACAAGCCGATGAATTGAGATGATTGCCGAGCGCGCTTCGACCGGTACTCGCCGTCGCTGATGGATGATTCAACAATTTGACACCGCCGGTTCACGCCGGCGGGTACCATCATTTCGTGACATGCGGCCCAACTTTCGTGGAAGCATCGAAGCGTTTCATGGATCACGCGGTTTCGAAAGTTGGCCTGGTACCCGCCGTCGCTGATGGCTGAATGGAGCCAAATGGCCCCATCCCCGCGCGGCGGCGGGTGCCATCATAAGGCAACATGCGGCCCGACTTTCGTGGAAGCAACGAAGGGTTTCATGGATCACGCGGTTTCGAAAGTTGGCCTGGTACCCGCCGTCGCTGATGGCTGAATGGAGCCAAATCGCCCCGTCCCCGCGCGCCGGCGGGTGCCATCATAAGACAACATGTGCCAACTTTCGTGGAAGCATCGAAGGGTTTCATGGATCACGCGGTTTCGAAAGTTGGCACCGGGTGGAAATTTCGCAAGCCCAGCGTCATCCCCGGTTTCGGGCCGGCGCTGGGCTTCGCCATCGCCTATCTGACGCTGGTGGTGCTGATTCCGCTCGCGGGCGTCCTGATCAAATCCGCCGGCCTCGGCTGGGTCGAATTACTGGCGATCGCCGTCGATCCTCGAACCCTGAGCGCGCTCGGGGTCAGTTTTGGCGCGGCGCTGATTGCATCCCTGGTCAATGTGTTCTTCGGCCTCATTGTCGCCTGGGTGCTGACGCGTTACGAATTTCCCGGCCGCCGCCTCCTCGACGCGGCGGTCGATCTCCCGTTCGCGCTGCCGACCGCGGTCGCCGGCATCACCTTGGCCGCGCTCTATGCCCCCAATGGGCCCTTGGGTGCAATATTGGCCGAGTTCGGAATCAAGATCGCCTTCGCCCCGCCCGGCATCGTCGTCGCCCTCATTTTCGTCGGGCTACCCTTCGTGGTGCGGACAATCCAGCCGGTATTGATCGAGATCGACCGCGAAATCGAGGAGGCGGCGGCCACGCTCGGCGCCGGACGGGCGCAAACCTTTGCCCGTGTCCTCTTGCCCTCGCTGATCCCGGCAATTCTCACCGGCTTCGCGCTCGCCTTCGCGCGCGGGGTGGGCGAATACGGCTCGGTCATTTTCGTCGCCGGCAACATCCCCTACGTGTCCGAGATCGCGCCCCTCCTGATCGTGATCCGGCTCGAGGAATTCGACTACGCGTCCGCGACCGCCATCGCGGCGATCATGCTGTTGATTTCCTTCGCCGTGCTGCTGGCCATCAATCTCGTGCAGGCGTGGAGCCGGAGGCGGTTCGGCCATGGCTCTTGAAATCGCCCCAGGTGCGGCCTCCTGGCCGAGGCAAGTTCCGCACGGCCCGTTGACCGAACGCACATCCATTCGCTGGGCCTTGAGCGCGGTCGCGATCCTGTTCCTGGCGCTGTTCCTCTTGCTGCCGCTGATCGTGGTGTGGCGCGAGGCGCTGGGCGCCGGCATCGCGGCCTATGTCGATGGCCTGGCCGAGCCCGATGCCTTGGCCGCGATCCGCCTCACGCTTCTGGTCGCGACAATCGCCGTACCGCTCAACGCCATCTTCGGCGTTTCCGCCGCCTGGGCGATCGCCAAGTTCGAGTTCCGCGGCAAGGCCCTCCTGACGACGCTGATCGATCTGCCGTTCTCGGTCTCGCCGGTCGTGGCCGGTCTCATCTATGTCCTGCTGTTCGGCGCTGGGGGCTATCTCGGCCCCTGGCTCCAGGCCAACGGCATCGAGATCATTTTCGCGGTCCCGGGCATCGTGCTCGCCACCCTCTTCGTGACCTTTCCCTTCGTCGCCCGCGAACTCATCCCCTTGATGCAGGAACAAGGCAACGCCGAGGAGGAGGCGGCGCTGTCCCTGGGCGCCAGCGGCTGCCAGGTTTTCTTGCGCGTGACGCTCCCCAACATCAAATGGGGGCTCCTCTATGGCGTGCTGTTGTGCAATGCGCGGGCGATGGGGGAATTCGGCGCGGTGTCGGTCGTCTCCGGCCATATCCGGGGCCTGACCAACACCATGCCGCTCCAGGTCGAGATCCTCTATAACGAATACAATTTCGTTGCCGCCTTCGCGGTCGCCTCGCTGTTGGCGCTTCTGGGATTGCTGACGCTAGCCGTGAAGTCGTTTCTGGAATGGCGCTTCGCCGCCGAACTTGCCGCCAGCCATCGCCAATGAGGGCAAAGGAATGGATGTCCGCGTCGAGGATCTGACCAGGGAATTCGATGGCTTCCCCGCGCTGGCCGGGGTCAGCCTAGCCTTGCGTTCGGGCGAGTTGGCCGCGCTCCTCGGCCCCTCCGGCTCGGGCAAGACCACGCTCCTGCGCCTGATTGCAGGCCTGGTGGCACCCTCGTCGGGCCGCGTCTTTTTCGGCGAGGAGGATGCCTCTGTCCTATCGGTTCGCGAGCGTCATGTCGGCCTGGTGTTCCAGCATTACGCCCTGTTCCGCCACATGAACGTGCTGGAGAACATCGCCTTCGGCTTCCGGGTGCGGGCGCGCAAGCGCCGGCCTCGCGAGGCGGAGATTCGAAGGCGCGCGCTTGAACTCCTCGACCTGGTGCAGCTTCCCGGCCTCGAGGATCGCTTCCCAGCACAGCTCTCGGGCGGCCAGCGCCAGCGCGTGGCCTTGGCCCGCGCGCTCGCGATCGAGCCTCGGGTGCTGCTCCTCGATGAACCCTTCGGCGCGCTCGATGCCAAGGTCCGGCGCGAATTGCGCCGGTGGCTCCGCGAAATCCACGACAAGACCGGCCACACCACGATCTTCGTCACCCACGACCAGGAGGAGGCCCTGGAACTGGCCGACCGCGTGGTGGTGATGCGGCAGGGTCGCATCGCCCAGGAGGGCCCGCCCGAGCTCGTCTACGACGCACCCGATTCGCCCTTCGTCTTCGGTTTCATCGGCGAATCCAGCGATCTCAAGGTCGAGATCGTCGCGGGCGAGATCCGATTCGAAGGCAAGGCGACCGGCCTCGGCGCCGTGGGAAATGCCGCGCGGGAAGGTGCGGCAACGCTCTTCTTCCGGCCGCACGACGTCGAATTGATCGCCGAGACGGCGGTCGCGACAACGGACGGCGCGCTCTCTGGCCGCGTCGTCTCCACCCGCCGCCATCAGGGTGTGGCGCGAATGGAAATCGAATTGGGCGCTGGGTCGCATCGGGTCGAGATCGAGACCCCGGTCGAGGCTCTCCGCGACAAAGGCGCCGCTCTTTCCTTCCGCCCGCGCCGCTGGCGGCTGTTTCCGCAATAGGGGCGATAACGGCCGTGGCCGCCGGGATCGCGGGCCTCAGCGCCGCTTGCCCATGGTCAGCAGATACTCGCGGCCCCATTTGAGGCCGGGTTCGGTCATATGCTTGTCGTGCTCGGCGATGAACTCGCGCTTGAACTCCTCGCGCCTGGCGGCATCGAGCGCGGCGCACAGCCGGATGATCGGCCCGAAGCCCTTGGCGAAGACCTCCCACACCGCGGCGCCGTTCGGGAAATAGCAATGCGTGATGCCGGGTTCGAAGCGCAAATCGAATGCCTGGCCAAGGAGCGCCCGCACCCGCTCGGGCCGGCCCCATTCGAGGGGCGAGATCGCGGGCGGCGGCGCCGGGTTGTAGCGGCCGATCATCTGGAAGAACTTGCCGACATAGCCCTCCGGGTCCCAGGTGGCCAAGACCAGCCGACCGCCGGGTTTGCACGCGCGCGCCAACTCCCGCGCGGCCTGTTCCTGGTTGCCGGCGAACATGACCCCGAAGGTCGAGATCGCCGCGTCGAAGGTGGAATCGGCGAACGGCAATTGCTCGGCGTCGGCGTGTCGAAACTCGATCGGCGGCTGGATGTGCCCCGACAAATCGCGCGCGGCCTTCAACAGTTCTTCGGCGATGTCGACGCCGGTGACCCGCGCGCCCTTGCGCGCGACATTGCGCGCGGTCCAGCCGGTGCCGGTCGCGACATCCAGAACGTGCTCGCCCGGGCGCGGCCAAAGGCGCTGCACCGCGTGCTGGAGCGCGTCGGAGATCTGTTCGCTGATCGCGTCGTAATCCCGCCCACCGGCCGACCACGCGGCGGCGGCCGGAACATTATGCGGCTGGACCGACACTGTCATGGCGCCCTCCCTTGGGTTTCTGGAAGGCGATTTTAGGCCCTCGATCGTGCCGGCCGCAATCGCGGCTCAGGCTGATCGCGACCTGCCCTTGCGCGCGGCGCGCCGGCGCTTGGCGATCTGGCCCAATGCCAGTTTGGGCGCCAGATCATCGAATCGCGCCGGGTCGGAGCCGCCATGCCATTCCTTCATCTCGGCGTGATTGGGATGGCGCGGGTCGGCGAGCGCCTCCAAGAGATGGTAATAGCCGGGAAAGCCGCCGCAATCCTCCGGCGGACAGGCGCCGGCGCCCGCGACATAGCGCGGATAGGCGATGCTCGGATCGCCGGCCCGAATTCTTGAGACCGTGACCCGGTGCTCCCAATTGTCGCCCATGTCATAGACATAATGCAGGTGGGTTCGGCGCGGCCGGAGGATATCGGCCAAAATCACCTTGCCGGCGTTGATTGGTCCCTCGCCGAAACCATCGCTTGGCTCGGGCGGGCCGAAACGCTCGCGCCCGATGGTGAATTCCCACAGGTGGGAATTGGTCCAGCCCATGGCCGCCTGGATGATGTCGTGCAGGGCCTCCAACGTGATCGAAACGGGCGAATCGATCTCGCGCCAGATCAGGGGCTCGATATCCCGGAGCTCGACCCGGATGGTGGCGATCGCCGCAGCCGCGGCCGGTTCGGCGGCCGGGATCGGTTTGCTTTCTCGCTTGGACATGGCCCCAGATTAGCGCCGGATGTCGCGCCAATCCAGATCGAAGTTTCAGAAGCCCCAGGGAGCGGCCGCCGCCCGAAACGCCGCTCAGGCCGCGCGCGGCCGAACCTCGCGGGCAAGACGGGAACCAAGTGTCTCCAGCGCCACCTCCAGATCGTAGCGCGCCTGCAAGTTCAGCCAGAATTGCGGCTCCAGCCCGAAATAACGCCCGAGGCGCAACGCCGTATCGGCGGAGATCGCGCGTTTGCCCAACACGATCTCGTTCACCCGCCGGGGTGGGACACCCAGCGCCTTTGCAAGGCCGTATTGGCTCATGGCCAAGGGCGCCAGGAACTCCTCCAGCAGGATTTCGCCCGGATGCACCGGCGGCTGCGTTTTCCTCTTCTTGGCCATCGGCAATCCAATCCTTCTTCAATGACTATCCACGATTTCGACGCCATGCGCGTGACCATCGCGCCACACAAAGCATACCCGCCACTGGTCGTTGACCCGGATGCTGTACTGACCGGCCCGCTCTCCTTTGAGCGCCTCTAACCTGTTTCCCGGCGGTGAACGCAGGCTGTCAAGTGTCGGCGCCGCATCGATCATCAGCAGTTTGCGTAACGCTGCCCGCTGCAAATCGCTGCCAAACTTGCGTGTCGCCTCGCGCTCGAACAAGGCCAGCGTGTCACGGCATCGAAACGACTTGATCACAGCATAACGTAGCGCGTTATTAGTGTTGCGTCAAGAAGCGACGACCAAATGACGACCAATTGGGCCAAGTACCTCCGCAGTAGCAAGTGTCCCCAGCCCATGCACCACATCCCGGGACACGAGCATGAAACTCCGCTCCGCTGGGGTCAGGCAAGGTCGAAGCGATCAAGATTCATCACCTTGTTCCAGGCAGCCACGAAGTCACGCACGAACGCTTGCTCCGAGTCGTTGCATCCATGGACTTCCGCGAGGGCTCGGAGCTGGGAGTTCGAACCGAAGACAAGATCGACGACGGTGCCCGTCCACTTCAGATCGCCCGTCGCCCGATCCCGCCCTTCCAACACGCTTTCGGATGTGGCGGACTTCCGCCACTTCGTCTTCATGTCAAGCAGGTTCACGAAGAAATCATTGGTCAGCGTCTCGGGCCGTTTGGTGAATACACCGTGTTCGGACTGCCCAAAGTTTGCATTCAGAACGCGCAGACCGCCGACAAGAACCGTCATTTCCGGAGCAGTCAGCGTCAGCAATTGCGCCCGATCCAACAGCAGTTCCGCCGCCGATCCTTGGTGTCCCTTCCGGTGGTAGTTGCGGAATCCATCCGCGGTCGGCTCCAGTACGGCGAACGAGTCCACATCGGTCTGCTCTTGCGAGGCATCCGTGCGCCCGGGGGTGAACGGAACCTTCACGTCGTGCCCGGCTTTCTTCGCCGCTTCCTCGACGGCCGCGCAGCTGCCCAGAACGATCAGGTCGGCCAGCGACACTTTCTTCTCGCCGGACCGCGCCTCGTTGAACTCCTTTTGAATCGCTTCCAGCGTCTGGAGTACCTTCGCCAGCCGAGGTGGCTGGTTGACGTCCCAATCCTTCTGCGGCGCGAGCCGAATGCGCGCGCCGTTCGCCCCACCGCGCTTGTCGGAGCCGCGGAACGTCGACGCCGACGCCCAGGCCGTCGTGACCAGTTCGCAGATGGACAGGCGAGACGCGAGGATTTTCGCCTTCAGAACGGCAATGTCCCGCTCTCCAATCGGCGGATGATCCACGGCGGGGATCGGGTCTTGCCAAAGCTGCGGTTCCTTCGGAACCAGTGGGCCGAGATAACGTGCGATCGGACCCATGTCGCGGTGCGTCAGCTTGAACCACGCCCGGGCAAACGCGTCCGCGAACTGATCCGGATTCTCGTGGAAGCGCCTTGAAATCTTTTCGTAAACAGGGTCGAGCCGCAAGGCGAGGTCAGTGGTCAGCATGGATGGCGCGTGACGCCTTGACGGGTCGTGCGCATCGGGCACCGTACCGGCGCCCGCGCCATGCTTTGGTTTCCACTGATGCGCGCCGGCCGGGCTCTTGGTCAGTTCCCATTCGTAGCCGAACAGGTTCTGAAAAAAGTTGCCGCTCCACTTCGTTGGCGTCGTGGTCCAAATGACTTCCAGGCCGCTGGTGATCGTGTCACCCCCTTTGCCCGTGCCAAATTTGCTCTTCCAGCCTAGACCCTGCTCCTCGACGCTCGCAGCTTCCGGCTCCGGGCCAACTAGTGACGCATCGCCAGCGCCGTGGGTCTTGCCAAAGGTGTGGCCGCCGGCAATCAGCGCGACCGTTTCTTCGTCGTTCATCGCCATTCGGCCGAACGTTTCGCGAATATCCTTGGCCGCCGCGAGGGCATCTGGCTTGCCGTTCGGTCCTTCCGGATTCACGTAGATCAGACCCATTTGCACGGCAGCGAGAGGATTCTGAAGATCGCGGTCGCCGGTGTAGCGTTCGTCCGCCAGCCATTTGCCTTCGGGGCCCCAGTAGATGCCCTCTTCGGGCTCCCAAACATCCTCGCGTCCGCCGCCGAAACCCAACGTCTTGAAGCCCATCGATTCGAGGGCGACGTTGCCCGCGAGAATTATAAGGTCGGCCCAGGAGATTTTCCGACCGTATTTCTGCTTGATCGGCCACAGCAGTCGGCGCGCCTTGTCAAGGTTCGCATTGTCCGGCCAACTGTTGAGGGGCGCGAAACGTTGCTGGCCCGATCCGGCGCCGCCGCGGCCGTCGCCGATGCGGTACGTGCCTGCGCTATGCCACGCCATCCGGATGAACAGCGGCCCGTAGTGGCCATAGTCGGCCGGCCACCAATCCTGCGAGTCCGTCATCAAGGCACGGAGGTCCACAATCACCGCATCCAGGTCGAGGCGCTTGAACTCCTCGGCATAGTCGAACTCCTTGCCCATGGGATCGGACAGGGGGGAGTTCTGGTTAAGAATCCTCGGATTGAGCTGATTGGGCCACCAGTCCTGATTTGACATGGCTCCAACTTCCTTGGGCTTGCGAGATCCGCCCGTCACCGGGCACTTGCTATCGTTTTCCATGTCACCTCCATTCGGATTATGGGCCTTTTTATCTGTTTCGACCGGATTTTTCGGTCTATATCGGCCTAATCAATAGGATGCAGCACTGTTTAGAACAGTTCCATTTATATAGGAGGTAGTTTAGGATTGTCAATTCTCTTTCAACCGCGGAAGCCGCGACCAATTGTGCCGCCTGTAGCCTTGTTGATCGCGGCGACAATCTTGGCCGAGACCGCCTCCATCTCGGCATCGGTCAGTGTGTGCTCGCGCGGCTGCAGCGTGACCGAGAACGCGATCGACTTTCAGGAAAAGTATAGCGTCCCCTTTTCCCATGCCCTTTTCCTCAAGCGCCGTTGTGCTCGCCCTCGGGCGCGCCGCTGGCGCCGCCTTGCTTTCGACAGGTGACCTTCCGTTGACGGCCGGGTTGCGGCAGGGCGCGTTCGTTTCCCGAGCACCGCGCCCGGCAACGGGGCGCCGACCTTGCGCCTTCCAGCCTGACCATCCACCAGATGGGTGACCGAGGGATGGGTACATGGGGTTGGCCTCGCTTTTTCATTTCGACCCCCTCGGGGCGGCGACCTTGCGCCTTCCGGCCCGGCCAGCCACCAGACGGGCGCCTGAGAGATGGGTACATGGGGTTGGCCTCGCTTTTTCGTTTCGACCCCCCCCTCGGGGCGGCGACCTTGCGCCTTCCGGCCCGGCCAGCCACCGGACGGGTGCCTGAAAGATGGGTGCATGGGATTGGCGTCGCTTTTTCAGTTGGACCCCCCCCCTCGCCCTCACTCAGGGAGTGGCCTCCCGGGGGTGGCCTCGTGGGCCGGGCGCAAGCCAGTCTTGGTCGGCTACGGACCCGACCGGCGATCGGCGGCGGGGCCGACACGAATCTACTTCCTCAACTCGCCGCCCGTCGCCTTGTTGATCGCGGCGACGATCTTGGCCGAGACCGCCTCGATCTCCGCATCGGTCAGCGTGCGTTCACGCGGCTGCAGCGTGACCGAGAACGCGATCGATTTCTTTCCTTCGGGCAGATTGCCGCCCTGGAAGGCGTCGAACACCCTCACCTCCGAGATCAGCGCCCTATCCGCGCCCTTGGCCGCCTTCACCAGGCGATCGGCGGCGATTTTTTCATCGACCACGAAGGCGAAATCGCGCTCCAGCGGCTGGAACGGCGAGGAATCGAGAAGCGGCCGGGCATTGCCCTTTGTGCGCGCCATGGGCAGGTTTTCCATGAACACTTCGAACCCGGCAGCCGCGCCCTTGAAATCGGTCGCCTTGAGGATTCTGGGGTGGAGCTCGCCGAAAAAAGCGAGGATTCCCGGCCCCAGGCGCATGGCACCCGATCGGCCCGGGTGATAATAAACGGGCGCGTCCTGGGTGATCTGGATGTTCTCCACCGGAACAACCAGCGCCCGCATCAGCGCCAGCGCGTCGGTCTTGGCGTCGAAGGCATCCGCCTCCCTCGGTCTCCCCTCCCAATTTCGCGGGCGCGCTAGGCCCACCCGCAATCCGGTCGCGACCAGGAGCTGGCCCTTCTCGGTCGCGTCCCGATAGGCGGGGCCGATTTCGAACAGGCCCAGATCGGGGAACCCGCGCGAGGCGTTGCGTGAAGCAGCCAGCAACAGGTTGCCGAGGATCGAGGGGCGCATGCAATCCAGCTCGGCGCTGATCGGATTGGCGAGCGCAAGGGGGGCCGCGCCATCGCTGAAGAGATCGGCGATGGCGCTTGGCATGAAGCTGTAGGTCACTGCCTCGAGGAGCCCACGCACGGCCAGGATGCGCTTGGCCTGGAGGACGCGGCGCTGGCCGGCGCTGATGGCGGCGTGCGGAAGCGCGGTCTCGCGCGGCAGCGACAAAGCCGGGATCGCATCGAACCCGGTGATCCGCAGCACCTCTTCGACCAGATCGGCCTCGCCCTCCACGTCGGGGCGCCACGACGGCGGCGTTACCGACCAGCGATCGGTGGATTTGCCGGCGACTATGAAGCCCAGCCGGCCGAGGATTGTCTTCTGCCGATCGGGCGCGACATCGAGCCCGCCCAGGCCGAGCACGCGCGCCGGCCGGTATTCGATCCCGCGTTCCCACTTGGGCACGGCGCCGGATTGGGTCACGCGGCTGGGCTCGGCGCCGCAGAACTTGGTGATCAACTTGGTCGCGACATCGAGGCCCAATTTGGCCGACAGCGGATCGACGCCGCGCTCGAAACGGAAACGCGCGTCGGAATTGATGCCAAGGGCACGGCCCGCCCGTGCGGTCGCTTGCGCGTCGAATAGCGCCACTTCCAGAAACACGTTGGTGGTGGCCTCGGAACAACCGGTCGGCTCGCCGCCCATGATGCCCCCGATCGCCGCCGGGCCGTTCTCGTCGGCGATCACGGTCATGGTGGGATCAAGCGAATACTCCTTTCCATCTAGCGCCTGTAACGTCTCGCCCTCGCGCGCAAGGCGCATGGTGGGATCGCCCTTGAGCTTGTCGGCGTCGAACACATGGAGCGGCCGCCCCAAATCGATGGTGACGTAGTTGGTGATGTCGACCAGGGCCGAGATCGGCCGCAAGCCGATGGCGCTCAGGCGATCGCGCATCCAGCGCGGACTTTCGCCGTTCGTGACGTTGCGGAAAAAGCGACCGGCCACCAGCGGGCACGACGAACCCGCCTCGTCCAGGCGCCATTGCAGCGGCGAAACGAAAGTTCCTTCGACATGACGGAGTGCGAAGCGGCGCAAGGTGCCGTGTCCGGCGGCGGCCAAATCCCGGGCGATTCCGCGCACGCCCAGGCAATCGGCGCGATCGGGCGTTACCGCGACTTCGATCACCGGATCGTCGAGATTCATGTAGGCGGCGAAGCTCATGCCGATGGGGGCGTCTTGCGCCAGATCGATGATGCCGTCGTGATCCTGGCCCAGGTCCATTTCGCGCATCGAGCACAGCATGCCGTTGGATTCGATGCCGCGAATGTTTCCAGCCTTGAGCTCGATCCCGGTGCCGGGAATGCGGCAACCAACGGGCGCGAACACGCCCCTCATGCCGGTCCGCGCGTTGGGCGCGCCGCACACCACCTGGACGATGCCATGGCCGGTGTCGACGTCGCAGACGGAAAGTTTGTCGGCGTTGGGGTGAGGCCTTGCCTCCAATACATGGCCCACGGTGAAGGGCGCCAGTTCCCCGGTTCGATCCGCCACGCCTTCGACCTCGAGGCCGAGCGCGGTCAGCGCCTTGGTCAGGGTGGCGATCTCGGCCGCATTCTCCAAATGCTCCTTGAGCCAGCTCAGGGTGAATTTCATCGGCTGAGCCCGCCCACCAGCGAAGGAACATCCAGCGCCTGGAATCCGTAGTGCCGAAGCCAGCGCAGATCGGCCTCGAAGAAGGTCCTCAAATCGGGAATGCCGTATTTCAGCATGGCGATGCGCTCGATGCCCATGCCGAACGCGAAGCCCTGGTAACGGCTGGAATCGATGCCGCAATTCTCCAGTACCTTGGGGTGAACCATGCCGCAGCCGAGAATCTCCAGCCAGTCGGCGCCCTCGCCTAGTTTCAACGCGCCCTTCGATCGGTCACAGCCGATATCGACTTCGGCCGAGGGCTCGGTGAATGGGAAGTACGAGGGGCGAAAGCGCACTTTCAAATCGTCGATGCCGAAATAGGCGCGCACGAAATCCACCAGGCAGCCCTTGAGGTGGCCCATATGCGAGGTTTCGTCCACCACTAGGCCCTCGACCTGATGGAACATGGGGGTATGGGTCATATCGGAATCGCGGCGATAGGTTCGACCGGGGCAGATGATTCGGATCGGCGGGCGCGCCTGGCGCATGGTTCGGATCTGCACCGGCGAGGTATGGGTGCGCAAGACCATGGCCTGATTGGCGCCGGGTGCGGCCGGCAAATAGAAGGTGTCGTGCATCTGGCGCGCGGGATGGTCGGGCGGGATGTTGAGGGCGGTGAAATTGTTGAAATCGTCCTCGATGTCCGGGCCCTCGGCGACGCCAAAACCCATTTCGCCGAAGATGGCGATGATTTCCTCGATGGTCTGGCTGATCGGGTGCAGGCGGCCCTCGGCTTCGGGCCGGGCCGGCAGCGTCAGGTCAAGGAATTCGGAGCGCAGTCGCTGATCGAGCGTCTCGGCCTCGAGCGCCTGCTTGCGTGCCTCGATCGCCGTCCGCACCGAATCCTTGAGCGCGTTCAGAGCCTGGCCGGCGGAACGGCGCTCCTCGGGCGAAAGCCCGCCCAGCGCCCTCATCAGAGCCGAGATTTCGCCCTTCTTGCCCAGCGCCTCGACCCGGATATTCTCCAGCCCCTCGGGCTGGGCGGCCGCGGCGACCGCCGCCAGCCATTTTTCGCGCAAACCCCCCAGCTGTTCAATCATGCGCTTCCCCATGATATCCGCCCGTCGTGGGACTGGCTGATTCAGTAGCAGGACTCCGCCAGTTCACGCCGGCGGGCTCTGTCACTTGATAACATGCGGCCCGACTTTCGTGGAAGCATCGAAGGGTTTCATGGATCACGCGGTTTCGAAAGTTGGCACTTGGCCGCCTTCACTCCAGATGCAGCTTGAACTGGTTGAGCGGCATGGAAACGAGGTCGAAAATCTTGCCATCGACGCTGGCACTCCACAACAAGACCTCGCCGTTTCGTCGATCATGGCGGTAGCGCAAATGGACCTTGTGCTTCTTGCCGCTGCGCGCGGCCCGGCTGATCACCGCGGTGACCTCGATGATCTCGTCGGATTCGACGCCTTCTGCCTGGTCGGCCTGCCATTTGATCGTGCTGCGCGCGCCGGCCACATCCTGGGCCAATTCGCCGTTGGTCATTCCCGGCAACGAGCGCGCGCGCTGAACGGCGGCGATGTCGGCATCATAGCCGTCGCAGCCAACGAGCACGATCAGGGCCAAGACCGCGCCAATGGCGGCCAGACGCCGACTGGCATTGGCCGGCATGGTGCTCAGGCCTTCTTCAGGGCCTCTTGCGCCTGGGCGACGATGGCGGCGAAGGCCACCGGCTCGCGAATTGCCAGATCGGAGAGGACCTTGCGGTCGATCTCGATCCCGACGCGCTTGATGCCGGCGATGAACTGTGAGTAAGTCAGGCCATGTTCGCGCGCGCCTGCGTTGATGCGCTGAATCCACAGGCCGCGAAAATCGCGCTTGCGGTTGCGGCGGTCGCGATAGGCGTATTGCAGGCCTTTTTCGACCTTCTCGATGGCGATCCGGTAATTGGTGCTGGCGCGTCCGACATAGCCCTTGGCCATGTCGACGATCTTCTTGTGCCTGGCGTGCGAGGTGACGCCGCGCTTGGTGCGAGCCACGATTCAATGCCTCCGGGTCAAGGGGTCAAAGGCCGTTGGGCAGGAAGAATCGGATGACCTTCTTGGCATCCGGCGAGTTCATGACCTCGCTGCGCCGCGACTGGCGCTTCATCTGCTTGGGTCGCTTGACCAGACCGTGACGCTTGTTCGCAGGCTTGAACTTAACCTTGCCGGAGGCCGTGAGCTTGAAGCGCTTCTTGGCGCTACTCTGGGTCTTCATCTTGGGCATTTTCTTTGTCCTTCAATATCTTAAGTGTGGCCGGCGGCGTCTAGGCATGCCCCATGCGAGGCCCAGATGGCCAATTGGCCGGCGGCGGGGGTTATAGCGGGGGGGCGTTTCCGTGGCAAGCGCGCTGCAAGCGTTCCCGTACCCGCCGTCGCCGACGGGTGGTCAGCATTGCGACCGTGGAAGTCGCATGCCGGCGGCGACTCATCAATTGGCACTTGTGTCGTGGTTTTTAAAATTCGCCAGATCACGCGGCCAGGCTAGCGAGCGAACTTGCAAAACCGAATACGACCCTAGACTCGGGATAAGTTGCCAGTGTCCTTTCGATTCTGAAATTCGCTCTGGGTATCGCCTGGTGGTCTGGCGAATTTCAGAATCGGGACACTAGGTCGCGCCGAATCCGGTCAACGACCAATAGATGCCGAGCATGGTGCGGCGCATGCCCTGGAGGTCCGAGTGCTGGCGCAAGTTGTCGATCACCTGGGGGGTGCGGCGATGCCGTTCGTCCAAGGGAATGGCGAGTGCCTCGATCATCGCCATGGCCAGGCCGTGGGCGTCATTGGGCGGGAAAAGCCAGGCCATTGAAGAGCCGTCCACGACCTCGCGCGCGGCCGGAAAATCGGTGGTGACCACCGGCCGGCCGAGGGCCTGTGCCTCCAACGCGACCCGGTTGTACACCGAGGGTGTGAGATAAGGCGCCACCACCAAATCGGCCAGCATGAGGGCGGCCGGCATGTCGCGGCATTCATCGCCCAGCAAGACGCGATCGGAAAGTCCGAGATTCTCGGCCAGGCGCTCCAATTGCTCGCGATAGGTGCCGCCATCGGCCGTGGGGCCGAGGATGACGCAGCGGAAATCGATATCGCGTATCAAATGGAGGGCCTCCAGCAAAAGCGCGTGGCCCTTCTCGGGCGCGTAACGGCCGGGAAGCATGATCACCGGCTTGTCGTCGGGCAGGCGTAAGGCCTGGCTCAAGGCGATGACCCGTTCGGCGGCGACCCGCTGCGGGTCGAACTTGACCAGATCGACGCCATAGGGGGCGACGCTGACGCGCTCCGCCAGATCGGGCAGGGCCTGCGCCAGCCGCCTTCCGGTCAAGAAGGAATGGGCGACGATATGGTCGCTGGCAATCAGCGCCGCGCGGGCGCGCCGCCCTAGCCCGCCAAGCTCGCCCGGCCCATCGCAATACGTGGTCACCAGCCGGCAATTGGCGGGGCGCGCCAGCTTGTGGCCGAGGACGGCCAAGGTGGCGTTCTGCGCATGGACGATGTTGACGCCTTCGTTCTCCACCACCTGGCGCAGGCGCCGTGTCACGGTGTAGGAGGAGATCGGATTGCGCCGCGTCAGCTTCTCGACCACCGGTGTGATGCGAAGCCGCGTCAGTTCGTAGGTTGGTCCGACGCCGTCATAGGCGATCAATGCTCGCCCGCCAGCCTCGACAACATGGCTGGCCAAATCGATGGCCAGGCGATGCCCGCCACCGCCATCCAGCCGGCTCACCAGATGCAAAACCGTCGGCGGCCGGCGCGATTGCTCGCCGGCAAGTTTGTCGTCGGCTTCCGGCGGATCGACTGAAAGTTCCGCGGGCATTTGCTATTTTGATCCGGCATTCGGCAATTTACAGTGCATCGCCGGTAACACGCGGGAGGTCGCCTTGGCAATGGACAAGTTGGCGCGCCATGGACGATTGGTGCTCGACAACGAACGTGAATTGGCCTTTGTCCGCACCATCGCGATGGGATTTGGCGCCCATCGGCCCGGAATTGTTTTCCTCGGTGGCTTCCAGTCGGACATGACCGGCACCAAGGCGCGTTTTCTGGAGGAGTTCGCGCGCGCGCGCGGGTTGGCTTTCGTGCGCTTCGACTATTCCGGGCATGGCGCCTCGTCCGGTAATTTCGAATCGGGAACCATCGGCGCCTGGGTCGAGGATTCGATCGCGGTCCTGGATCGGTTGACCGGGGGCAGGCAGATCCTGGTCGGATCGAGCATGGGCGGATGGCTGATGCTGCTGGCCGCACTGGCCCGGGCAAGCCGTGTGGCGGCCCTGGTCGGAATCGCCGCGGCACCCGACTTCACCCAATCCCTGGTCTGGGAAAGGCTGAGTGCCACCGATCAGGAGGCCTTGATGGCGGAAGGCCGGCTGGTGGTGCCGTCGTCCTATTCGGAGAGCCCGACGATCCTCACCCGTGCGCTCATCGAGGAGGGGCGCCGGCATCTGCTTCTGGGCGCGCCCATCCCCATCCATTGTCCGGTGCGATTGTTGCACGGCATGAATGATCCCGATGTGCCCTGTCGATTGTCGCTGGAACTGGTGCAGCGGCTGGAAACCGAGGATTGCCGTTTGACCTTGATCAAGGACGGCGACCATCGCCTGTCGCGCGAGCAGGATCTGGCGCTGTTGGCCGCGACGATCGACGAGTTTATCTAGAATCCCGCCGCCAGGATCGCGGCCAAGCCATCGCGATAGCTGGGATAGCCGAGCACGATGCCTAATTCCCGCTTGATGCGCGCGTTGCTGACCCGTTTGTTGTCGTCATGGAAGCTCCGCGCCATGGGCGAAAGCCCGGCTGCTTCCAGCTTTACTTCCGGCGGCTTGGCGCTCCCGAGAAGATCGCAGGCAAGCTCGATGACATCGGATGGCGGCGCTGGATCGTCATCGCACAGATTGTAGACGCGCCCCGGATAGGGATGGCGCATCGAAGCCAGCAACGTTTGGGCGATGTCGCCGACGTGGATGCGGCTGAAAACCTGGCCCGGCTTGATCACGCGCCGGGCGCGGCCAGCCCGCACGTTGTCCAGCGCCGATGAGCCTGGCCCATAGATGCCGGCCAGCCGGAAAATATGGGCCGGGCGAGAGAGCGCCCGCCAGCGCCCCTCGGCTTCCACCCGGCGGCGCCCGCGCTCTCCGGTCGGCAAGAGCGCGCTATCCTCGTCCACCCATCCGCCATGACGGTCGCCATAGACACCGGTGGTGGAGAGATAGCCGACCCATGATGCGCCCGATGCGCCGGCCAATGCCTCGCCATGGATATCGAGAACGGGATCGCCCAATTCGTCGGGGGGTACCGAGGACAGGACATGGGTTGCGCCGGCCAGCAATTGATCGATTTCACGCAGCGGATGGTCGCGATCGAAGAGATGCGCGTCGAAGCCGAATTCGAGGAGCCGGCGGCGCTTCTCCGGGTCGCGGCAAGTACCGGAAACCCGCGAGCCAAGTGCTAGCAATTCGCGCGCGAGGAAAGTGGCGCTGTAGCCAAGGCCGAAACAGAAGAAATGCCCCGGGTCGGTCCGGGCTTCAATCATGGTGTGATCGCTTGCAATTGCCGGCATCCGGTCCAATCCTATGCCAGTACCCGCGGTCGTGCGACTGGCTGATTCGAGCCAAACGACCCCGGAAGTCGCACGCCGACGGGTACTTTCAATTGGTAGCATGCGGCCCAACTTTCTTGGCGCAATGATCGCGGTTCATGTATCACGGTTCTTCGAAAGTTGGCACTGGCGGCGATAACGAGCGCGGGTACCAGATGCGAGCATGGCGAATGATGGTCGGGGCGGTCGCGCTGCTGGCGATGCCGGCGCTGGCCAATGCCGAGGAGGCCGGAACCTATGCCAAATGCTTGGTGCTCGTCGCCCGCGCGCCCGATCAGGCGGTCGCCTTCGCGGCGGATTGGGAGCGAAGGGGCGGCGCCACGCCCGCCCAGCATTGCCGCGCGCTTGGGTTGATCGCGCAAGGATACCCGGAGGATGGCGCGCTTGAACTGGAGCGGGCGGCAAGCGTGCTGCCCGCGACCGAGGCGACGCTTGCGGCCGAATTGTTCGGGCAGGCTGCCCAGGCGTGGATCAAGGTCGACAATTTCGATCGCGCCCTTCTGGACCAGAATCAGGCCCTGGCGCTCGACCCCGACAATTCAGGCCTGCTGGTCGATCGCGCGCTGGTTCTGGGTCTTGCCGAAAAGTATTTCGAGGCGCTGGACGATCTCAACCGCGCCCACGATCTCACACCCGATGATGCGGGGATTCTCGCCTATCGCGCTAGCGCCTATCGGCGCCTGGGCGAGCCCGGTCTGGCCGGCGACAACATCGCGCAGGCCCTCGAGATCGCGCCGGATATGCCCCTGGCACTCCTCGAACGCGGACATCTGCGCCGCTTGGCTGGCGATATCGACGGCGCGCGCCGGGATTGGCTGGCGGTGGCACTCGGCGCACCGGAAAGCGATCTCGCCATCGAGGCCCAGGCCAATCTGGAGCAAATGGATGTCAAGGCGGAGTGAACCATCCGCCCATGGATCAGAAATCGAGATCCGCGTAATGGGGTGGCGGCTGGGTTCCGGGCCAATGATCGGCCAGCAGCGGTCGGAAACTCGGGCGCGACTTTAACCGCGCGTACCATTCCTTGGCCTGCGGATGATTGTCCCAGGGCACGTCGCCCAGGTAATCGATCGCCGAGAGTTGCGCCGCCGCCGCGAGATCGGCCAGCGACAATTCCGCCCCACCCAGCCAATTCCTGCGGTCGATGAGCCAGGTGATATAGGCCAGATGTACGCCGATATTGGCCTTGCCGGCGCGGATGGCGGTCGAATCGGGCTGGCCGCGCCCGGTCAGGCGCTTGGTGACCTTCTCGTCCAGCAGGTGCTGGGTCACCTCGCGCTGGAACTTGCCGTCGAACCAATGCACCAGGCGCCGGATTTCCGCCCGCTCCTCGATGGCGCGCCCAATCATCGCCGGTTCCGGGCAGATTTCCTCCAGGTACTCGGCGATCGCATAATCGCCGATGATCGCCAATCCGCCATCCTCGACCAGAACTGGGGTCTCGCCCGCCGGATTGACGCGCAGGAACGCCTCGCGCCGCTCCCAAGGCCGTTCGACCACCAGGTCGCATTCAAGGTGCTTCTCGCGCAGCAGAAGGCGGAGCTTCCGCGACTGGGGCTGCAACGGGAAGTGATGCAAGGTGCGCATGGCGATGACCTGCCCCGATTCTAACAGGGCGCGTGCTGTTCGCCTAGACCGCGACCCAGCGGAAATTGGGCGGATCGTGCCGCACAAAATCTCGATCGATCTCGGCCAGGGCCGTGCGTTGGCCAGGGTAGGCGATGAGATCGATCGCCTCGGCGATGGTGACCCAGCGATGGCTAGCGTGCTCTTCGTCGAGGGTCACGTTTGGCGCCGCGCTGAACAAGACCACGAAGACCGGCATGATCTCGATCGCCTCGGCGACGTGATTGTAATAGGTATCGCAACATCCAGACGCATAGAGATCGCCGCCCTTGATTCCCAGTTCCTCGGCGATCTCGCGCTTAATCGCCTGGCCACCGGTCTCGCCCTTTTCGATGCCGCCCATCAGCAAACTCCACAGGCCGCGCGACGAGGGCTTGTTCCGCTGTAGGATTAGAACGCGCCCTTTCGGTCGCGCGATGACCGCCGCCGCCACTCCGCGCACCCGAATCGGCATCCCCGATCCCATCCTCTTCGCCCCCCAGGCCCGGTTCGCGGATTTCATGCCCGCAGCAGCCCGGCGGAATCGGACAAGGGATGATCGAGCCTCTCCAGCATCTCCCTGGGCACCACTTGCCAGAACTTGCCCCGTTCCATGGCCCAATCATTCAGCATCCGCCCGGCGAATCGCGACTGGGTCTCGGCGGCGTGTTCCTCGATCAGGGATTTCAGCATCCCTTCCCAATGACCGGAGGCAAGCCGCTGCCAGATCACCGTTTCGCCATTGGCGCGCAACGTAAAATCGCCGATCTCGTCATGGACGAAGGCCATGCCGCCGGACATGCCGGCGCCGAAATTGTCCCCGGTCCGCCCCAGGATCACCGCCACGCCCCCGGTCATGTATTCGCAGCCGTTGGAGCCGCAGCCCTCGACCACGACCTCGGCCCCGGAATTCCTGACCGCGAAACGTTCGCCCGCCTGGCCGGAGGCGAACAGCTTTCCCGCGGTGGCGCCGTAGAGGACGGTATTGCCGATGATGGTGTTCTCGTGGCCATTCAATTTGCTGGAGGGCGGCTGGCGCACCACGATGGTGCCGCCCGACAGCCCCTTGCCGACATAGTCGTTGGCATCGCCCAGGATTTCGATCTTCAGGCCTTGGACCGCGAAGGCGCCAAGCGATTGCCCGGCGGAGCCCCGCAGGCGCACCGTCAGGTGATCGGGCTTCAATCCGGTCATGCCGAATCGCTGGGTGATCCGCGCCGACATCCTGGTGCCGATGGCGCGGTCGGTGTTTCGGATATTGTACTGGAGCTGCATCTTCTCGCCGCCCTCGAACAGCGGCTTCGAATCCTCGATCATGCGCGCATCCAGCGTGTCGGGCACCTCGTTGCGGCCCTCCAGCGTGCAATAGCGCGCCTGATCGCCGGGATCGGCCTGGGCGAGCAGGGGATTGAGATCGAGATCGTCGAGATCGGGGGCGCCGCGGCTGATCTGCTCCAGGAGCTCGGTGTGTCCGATCACCTCGTTCAGGCTCCGACAGCCGAGGCTGGCCAAGATCTCGCGCACCTCCTCGGCGATGAAGCTGAACAGATTGACCACCTTCTCCGGGGTGCCGGTGAACCGCTCCCGCAGCTTGGGGTTTTGCGTGCACACGCCCACCGGGCAGGTGTTGGAATGGCATTGCCGCACCATGATGCAGCCCATGGCCACCAGCGAGGCGGTGCCGATGCCGAATTCCTCGGCCCCCAGGATGGCCGCGATCACCACGTCGCGCCCGGTCTTGATCCCGCCGTCGGCGCGCAGGCGCACGCGGTGGCGCAGGCGATTCAAGGTCAGGACCTGATGCGCCTCCGAGAGGCCCATTTCCCAGGGTATGCCAGCGTATTTGATGCTGGTCGCGGGCGAGGCGCCGGTGCCGCCCACATGGCCCGAGATCAGAATCACATCGGCCTTGGCCTTGGCCACGCCGGCGGCGATGGTGCCGATGCCCGATCGCGCCACCAGCTTCACACAGACCCGCGCGACCGGATTGATCTGCTTCAAATCGTAGATCAGCTGCGCCAGATCCTCGATCGAATAGATGTCGTGGTGCGGCGGGGGCGAAATCAACGAGACGCCCGGTGTCGCATGGCGCAGCTGGGCGATTTCGACGGTCACCTTGTAGCCGGGCAATTGGCCGCCCTCGCCGGGCTTGGAGCCCTGGGCGATCTTGATCTCGATCTCGCGGCAATTGGCGAGATATTCGGCGTTGACGCCGAAGCGCCCCGATGCGATCTGCTTGATCGCCGAATTGGCGTTGTCGCCGTTGGCCTGCGGGCGGAACCGGGCCGGGTCCTCGCCGCCCTCGCCGGAATCCGATTTGGCGCCGATGCGGTTCATGGCGATGTTGAGGGTGCCGTGGGCCTCGCGCGAGAGCGCACCAAAGGACATGCCCGGCGTCACGAAGCGCTTGCGCAGCTCGGTGATGCTTTCCACCTCGTCGATCGACACCGGCTTGGCGCGGGCCACGAAATCGAAGAGATCGCGGATCGCCACCGGCGGCTGCTTGGCCAGGATTTCGGAATAGCGCTTGAACGCCTGGTAGGATTCGCTCGTGACCGCGCTTTGCAGGGTGTGGATGGAATCGGCCTGCCAGGCATGGGTCTCGCCGCCGCTCCGGTAACGATAGAAGCCGCCGATCGGCAGGCTGACCACATCCTCGCGCCAGGCGCGCCGGTGCAATTCCAGGACCCGGCTCTGAATCCCGGTCATGCCGATCCCCGAGATGCGCGAGGGCATGGCGGGGAAATATTCGGCGACCAGCGTGCGCGACAGGCCAAGCGCCTCGAAATTCGCTCCGCCGCGATAGGACGAAACCACCGAGATGCCCATCTTGGACATCACCTTCAGAAGCCCCTGGTCGACGGCGAAGCGGTAGCGATCCAGGCAATCGTCGAGCGACAGGCGCCCGAACAGGCCGCGCATCTGCCGATCCGCGATCGAGGCCTCGGCCACATAGGCGTTGATGGTGGTGGCGCCGACGCCCACCAGGACCGCGAAATGATGCACGTCCAGGCATTCCCCGGATCGCACGTTCAACGAAGTGAAGGTGCGCAATTGCTGGCGCAGCAAATGCACATGGGTGGCGCCGGTGGCGAGGATCATCGGGATGGCGGCGCGGGTCTCGCCGGCGCGCTCGTCGGAAAGGACGAGATGCGTGGCGCCGCCTCGGACCGCATCCTCGGCCTGGCGGCGGATCGATTGAATGGCGTCGCGCAAGGCCGAAACGCCCGCCTCGATTTCGAAGGTGCAGTCGACCTCGGAAGCACTCTGGCCCATATAGGCGCGCATGGCCTGGAACTCGGCGGTCAGCAGCACCGGCGAATCCAATTGCAGCAGCCGGCACTGGCCCTCGTCCTCGTCGAGCACGTTGCCGAGATTGCCGAGGCGGGTCTTCAGGCTCATCACCCGCTGCTCGCGCAAGGAATCGATGGCCGGGTTGGTGACCTGGCTGAAATTCTGCCGGAAGAAATGATGCAGGCCGCGGAACTGATCGGAGAGCACGGCCAAGGGCGTGTCGTCGCCCATCGACACGACCGCTTCCTTGGCATCCTCGACCATCGGCTGCACGATGAGCTCGAGATCCTCCATGCTAAGGCCGGCGGCCACCTGGCGCCGGCGCAGCTGGTCGCGATCAAAGAGCGCCGGCTCGCCGCGCGTCTTCTTCAGGAGATCGTCGATGACCGTGATGTTCTTGACCCAGGCGCCGAAATCCCGGGTCGCCGCGAGCTGGTCCATGATCTGGCGATTGTCGTGCAGCCGCCCCTCGGCCAGATCGATGGCCACCATTTCGCCCGGCCCCAGGCGGCCGCGCCTTCGCACGCGCTCCTCGGCCAGGCGCACCATGCCGGTCTCGGAGCCGGCCACCAGCAGCCCGTCCTCGGTAATCGAGAAGCGCAGCGGCCGGAGCCCATTGCGGTCGGTGAAGGCAATGACCCAATTGCCGGCAACGCCGCAGATCGCCGCCGGCCCGTCCCAGGGCTCCATCACCGAATTGCAATAACTGAACAGATCCTTGTGCCTCTCCGGCATCGCCGCGCGCCCGTCCCACACGTCGGGCACCAGCAGGCACTTGACCATCGGCAGCGGGCGGTCCTCGGTGGTCATCACCTCGAACACGTTGTCGAGTGCCGCCGAATCCGAGCCGCCAGCCTGGATGATCGGCTTCACCTCGGCCATGCGCTCGCCATAGACCGACGATTGCATGCGGGTTTCGTGCGCCTTCATCCAATTGACGTTGCCCTTGAGGGTGTTGATCTCGCCGTTGTGGGCGATGACCCGAAACGGCTGGGCCAGGCTCCAGGTCGGGAAGGTGTTGGTCGAATAGCGCTGGTGATAGATGGCGAAATTGGAAACGAAGCGTGGATCGACGAGATCGGGATAGAAGGCGGTCAGTTGCTCGGCCAGGAACATGCCCTTGTAGATGACCGAGCGGCAGGACATCGAACAAATGTAAAGATCGCCGATGGCCTCCTCGGCCGCGCCGTGCTCGATCCGCCGGCGAATCAGATAAAGATCGGTCTCGAATTGCTCCTCGGAAACGCCGCGGTTGTTGCAGATCATGATCTGCTCGATTTCCGGCCGCGTGGCATTGGCCTTTTCGCCGATGACGCCGATATTCACCGGCACTTGGCGCCAGCCGAAGATGGTGTAGCCGTAATTCAGGATCTCGCGCTCGACGATGACCCGGCAGCGCTCCTGCTTGCCGAGGTCGGTGCGCGGCAGGAACACCATGCCGACGGCGAATTTCTCCGAGCTCAAGAGCTGGCCGGCCTTGCGGATGAAATCCTCGAAGAAGGCGTGCGGGATCTGGACGTGAATGCCGGCGCCATCGCCGGTCTTGCCGTCGGCATCGACCGCGCCCCGGTGCCAAACCGATTTCAGGGCCTCGATGCCCAGCTCGACCACGTCGCGCCGGGGCTTGCCGTCGATCGCGACGATCATGCCGACGCCGCAAGCATCATGCTCGTCGGCCGGGTCGTAGAGGCCGTTCTGGGCCAAGCGGCGCGCCTCGGCGGGATAATTGCTGGCGAACGTGGTTGCCGATTCGGGCATGGTCGCGCGCCTCCTCATTCCGCGGCCAGCGCCTGGCCTTGGCGTTGGACCAGATAACGATCGATCGCCCTGGCCGCGTCGCGACCGTCGCGGATCGCCCACACCACGAGCGAGGCGCCGCGCACGATATCGCCGGCGGCGAAGATTCCGGGAATGCTGGTCATCATGGTGCGCCAATCGATCTTGATCGTGCCCCAATCGGTCAGCCGCAACGCGGGTTCGCCGGTGACGCCCGCGATGTTGTCGGGATCGAAACCCAGGGCCTTGATCACCAGATCGGCCTCGACGTCGAAATGCGCGTTCTCGATCACGCGCGGAGTTTGCCTGCCGGTCGCGTCAGGCAGGCCCAGATGGATGCGCGCCGAGCGCAGTTTCGCGACCCGGTCCCTTGCATCGCCCAAGAAGGCCTCGGGCTGGGATTGCCAGACAAACTTGACGCCTTCCTCCTCGGCATGGGCCACTTCCCGGCGCGATCCCGGCATGTTCTGGCGGTCCCGGCGATAGAGACATTGCACCGAGAGCGCCCCCTGGCGCACGGCCGTGCGCACGCAATCCATCGCCGTGTCGCCACCGCCGACCACCACCACGCGCTTATCCCTGGCATCGAGCGCGCCCGAGGTGAATTCCGGAACAAGGTCGCCGAGGCCCACGCGATTGCTGGCGGTCAAATACGCAAGGGCGGGCACGATGTGGCCGAGCCCGCTCCCCGGCCCCGCCAATTCGCGCGCCCGATAGACCCCGAAGGCGAGCAGCATCGCGTCGTGGCGCCGGCGAAGTTCCGCGAGGCTCCCGTCGCGGCCAAGTTCGAACTCGGTCACGAATTGGATTCCGCCATCGGCGAGATGCTCGACCCGGCGCAACACCACCGGTTTTTCCAGCTTGAAGTTCGGGATGCCATAGATCATCAGGCCCCCGATGCGGTCATGGCGGTCATAGACCGTGATCTGGTAGCCTTGGCGGCGCAGCGCCTCGGCCGCGGCGAGACCCGCCGGCCCACCGCCGATGACGCCGATCGATTGCTGGCGCTCGCTTCTGGGGCGGATCGGCTTGACCCAGCCCATCTCCCAGGCGGTCTCCGTGATATAGCGTTCGACCTGGCCGATGGTGACGGTGCCATGCCCGGATTGCTCGATCACGCAGTTGCCCTCGCACAGGCGGTCCTGGGGGCAGATGCGTCCGCAGATTTCCGGGAAGGTATTGGTGGCCGCGGCGATTTCGTAAGCTTCCTCCAGCCTTCCCTCGGCGGTAAGTTTCAGCCAATCGGGTATGTTGTTATGGAGCGGGCAATGGACCTGACAAAAGGGCACGCCACATTGCGAGCAGCGGCTGGCTTGAATCGCCGCCGCCGGAGGCAAATAGGGTCCGAAAATCTCGTCGAAGTCGCGGCTGCGCTCCAGGGCCGGGCGCTTTTCCGGCATCGCCCGGTCCACCGACACGAATTTCAGCAGTTTCTCTGCCATGCTCGCCCCCGAAAGCCTTCGGCCTGCCGAGCTCCCTTGCCCTATATTAGGTAAATTCCATTGACCAAATCTAGATAAATCTTCATTAACTAGCAATATTGCTGTCCTAAATTAGCGAATGAATCCTGATTTCCTTTGACATCTGGAGAATTTTGGACCGTGAAGGATTATTTAGTCCTATTTCAGTACTAATTCACGACCTGGAACCATCCGACTCCTGCATGGTATAAGCAGGCTGCGGCGTATAGGGGATTCTGGATTGCCTAACATCGACATCTTGATTCTCGCTGTCGTCCAAGGCGTGACTGAATTCCTGCCAATTTCATCGTCTGGCCATCTGATCCTGGTTCCGCAACTCTTTTGCTGGTCGGACCAGGGCCTGACCATGGACGTGGCCGCCCATGTCGGCACGCTGCTGGCGGTCCTGGTCTATTTCTGGCGCGACGCAATCAGCCTGATTCAGGGCTTTGGCAAGCTGCTCCAGCGAAAACGCGATCCGCGCACGCACCTGTTCTGGCTCTTGCTGATCGGCGCCTTGCCGGCGTTGGTGGTCGGATTTGTTCTCGATCGTTGGGTTGGCGAAGCCCTGCGTTCGCCCACGATCATCGGCGTCTGCCTGATCGGTTTCGGTCTGCTGCTGTTCGCCGCCGACCGGATCAGTGTGACGGTTCGCCGGGTCGAACACTTGAGCTACGGCCACGCCTTGGCGATCGGATTGTTCCAGTGTTTGGCCTTCATCCCCGGCACCAGCAGGTCCGGTGTCACCATGACCATGGCTCGTTTCCTGGGCTATGAGCGGCCCGATGCCGCCCGTTTCTCGTTCCTGCTCTCGATCCCCACGATTGCGGCCGCCGGCCTTTACAAGGGCTGGCAATTGGTGTCGACGGGCGATCTTGCCGTGCTGCAAGCGGCGCTGTTGATGATGATGGTCTCGGCCTTGGCCGGATTCCTGGCGATCGCATTCATGATGTATTGGATGCGGCGCGCCGGTTTCGGTCCTTTCGTGTTCTACCGGTTGGTCGCGGGAATCTTGATTCTGTACTACTTCACGGTGTCAGGCGGGCCGGGCTGCTGAACACGCAAGTCATGAAAAGCACGCATCACTTGCGCTCGTAGTAGCCGCGTGGGCGGTACTGGTCCAGATAGGTGGGCAGGACGAGTTCGACCGGCCTGGGTTCGATCCCGAGCTGGGCGAGGCCTGGCTGGTTTGGCGTGGCGACGTTGTCGCGGCGCAGCAAGCGTACCTGGTCGACGGTCAAGGGCGGCACCGGTAGCCATTCCAGCAGAGCCGCCTGCAAGCTGGCCAGGGCAAAGGGAAGGGGCAATAGCAAGCGGCGCTGCCTGGTCTCTTTCAGCATCAGGCGCAGCAATTCCTCGAAGGTGTAGATCGCGGGTCCGGCCAGTTCAAAGGTCTTGCCCCGGCGATCCCAGCGTTCCAGAACCGCCAACACGGCATCGGCGACATCGCCGACATAGACCGGCTGAAAGCGCGTATGTCCGCCCCCGATCAGCGGCAGGAAGGGCGAAATCCGGGCCATGCGCGCGAAGCGGTTGAAGAAATCATCCTCCGGCCCGAACACGATCGATGGTCGCAGGATGACCGCTTCGGGGAAGGCCGCGCGTACACGCGACTCGCCCTCGGCCTTGCTGCGGGCATAAAGCGATGGCGATGTCTGATCGGCGCCGATCGCCGAGACATGAACCAGATGCTTGGCGCCGGCCCTTGCCGCCGCCGCGCCGACTTGCCCGGCACCTTCGGCGTGAACCGCCTGGAAGCGCTGGGGTCCGGATTGATAAAGGATGCCGACCAGGTTGATCACCGCCTCGGCACCCGCCACCGCCCGCTCGATCGAAGCCCGGTCGCGGACGTTGGCCGCGATCGGCGTCACCTGGCCAACGGTTCCGGCGGTCTTGAGGAACAGCGCCTGATCGGGGCGGCGAACCGCCACATTGATCGCCCAGCCGCGCGCCGCCAGGGCGGCCACGACATAGCGTCCGATAAAACCAGACCCACCGAAAACCGTGGCCAAGGACATGGATGCCTCCCGCTCTTGCCCAATTCGGGCGCGATCTCGAGGTGCTACATTTGGCGTGCGGCGTTGGCTTTGTAAACCGGCTGAGATGAAGATTGACTTTGGGTCGGTTCCGGACAATATGCGCCGCGCCGCTAGGTCCGCCCGCCGTTGCCAGGCTCGGACCATCCGTTCGGCGCCCAGGTGGCGAAATTGGCAGACGCGCAGGTTTCAGGTACCTGTGGGGCAACCCGTGGAAGTTCGAGTCTTCTCCTGGGCACCATCATCGAGCACGAGTGCCGCACGCAAGGGCGCCCATCGGCCCAGTGCCAACTTTCGGAAAAGCGTGATCCATGAAACGTTTCGATGCGTCCACGAAAGTTGGCACACGTTACCAATTGATAGTACCCGCCGGCGTGAATGGGCGAAGTCATCTGGCTCGAACCATCCATCGGCGACGGCGGGTACTGGGCCAACTTTCGGAAAATAGCGTGATCCATGAATCGCTCCCATGCTTCCACGAAAGTCGGACCGCATGGTACAAAACGATAGTCCCCGCCGGCCTGTACTGGCGGAGTAACACTGCTGAATCAGCGATCATCGACGGCGGGTACTAGGCGCGGCGATCGAGAAGCGGAGCAATCTTGGCCATGACCATCATCGTGCATCAGGGCGACCTGCCGGCCGGCGTCGATCTGGGCGAGGTGGTGGCGATCGACACCGAGACCATGGGATTGAACCCAATACGCGACCGGTTGTGCCTGGTGCAATTGTCCGCCGGCGACGGTCGCTGCCATCTGGTTCGCGTGCCTCGCCTGGGACCGGGCCGAACTCATTCGGCGCCCAATCTAGCCAGGCTGCTCGCCGATCGGAACGTCCTGAAGCTGTTCCATTTCGCGCGTTTTGATTTGGCGGCGCTGAGGGTCTGGCTCGACGCCGATTGCCGGCCGGTCTATTGCACCAAGATCGCCGCCAAGATGGTGCGCACCTTCACCGACCGGCACGGGCTCAAGGATCTGTGCAAGGAAATGCTCGGAATCGAGTTGTCCAAGCAGCAGCAAACCTCGGATTGGGGCGCCGAGGAACTGACCGCCGAACAACAGAAGTACGCCGCCACCGATGTCTTGCACCTGCACCAATTGATGGCCAAGCTGGATCACGCGCTGGCCCGCGAAGGCCGTACGGAACTCGCGCGCGCCTGCTTCGATTTCCTGCCGGTGCGCGTCGAACTGGATTGCCTGGGCTGGGCCGAACCCGACATCTTCGATCATTGAACCAGTGCCAACTTTCGGAAAAGCGTGATCCATGAAACGTTTCGATGCGTCCACGAAAGTCGGGCCGCACGTTACCAATTGATGAGTCGCCCGCCGGCGTGAATGGGCGAAGTCATCTGGCTCGAACCATCCATCGGCGACGGCAGGTACTGGGCCAACTTTCGGAAAAGCGTGATCCATGAAACGTTTCGATGCGTCCACGAAAGTTGACACACGTTACCAATTGATGAGTCGCCCGCCGGCGTGAATCGGCCGGGTCAATTGGCCCGATCCATCCATCGGCGAGGGCGGGTGCCGGGCCGACTTTCGAGGAAGCGTGATCCATGAAACGCTCCCATGCCGCCACGAAAGTCGGGCCACATGTCACCAAATGATGGTACCGGCCGGCGTGAATGGGCGGGGTCATATTGGCCAAGCCTCCATCAGCCACGGCGAGTCCTGAAGCCGGCGCCGCACGGCGAACTGGATTTTGTTCCATCGCCGCGCTATGGTCCGGCCAACTTCCATCGCGGAGCGGGCACTTGACCAGTCCTTCACCGAGCGGGGCCCAGAAAGTCACGAAAATCGGCGGTGCCGGGCCAGGCACGGATGTGCTGGCCTCGGTCCGGCGTGTGCTGGGTCACGAGGCCGAGGCGCTGCGGCAATTGTCCGAGACGCTCGATCGGGGACATGTGAACCGGGCCCTGGATTTGCTGTTCAAGGTCAGTGGCCGGGTCATCGTCACCGGCATGGGCAAGAGCGGCCACATCGCCCGCAAGATCGCCGCCACCTTGGCCTCGACCGGCACGCCGGCGCAATTCGTCCACCCGGCCGAAGCAAGCCATGGCGATCTCGGCATGGTGACCGCGGGCGACGCCGTGATCGCGCTCTCCAATTCCGGGGAAACCACCGAACTGGCGGACATCATCAACTTCACCCGCCGTTGGTCGATCCCCTTGATCGGCATCACCGCCAAGGCGGAGAGCGCGCTGGGGACCGCGGCCGATGCGCTCCTGCTGTTGGCGCCGGTCGGCGAGGCGGGCCTCATCGGATTGGCGCCGACCACGTCCACCACCATGATGCTGGCGTTGGGCGATGCGCTGTCGGTGGCGCTGTTGGAGCGCCGCGGATTTTCGGTCGAGGATTTCCACCAACTTCATCCCGGCGGCAGGTTGGGCCAGCGCCTGGTTCGGGTCGCCGACCTCATGCATGTCGGCAAGGAACTGCCACTGATCGATCGCAAGGCGGTGATGGCCGATGCGATCCTGGAAATGAGCACCAAGACTTTCGGCTGCGTCGGGGTCATCGACGAAGAGGGCCGGCTGGTCGGCATCGTCACCGACGGCGATTTGCGCCGCCACATGGATCCCGATCTGTTGCGCCGGCCGGTGGTGGAGGTGATGACCGCCTCGCCGCGCACCATCCGCAAAGGGGCACTCGCCGCCGAGGCGCTACACGTCATGAACGAGCGGTCGATCACCTCGCTGTTCGTGATCGAGGGCGAGCGGCCGGTCGGCATCGTTCGACTGCACGATTGCCTGCGCTCGGGCGTCGCCTGACATGAATTTGCAAGCCACCGGCCTCGTTTCCAGCCCGGGCGCCGGGCGGGCCGGCATGTCGCGGCCGCGCATCCGGCGCGCCCATTTCGGAATCGCGACCCTCAAGTTTGTGTTGCCGCTGGTGGCGGCGGCGATCGTCGCCTATATCGTTTATTGGTGGTGGGCGCATTCGCGTGATCGGATGATCGCGCCCGAGACGGTCCAGGCGGCCACGAATTCCGACGCGCCGGTCACCGTCGATCGGGTAAAGTTCGACGGCAAGGACGATCGTGGGCGCCCCTACACGATCCTGGCGGAATCCGCTTCGCACCCGCAAGGCGATTCCAAACGCATTTCCCTGGTCAAGCCTTCGGCCGACATCATTCTTTCCGGTGGCGCCTATGTCGCCATCAGGGCCGATCGGGGTCTCTTGGATCGCGCTGAAGACAGGGTCACATTGGAGGGCCAGGTGCATCTGTTGCACGACAGCGGCCTCTCCTTCGAGACCGAAACGGCCGAGATCGACCTCGAGACCAAGATCGCCAGCGGCCAATCGCCGGTCGAAGGCCAGAACCGCGACGGAGAACTGATTGCCGAGGGCTTCCGCATCCTGGATGACGGCCGCGTGGTGCAATTCACCGGGCGCGCCTTCTTGAAGCTCTATGGTGGCTCGGAAACGGAAACTGGGCGGAAACAATGAATCCGGCATTGCGCGCGGCCAGTATCCGCCGTCTCGGACGGCTGATTCGACAATTTGACCGCGCCCATTCACGCCGGCGGGTACCATCTATTTGGTCCTATGTGCCAACTTTCCTGGCAGCATCGGGACATTTCATGGATCGCGCATTTTCGAAAGTTGGCATTAGGATCGCATTTTTCGCGCTGGCCGCGATGCTGTGGCCCCATCCGACGCCGGCCCAGGAAGCCAGCGGAAACGCCACCGCGACCCCCGCGACCACCGCGGCCTCGGCGGCGGAGGCGCCGGTCTCGAGCGCGCCGGCCGAAGGCGCGGGCGCGCCCGCCGACAACGATTTCGGGTTCGACGATTCCGGCAAGCCGATCGAGATCTCGGCCGAGAACGGCATCGAATGGCGCAAGGATGAGCGCATCTATATCGCGCGGGGCAACGCCCTTGCCATCCAAGGCGAGAGCAGCGTCCAGGGCGACATCCTGACCGCGTATTTCGGCCTCGACGACAAGATCGCGCGTTGGGTCGCCGAAGGCAACGTCACGGTCAAGACCTCGACCTCGACCTCATACGGCGACATCGCCGACTACGACGCCAAGACCAAGGTCATGGTCCTGACCGGCAAGGCGCTCAAGACCGTGACCGAGGACGAGGTTGTGACCGCGCGCGACCAGCTCGAATATTGGCGCGATCCCGAAGTGGTCATCGCCAAGGGCGACGTGGTGATCGTGCAGGGCAAGACCACGATCCACGCCAACCACGCCATCGGCTATTTCCGGCGCGAGGCCGACGGCAAGAAGAAGATGCACCAGATGGACGCGACCGGGAAGGTCCGCATCGACAAGGGCAAGCAGACGGCGTTTTCCGACAAGCTCGCCTATCGGCCGTCGACCGAGATCGCGATCCTGACCGGCAATGTGATCATCCACGACGACGGCAACCGCTACGAGGGCGGCAAGGCGGAACTCGATCTGAAGAAGGACATCAGCCGGATCCTGGCCGAGGGCACCAGCGACGGGCGCGTGCACACGGTGATCAAACCCAAAGAGGAAGAAGCGAGCCCGGCGACGGTCCAGCAATGAGGAGTGGCGCCAGGATGCGCAAGCAGGCGGGCAACGGATCGGGCGCCCCGGCGACCGCCCCGGCGACCATCGTCAACGTTGACGGGCTGGAGATCGTACCGGCCGAGATCGAGGGCCTGGTCGCCTACAATCTGTGCAAGAATTTTCGCAAGCGCCCGGTGCTGCGCGACGTGACCATCGGCGTCAGGCGCGGCGAGGCCGTGGGCCTGCTCGGCCCCAATGGCGCCGGCAAGACCACTTGCTTTTACATCATGACCGGGCTGGCGGCGGCGGATTCCGGCGCCATCTACCTCGATGGCGAGGATGTGACCGATCTGCCCATGTACCTGCGCGCGCGGGCCGGAATCGGCTATCTGCCGCAGGAGAGCTCGGTCTTTCGCGGCATGAACGTCGCCGACAACATCCGCACCGTGCTCGAGGTGACGCTCGCCGACGAGGGCCAGCGGAAGAGCCGTCTCGATCACCTGCTGCGGGAATTCTCGATCGCGCATTTGGCCGAAGTGCCGGCGGTGGCGCTGTCCGGGGGCGAGCGGCGCCGGGTCGAGATCGCGCGTTGCCTGGCCGGCGATCCCGGCTATATCCTGCTGGACGAGCCGCTGGCCGGCATCGACCCGATCGCGGTGGGGGAGATCCGCGACCTGGTTTCCCACCTCAAGGACCGTGGAATCGGGGTTCTGATCACCGATCACAATGTCCGCGACACCCTCGACATTGTCGATCGGGCCTATATCCTGCACGAGGGCAGCGTGCTGCGCGAGGGTTCGCCCGCGGAAATCGTGGCCGATCCGGCGGTGCGGCGCGTTTACCTTGGCGAAAGGTTCTCTCTTTAGCATTGGGGCCGAAATGGCCATCTCGCAAAGATTAGACCTCCGCCAGGCGCAGTCCCTGGTCATGACGCCGCAATTGCAGCAGGCAATCAAGCTGCTGGAATTGTCGAACCAGGACCTTGCGGCCTTCGTCGCGGAGGAGGTGGAGCGCAATCCCCTTCTGGAACGGGCCGATGATAGCGGCGCCGAGGGCGGAGCCGCGTCTTCCGGCGAGGCACAAGGGGACATGGAGGGCGGCGCGCCCGAAGGCGAGGAATCGCTTCTCGATGCCAAGGACTATTCCGACCGCGAGGTGATGACCGATCGCTCGAGCTCGCCGCTGGACACCGATTACGACAACGAATACGGCGAGCGCGACGGCGAGATGGCGGTCGGGCGGGATTCGAGCCAGGCCGGCTGGAAATCCGGCGCCGGGCGTGGCGACTTCCCCGACGGCGGTTCGGATTTCGAATCCGAGCTGACGAGGGCGCCGACTTTGCGCGAGCATCTGATATCCCAGATGGGATTGGAAATCGCCGATCCGACCGAACGGCTGATCGCCTTGCGGATCATCGACATGGTCGATGATGCGGGTTACGTCGTGGGCGAGATCGCGGAGGTGGCCCTGCGCCTGAACTGCCCGCTGGAACTGGTCGCGTCCGTGCTCGGAAAATTGCAGCGCCTGGATCCGATCGGGGTGTGCGCGCGCAACCTCGCCGAATGCCTGGCCCTCCAATTGCGGGAACTGGACCGGCTCGATCCGGCGATGCAAGCACTCCTGGATCATCTGGACCTGCTGGCCAGGCACGATCGCGGGCAACTGATGCGGATCTGCGGCGTGGATTCCGAGGATCTGGCGGACATGGCGGCGGAAATCCGCGCTCTCAACCCGCGCCCCGGCTATGCCTTCGACAAGGCCGAGGTGCAGGCGATCCAGCCCGACATCCTGGTTCAGCGTCGCGACGATGCCCTGTGGTCGGTCGAACTCAATCCCGAGACCCTGCCCCGAATCCTCGTTAATCACGATTATCTGTCGCTGGTCGGCGCCAAGGCCAAGAAGAAAGAGGTTCGCGACTATCTGAGCGAGCGCCTGTCGGCCGCCAATTGGCTGGTCAAGACCCTGCACCAGCGCTCCACCACCATCCTCAAGGTGGCAACCGAGATCGTGCGCCAGCAGGAGGCCTTTTTCGCCCATGGCGTTCGGCATCTGCGCCCGCTGACCAGGCGCGACATCGCCGACGCGATCGAGATGCACGAGAGCACGGTCAGCCGCGTCACCGCCAACAAATTCATGGCCACGGCGCGCGGGGTGTTCGAGTTGCGCTACTTCTTCAGCGCCGCCATTCATGGCGCGGACGGAGCGCTCAGCCATTCGGCCGAGGCGGTGCGCTCCCGAATCAGGGATTTGATCGCGGCGGAGGCGTCGAGCGCCATCCTTTCCGACGATCAATTGGTCGCGATTCTCAAATCCAATGGCGTCGACATCGCCCGCCGGACCGTGGCTAAATATAGGGAATCATTGAAAATCCCGTCGTCGTTGCAACGCCGTCGCGAGAAGACCTTGCGTTTGGCGTGAATGAGGCCACATCATTGGCGATGGCCTTGCTTGACACCTTTCGGGCCGGTTCCTATGGTCGCCGCCCGCCGCCCGCCGCCCGCCGCCCGCCGCACCCATACCCGCATTCGTGCGACTGGGTGATGCCAGCAAATGGCTCCTCGGGTGCCGGCCGGCGGATACTATCTTATTGTGGCATGCGGCCAGACTTTCCTGGATGCGCCGGAGCGTTTTCATGAATCGCGCATATTCGAAAGTTGGTCCAGTACCCGCCGTCGCTGATGGATGGTTCGAGTCAAATGACCCCGCCAACACCCGCCGGGCGGGCGACTCATCATATGGTGGCATGTGGCCCGACTTTCGTGGATGCGCCGGAGCGTTTTCATGAATCGCGCATTTTCGAAAGTCGGCACCGGGAGGGTCGGGAAAGGGGGCCGCGATTCGTGTGCTCGATCTCGAACCCCGTCTCTTGGACCATGCCGATGAACCTGACCGTCAAGGGCAAGAACATCGATGTAGGCGATGCCTTGAAGGCGCATATCGCCAGCAACCTGGAGGGCGTGCTCGGCAAGTATTTCGGCGACGCGATCGAGGCCAGTGTCACGGTCTCGAAACAGAACCATCTGTTCGAGGTCGCGATGTTCGTGCATGTCGGGCGCGGCATTCTGGTGCAATCGGAGGCGATCGCCGATCAGGCCTATGGCGCCTTCGATCAGGCGTGCGAGCATCTGGCCAAGAGGCTGCGCCGCTACAAGCGGCGGCTGCGCGACCATCGTCGCCAGGCCCGCGAATCGGTCCGGGCCCGGCAATACATTCTGGCTGCCGAGCGCGAGGAAGCGGCGGAGGAGCCGGAATTGGGCGAGCTGGACGGGAATGCCCCGGCGGTCATCGCCGAGATGCGGACGGATATTCCCACCCTAACGGTCGGCGAGGCGGTGATGCGGCTGGATTTATCGGATCAGAAGGCGATGATGTTCATCAACAGCGCGCATGGCGGGTTCAACATGGTCTACCGACGCAACGACGGCAATATCGGCTGGGTCGATCCGCGCCTGGGCGGCCAGGCCGGCGCCGATCAGGCGGCGGAATAAAGCGGCCGGCCGCCGCGCATTGTGGGCGACGCCAATCTCCGGGGTTTGAACCGATGGAAATGGAAGACCTGATCACGCCGGCGCGCGTCATGGCGCGCGTGAAGGCGCCGAGCAAGAAGTACATCCTGCAGGAATTGGCCAGGCGCGCCGCCGAACTGACCGGCTTGCACGAGCGCGCGATTTTCGACGTGCTCCTGGAGCGCGAGCGTCTGGGCACCACCGGGATCGGCGGCGGCATCGCCATTCCCCACGGCAAATTGCCCGAAATCAAGGAATTGTTCGGCTTGTTCGCGCGCCTCGACGAGGGCGTCGATTTCAATTCCATCGACGATCAGCCGGTCGATCTGGTGTTCTTGCTGTTGGCGCCCGAGGGGGCCGGCGCCGATCACTTGAAGGCGCTGGCTCGGGTCAGCCGGCTGTTGCGCGACAAAAGCGTGTGCGAGAAGTTGCGCGGCGCCGACGAAGCCGACGCCCTCTATGCCCTGCTGACCGATTCCCAGCAAAGCCACGCCGCCTGATAATTTCGGTGACAATGCACTGAGACAATCGGGGTCAGGGATAATCGGGGTCAGAGTGGGATTAACAACAATCGGACTCTGACCCCGATTTTTCAATCCGGCTGGATCATGCGCAAACGCATTTTTTCAATGCACCGTCACCGGCGCGAGGCCGTTCTCCCAGGCGGCGGCGAATGCCGCGCCCAGATCGGGAGCGAGCGCGATCTGCTTGCCGTTGGCGGCGAAGATCGCGACCGCCGTTCCGCCATCGATCGTGACCGGCCGCACATAGGCGATGTGCTCCAGCCCCAGCGCCAGAAGCTCCTGCGCGGTGATGCGCCGCAATCTTTCGAGACTTGTGCTGGACCTGTTCATTTCATTCCTATTGCCAAACGGTATTATCCATTCACGGCGCCGGTCTTGATCGGAACCGCGCCCTCGGGCCTGGGATTGGCGCGCCTTCCGATGGGAATCGAGCGCGTCTTGGGGCTCATCTCGGGTCGCTTCAGATCGATGGCCAGCAAGCCATTGTCCAGGCTGGCCCCCGTCACTTCGATACCTTCGGCGAGCACGAAGCCGCGCTGGAACTGGCGCGCTGCGATGCCGCGATGCAGATAGACCCGCTCCGGATCGTCCTTCTGCCGGCCGCGCACGGTCAATTGGCTGTTCTCGATTTGGATCTCGAGTTCCTCGATCGCGAAACCCGCGACCGCCAGCATGATGCGCAGATGATTTTCGGCCACCTGTTCGACGTTGTAGGGCGGGTACCCTTCCGCGCCGGCCTTGGATACGCGCTCCAGCATGCGCTCGAAATGATCGAAACCCAGCAGCAGCGGCGAATTGAACAGCGACAAGCGTGTCATTTGCAACCAGCCCCTCCTTTCGAGCGAGCCTCGTTTCAGGACACCCCGATGGGGCATGTCCGGCTATTCCGCTCTGTTACTTGGGGTCGCGATTAACGAATTCAAGACCGGTTGACGAGCGGACCCACGACTGCCGGGGCTACTTTCCCGGCCGCAATTCCAGGATGTCCTCGGGCCCGTCCTTGTCGTCGATATGGCTGCCGACCTTGCGAAAGCCCAGCTTGTGGGCGAGCGCCAGCGAGGGAGCGTTCGCCGGCCCGATCGACAGGATGAAATGGCTGACACCTTGGCCAAGCGCCCAGTGCATCAGCGCACGGGCCGCCTCGTAGGCCAGGCCCCGCCGGCGATAGGGGGCAAAGATGGTGTAGCCGAATTCTAGCCCCATCGGGCGCAGGAAGGCCGAATACTCGCCACCCGGCTTGGCATGGCAGCCGATATGGCCAATCACGCGTCGATCATTCTTTCGCGCGATGGCCCGCAGCGACCAGGGCTGGAATTCGGAATCGGCTTCAAGATCGGCGAGCCGCATTTCCAGCGCGTCTCGGGATTCGACCCAGGAATCGCGGAAATCGAGGCCGCAAAGGCGCGCTGCTGCCTCGATGTCATTCTCGATCAGCGCGCGCAAGGCCGAAGGCGGCAAGGCCACCAGCGATAGCGCGTCGGTCTCGATCGGATGCCAGTTGGTTTGGCTCATGTCCATATTGGCGGCTTCTGTCCAGGCACATTGGCAACCTAGTGGTATGGTTCCGACACATGAATCCCTTAGAGTCTGTCCGGAAACATCAAGCGGGATTGCATAGTTTTCGAAGCATGAGTCGGATGGATGCGAGGCGTAGGAACGCGAGGGCTTTTCGATTGAGGTTCTCCCAATCCTTGGCGAGCCTTCGGCAGCGGTTGAGCC
>CAZIUB010000105.1:0-32487 GCA_964542425.1 uncultured Rhodospirillaceae bacterium | reverse complement strand
TCCTCGCCCGACCTGCGCTGGCATAGCGCCGGAAGCGGGAAAAAGCGGTTGCACGCCGCATAAAAAAATAGAAAATGGCGGAAGAACCCCTGTCAAAAACAACCTCATCCCATCGCCGCCGCAAAAATCCGCTCAAAATATCGGGTTTTTAGAGGTGGCCTTAAGTGCACTGTCACCGATATCGAAATCGAAATCGCCGAAATTCACCGCACCGGATCGCCGAGTTCAGGAATGTTCCGGGCGCCCCAGATGGCGCGCTCGCGAATCATCGCCAGCGGCCGTTCGGGATCATCCTGGTCGAATTCGCGGGCGATGCGATGGCCATCGAAGACGGCATCGGCCAGATAGCGCGGCGCCAGGCAATCGCCGGCGCGCGAGACGCTCGCCAATCCGTGCTCGGCCCATTCCTGGCGCCTGGCGTCGAGCGCGCGAAACATTTCATCGTTCGATCGGCGCGAGGTGCATAGGATTACGCTGTCGCAGGGCAATCTTGTGATCGCGGTTCCGGCCCGACGCGGCAATTCGCCCTTGACCGGATCGGTCGTGCGGCGCGAGCCGTCACGATAGAGATCGAAGGCCAGGACATTCACCCTGCCCGCGCCCACCACCACCTGCTCCACCCAATGGGCGACCACCTCGCCGATCCCCTTCTCGCGCGCCATGCGCCGGAGATTGGGTCCCTCCAGCGTCAAATCGGTGTAGGGGGCGACGCGTTCGAACAGGCTGAGGATGGTCACCTTGTGGCCGCGATCGGCCAACATCTCGGCCAAACTCACGCCCATGAAATAGCCCTCGCTGTCGAGCACAATCACATCCTTGCCCAAGGTCTTGCCGGCAAAGACCTGCTCGGGTGTGGCGAATTCCGGCAGGACGGCATCGACGCCCGGAATTGGGTCTGGTCCAACCGGGCCGGTGCCGTCGCCTGCCCAGTTAGCGCCGGTCGCGAGCACGATGCGGGCGGCGCCGAACTCCATGAGATCATCCGCGGTGACTTGTCCAAGCCCGCGCCGGATCTGGACGTTGGGGAGCTTCGCCAATTGCGTCTCGCGCCAGGTGATGACGCGGTTCCATTCGGCCAGGCCCGGCAGGCGCACGATCTCGGCCAGATGCCCGCCCAGATGCGCCTTCCCCTCCAAGAGCTCGACCTCGAAGCCGCGCCTTCCCAGCGTCAACGCGCATTCGAGCCCGGCCGGCCCGGCGCCGAGGACCGCTACCCGGCAGGGCGCGTTCGTGGCTTCGACCCGCTCCGGATGCCAGCCACGCCGATACTCCTCCAGCGCGGTCGGGTTCTGGGTGCAGACGATGGTGACGTTGCGCTCGAAGCGGGCGATGCACTGGTTGCAGCCGATGCATTCGCGGATATCCTCGATCCTGCCCTCGTCCACCTTCAAGGGCAGGAACGGGTCGGCGATCGAGGGGCGCGCGCAGCCGATGATGTCGCATTGCCCGGATTTGATCACCCGCACCATCTCGTCGGGGTCGGTGAAGCGACCGACGGTGACGACCGGCGCCTTGGCGATGGCGCGGACCTCGCGCGTCCAGGGCGATTGATGGTTCGATTTATGGAAGCGTGAGGCCCCTGCATCCTCGCCCCATTCCTGCAGGCTGCTCACATTCACATCCCACAGATCGACGAGGCCAAGGGCCGTCGCCAGCTCGACGAAGGCCAAGCCCTCGTCGCCGGCCTCCACGCCTTGCGGGCCGGAGAGCTGGTCGATCGAGATGCGATTGGCGATCGCGCATTGCCCGCCGCCCGCCTCGCGCATCGCTTCCAGGATCTCGATCCACAGCCGCGCGCGATTGGTGAAGGAGCCGCCATAGCCGTCCAAGCGCCGGTTGAAATGGCGCGACAGGGCCTGGACCGGGAAGGTGCCGTGGGTGCCATGCAGATAGAGAATGTCGAAGCCGGCATCGACGGCGCGCTTCGCTGCATCGCCATGCATGGCGATCACACGCTTCAGATCGGCGATATCGGCGGGATAAGTGTAAGAATGCGGCATCCAGGGCGATTGGAACTGGTGCATGGCGGTCGGCACGTAGCGGGTCCCGAAATTGTCGCCAAGCCCGGCGGCATAAAAGAGCTCGATCCCGGCGAGCGCGCCGAAGCGATGCACGGCCTCCACCATGTGGCGATGGTTGATGATATCGCCCTCGTCCCAGATGCTGCTGACGGTCGATGTGGTCTGGTCGGATTCGGGATGGATGGAGGTGGCCTCGGTACAGATCCCGGCCCAGCCACCCTCGGCCTTGACTTCGCGGTGGCGGGCATTGGCGCCGGGATAGCGCATTCCGGCGCCGGTGCATTGCGGCACCTGGAAGAACCGGTTCTTGAGGAGCTTCGGGCCGATCCGGATGGGCTCGAACAGGATGTCGTGTCGGGGATCGCGCGGCATCGATTGAACCCTGGAATTGGTTCCGCCATACTTGCGTGGGGTGGAATTGAACCTTTCGGCGGCGGCCGAGTCAAATCGCAAGACAAGAGAACAGGGAGAAACGCCAAATGGCGATGCTAACGGGTAAAGTCGCGATCATCACCGGTGCCGCCTCGGGGATCGGGCGGGCGGGCGCCAGGATCATGGCCCGCGAGGGCGCCAGGGTGATCGTCGCCGATCTGAGTCCGACGGGAGAAGCAGTGGTGGCCGAAATTCGCGCGACTGGTGGCGAGGCGCTCTACCTGCCCGTCGATGTGCGCCAATCCGCCTCGGTCCAGGCGATGGTCGCCCGAACGATCGAGGCCTTCGGGCGCGTGGACGTGTTGTTCCACAACGCGGTCTCGGTGCCGCTCATCAATGAACGGGATCGGCGCATCACCGAATTGCCGGAGGAAATCTGGCACGAGATCCAAACACTCTGCCTGACCGGAACCTATTTGACCGCGAAATACGTGGCCCAGCGGATGCTGGAACGCAAATCGGGCTCGATCATCCTGACCGCGACCGTCGATGCGCTGATCGGCCAGGCCGGGATCGACGCCTATACCGCCGCCAAGGGCGGCGTGGTGGCGATGACGCGCTCGATGGCGGCGGGGTTGTCGCCGGACGGCATCCGCGTCAACGCGATCTGCCCCGGCTTTGTCAACACGCCCCATCAGAAGGTGTTCCTGGACGTGCCCGAAGAGAGGCGCAAGGCCGAGGCTCTGCATCTGATGCCGATCCTGGAGCCCGAGGACATCGCCGAATTCGCCGCCTTCCTGGCCAGCGACCGCGCGCGGTACATGACGGGGGGCGTGCATGTGGTCGATTCCGGCTACACGGCGTTCAAGACGGCGCTGGATCTGGGCGAAATCTTCGACCGGAAGAATTAGGCAACGATCGCCCCGGCAAATCGCGCGTGGCCCGACAGCGTTGCGCCGGGTTCCAGCACCACGGTGCCGGTGCCGGGTACCCCTCGCGCCTCGAGATTGAAGGGCTCTACCGAATGGCTGACCGGCTCGACGCAGAAATAGGGCTGGCCCGGGGGCGTATAGATCACCACATGGCCGAGCGTGGCCGAAGCCTCGATCGAAAGCTTGGCGCGGAGTTCCGGCCACTCGATCGACGCGCGCCCGTCCCATCCGGTGAAGCCGTTGACCAGATTGGTGCCTTCGATCTTGCGGCCTTCCGAGAAGTCCCAGCGCGGCGGGACCGCCGATACGCGCGCGAACAGATTGCCCGCGTCGACCTCCCACACTTGGCCGCAGCGCGCGGTGAGGTGCGTGTCCACGCCCGCCGGAAACCACGGGTGCAGGCCGATGCCGGCCGGCATCAATTCGCCGCTTTCGTTGGTGAGCGTGATTCTTATGGTAAGGCAGTGATTCTCGATCGCGAAGCTTTGCGTCGCGCGAATGGGCCAAGGCCAGGATGAGCCGTCGTGACGTAACTCGAGCTCGGCGCTCCTGTCGGCGCGGGAGAGGACACACCATGGGCCTTGCCAGCCATTCCCGTGCAGGGCGTTTTTCTCCCAGGGCACGTTAGGATTTAGCGAATAGATGCGGCCCCGGAAATTCAGAATCGCGTCGCGGATGCGCCCCGAGAACGGCACCAGCGGGAAATGGGCCATGCCGAGGATATCGCCCTTTGGCCAGGGATTGGGCGCTGGCCCGGCGGAACCAATCGATCCGCGGTCCGCGATCCTCGGAATAGAATTCCGCCACCGACCCGCCGAGCGCCGGCAGGAGCCGCGCAAATGTCGAGCCGCTTCGCAACACGATCGCATCGTCGCCATCAGCCATGGATTTCCTCGCAAGATCGGGGCGTAATTGACAGCCCCATCAAGCCCGTGTCAAATCCGTCGATCCTTTGGGGGCGGGTTCCATGGCCTTGGTCGAATGCGTGCTGGATTGCCGATGTTCGCTCGGCGAAGGGCCAAGCTGGGACGCCGCCGAGGGTGCGCTCTATTGGACCGACGTGCCCGCCAAGCGCATCCATCGTTATCATCCCGGAACGTCGGCGCATCGCATTTGGGACATGCCGGAAATGGTGACGACGATGGCACCGCGCGTCCGAGGCGGGCTTATCATCGCCACCCAGACCGGGATCGATTTTTTCGACCCCCCGACCGGGCGGATTCAGCGCTTCGTCGAACCGGAAAAGTCCAAACCTCGCAACCGCGGCAACGACGGCAAATGCGACCGCCAGGGCCGTTTCTGGTATGGGACCATGCAAAACAATTTTGCGCCCGATACCAGCGAAATCCCGATCACGGAGACAAGCGGCGCCCTCTACCGGATCGAGGCCGACGGCCGAACGAGCGAGATCGACGGGCCGTTCGCCATTTGCAACACTTTCGCCTGGAGCCCGGACGATCGCATTTTCTATTTCGCCGACACGCCCAAGGGCATTTACGCCTATGACTTCGATCCCGAGGCGGGTGCGGTCAAGAATCGGCGGATGTTCGCCGCCACCGGTGGCGCCGGCCAGCCCGGCTACCCCGACGGATCGACCATCGATGTTCAGGGTTATTTGTGGAATTGCCGCTGGGACGGGGGCTGCGTCATCCGCTACGCCCCGGACGGGTCGGTCGATCGCATTGTCCAATTGCCTTGCGACCGGGTGACGAGCTGCATCTTCGGTGGCGCATCGCTCCGAACGCTCTATGTCACCACCGTGCGCTACGGAGTAAGTGAATCGCGCCTGGCCGAAACGCCCTTGGCCGGCGGGCTGTTCGCGATCGAGACCGGGACCCAGGGCATTCCCGACGGCGTTTTCGCGGGGTGATATGACAACGACCGCAAATCCGGTGAAGGTCGAGGTGGAATCACAAGTGGCGCAACCCCTGGTGCGGCTCAGAAACCTGTCCAGGTCCTTCGGCCCCGTCATGGCGGTTCGACCGCTCGACCTCGACATAGAGAGCGGCGATTTCTTCGCCATCCTGGGCCCATCGGGCTGCGGCAAGACCACTTTGTTGCGGATGATCGGCGGTTTCGTGGCACCCAGCATCGGCACGATCGAGATCGACGGCATTGACGTGACGCGGCTGGGGCCCGAACGACGCCCGACCAACATGGTTTTCCAAGGTTATGGCCTGTTCCCACACATGAACGTGCGCCAGAACATCGGCTACGGATTGCGCCTGGCCAAGCGCCCGGCGGTCGAGATCGCAAGGCGGGTGGACGAGGCCATCCATCTGGTGCGATTGGAGGATCTGGCCGACCGCGAGATCGATCAGCTTTCCGGCGGCCAGCAGCAGCGCGTGGCGCTCGCTCGGGTGCTGGTCTTGCGGCCGCGCGTGCTGCTCCTGGACGAGCCGTTGGCGGCCCTCGACCTCAAGCTCCGTCAGGCGATGCAGGTCGAGCTGCGGCGCATCCACCGCGAGATCGGCGGCACCTTCGTGTTCGTGACCCACGACCAGGGCGAGGCGCTGGGTCTCGCCAACCGCATCGCGGTCATGGATGCGGGAAGCCTAGTGCAGGTGGGTGACGCCGAGGAAATCTATCTGCGGCCCAGTACCCGGTTCGTGTCCACTTTCATCGGCGAGGCGAACGTGCTCACCGGCAATCGGCGCGCGGGCGAAATCAACTTGCGGGCCGGTCCCCGGTTTCCACTGCCCGGCCCCGATGGTTCGATCCTAGTGGTGCTGCGCCCAGAGACCTTGCGCCTCGGCGAAAAGGACAATCCGGGCGATCTCAGGGTACAGGGCGTGCTGGAGGACGTGGTTTTCCTCGGCGCCTTTGCCAAGTATCGGGTGATTTTGGGCACCGGCGAGGCGCTGAACGTGCATAGCGGCGATCCCCGGTTACGCCGCGAATTGTCGGTCGGCGACCCGGTTACCATCGGCTGGTCGCCGGAAGACCAGCACGTGCTTACCGATTGAAAGGGAATTAGGGCAGTAACCGGACAGGTTGGCCGCACATTTCGCTGGTACCCACCGTCGCTGATGGCTGAATCGAGCCACCTGACTCCGGAAGTCGCACGCCGGCGGATACCATCTATTTAGCACTGGCGCCTTGTGGCGGCGGCGGTAGAATTGCCCCCGCCATGCCAGGGCTGGGCGGGCACCGGAATTCCACCCAAGAAACCATCGACAAAAAGGGAGGCACCATGAGCAACGCAAATCTGATTCGAATCCGCGGTTACGGCAGTGTCAGTCGCCGCCAGTTCAATCTCGGTGTGGCCGCGCTGGGCGCAACCGCGCTCTCGGGCCTGGGCAGCCAGGCGGCACGCGCCGAAGTGGAAATCACGTTCCTTGGCTGGCAAGGCTATGATTCGCCGCTGCTGGTCGACGATTTTGTCGGCAAGAACGGGATCAAGCTCGTCACCACCTATATCGGCAACAATGACGAAATCGTCACTAAGTTGACTTCGGGCGGGATCGGCCAGATCGACATCGTGACACCCTACATGGGCTATATACCGCTCTTGGCCAAGACCGGCCTCATCGACCCGATCGACACCTCGCTGGTGCCGAACCTCGCCAAGGTCCTGCCGCTGTTCCGCAACGATTCCAATGTCAACGTCGATGGCGTGCTCTATTCGGTGCCGTTCACCTGGGGGTCCGCGCCGATGATGTACGATCCGGCGCAGTACCCGACGCCACCCGCGAAGTGGAAGGACCTGTTGAATCCGGAATTTGCCGGCAAGGTCGGGATGATGGACGATCCCTTGGGCAACATGATGTTGGCCGCGGTCGTCGCCACCGATGCCGAGTCCGCGACCTTGCTGACGGCCGATCAGCTGAAGGCGGCGATCGATTTCCTGATCGCGATCAAGAAGCAATCGCGACTGGTGGCGGTGAGCTGGGGCGATTTGGCCGATGCCTTGTCGCGCGGCGACATCACGGTCACCTTCAGCGGCTGGGAAACGATCAAGAAGTTCTGCGCCGACAAGGGAAAGGTGATCGAATACACATATCCCGCGGAAGGCACCTTCGCCTGGCTCGACAGTTACTGCATTGCCAAGGACGCGCCCCACAAGGCCGAGGCGCATGCCCTGTGCAACCAGGTGATCGATGCGGCGGCGCAGAAGAACCTGGCGGAGACCGCGATCCAGGCCATCGTCAACAGCGACGCGATCGCCAGTCTCGACCCGGCGATCAAGGCGCTCTATCCCTATGACGACATCGAGAATTTCGGCAAGAAGGCCAAGTTCTATACCTTCCCGCCGTCGGAGCCGGACGGAAAACACGCGACCTATACCGAGTGGCTGGCCGAATACGACCGCTTCAAGACAGCCTGAGCCTCGAAACGCCAATCCGGGCCGGGGCCATAGCCCCGGCTCGGTGCGTTTGCAATGTCCGACCGCCGGTCATTTCCCTACGCCTTGCTGACCCCCTCGGCGGCTTTGTTCGCCGGATTGTTTGTCGCGCCCTTCTTCTACTTCTTCGTGGTCAGCTTCTGGACGGTGAAACTCTACAAGGTCACGCCGGCCTTTACCTTCGCCAATTACGCCAAAGCGCTGGTTGATCACGCCGATACCGGCCTGTTCACCATCTGGATGTCGCTCTTGACCGCGCTGCTGACCACCATCCTGGGTTTCTTTTATGCCTACATCGTCCGCTTCAAGGCCGGTCGCTGGCACGCCTTCATGCTGTTCGTGGCGCTCATCACCATGTTCGGCGGGTACCTCATGAAAATCTACGCCTGGAAGACGATCCTGGGGAACGAGGGACTGCTCAATTCCGGGCTGATGGCGCTGGGGCTCATCGACCAGCCGATCGACGCGCTACTCTACAGCCCGGCCGCGGTGGTGGTGACGCTGGTTCACTTCAACCTCCCTTTCGCGGTGCTGCCGATCTACGGGTCGATGCGCGCCATCTTGGAGATCGAATTGGAGGCGGCGCGCGATCTTGGGGCGCGCGCGCCGGCGGTCTTCGCCGACATCGTCGTGCCGCGCTGCCGGCTGGGCCTGATCACCTCCTTCACCTTCTGTTTCCTGATCACGGCCGGGGATTACGTGACACCGCTTCTGGTCGGGGGCAAGATCACCATGATTGGGAATTTGATCCAGCCGCAATTCGGCACTTATTTCAATTGGCCGCTCGGGGCGGCGATGTCGTTCCTGGTCCTGGCGCTGGCGCTCCTCGTCGTATTGTTGTGCAATCTGTTGTTTCCCAGGCGGGGCTGGCGATGACCCGCTTTGCCGATCTCGGCTGGCGGGCGGCGGGCGCCGTCTTTGTCGTGTTCCTGGTCTCGCCCTTGGCTCTGGTCGTGATCTTCTCGTTCACCGATCGGACGCTGACCAACTTCCCGATGAGTGGCGTTTCATTGCGCTGGTGGCGGGAGATGTTCGAGCATCGGCAATTCGCCGATGCCCTGACCAACAGCTTGATCATCGGAGTGAGTGTCGGGATCGCCTCTTCCATGATCGGCACGCTGGCCGCCATCGGCTTGAACCAGCTTCCCCACCGCCGGTCGCAAGCGGCGATGGCGGCCTTGTGCCTGCCGCTGATGCTGCCGCCCCTGGTGCTGGCGGTATCGCTCCTTACCTTCTATGTCGAGATCGGCCTGCGGCCCAACCTGCATACGGTGATCTTGAGCCATTTGCTGTTTACCCAGCCCTTCGTCATTCTGGTCGTGCATGCGAGGCTTGCGAGCTTCGACTATCGCGTGGTCGAGAGCGCCAGGGACATGGGTGCCTCGCCGATCCAGGCCTTCTTCACGGTGACCCTGCCGATCATCCGGCCCACGATCATCGGCGCCGCCCTGGTCGCGGTGGCACTTTCCTTCGACGATTTCATCATCACCTTTTTCACCATCGGCAGCGGCAATACCCTGCCGACGCTGGTCTGGGGCATGATCCGAACCGGGTTGACGCCGATGGTGAACGCCATCGGCACGCTGATCATCCTCATAACCATTGGCTCGATCCTGGCGGCACTCGCCCTCACCAAATATCGCGGCTAGTGTCGTGGTTTTTACCGTTCGCCAGATCACGTGGCCAGGAGCTCCAAGCGAACACAAAAGGGGACGCTACCCTTTTCGTTCTACAACCATTTTCCTACCCTTTTCGAGGATAGAAAGCGGACAGAAAAGGGTAGCGTCCCCTTTTCCTACGGGACACTAGGCCCTTCACCCGAGCCGGCTACATGACCTTGCGCGCGAGGCGCGGCCGGCCGACATCGGGCACTCGGGCTGCCGCGAGCTCGATGGCGAGCGCCTGACAGGCCAGCAAAGCGGCTGCCGATCGCGCGATGCCGGGGCCGTGGGGTACGCCCATTCGCGTCTCGACCGATCCCGGCCCTTCGGGACCGAGATTGAGCGCCACGATCTTCGAGCCCGCGCTTCGCGCGAAGCCCGCGATTTCCTCGGCGAATGCATCGGCGCCATCTCCGTCTTCAATCAGGATAATCCCAGTCTTCTCGGTCAGCGCCTCGATCGGCCCGTGGCGGAATTGACTGTATTCGAGCGCCAGAACTGGAATGCGCGCCAGTTCCATCAGCGTCAGCCCCGCGGATTGCGCGACGCCCCGCAACCTCGCTGGCGCCACGAAGATGACGCTGGCCGCCCCGGAAAGTGCCGTCACCAATTTTTTGGTCACGATGTCATGTGACTTGGCGATCCAATCCATCGCCCCCGATTGGTCCTGGCCCAGGGCATGAAGAATGGTTGCGTGCAGCGCCAGCGTGATCAGAAGGCTGCGCGCGGCGGCGAAGGACTTTTCCGTGCCCCCCGCGCCGATCAGGCATGGCCGTGCCTGGGCAAGGGCGCTCTCTTTTTCAAGCGTCAGGCCGAAGCGACGTTCCCGGCCCGGGGCCAAACGCAGATAATCGCGCATTTCGCTGGAGGCCCCGGATTGCGAGGTCAGCAAGCAGACACGGGGGGAATCGGGCAAGGGCGTCTCGATCAATTCGGTCGGGGTATGCGCGGTCGCTTCGACGCCAGCATCGCGGTAGAAGGGCTCAGCCACAAGATTGATGAAATGCGATCCGCCCATGCCGATCAGGACCAGGCGATTGGTTTGGCAAATGGCATCGGCGATTGCCTTCGCGCCATCGGCCGCGCCAATGAAGCTCGCACAGGCATCCTCGCGCTGGCGCGCCCGCTCCGCGTTCAGGATATCAAGGGCGCTTGGGGCCATGAATCGTACCTAGATTGGGGTGGTTGAAACACCTGCCGACAGCCGGAACCGGGCCTAATCCGGCTCCCTATTTCGCATGGTGACGAATTCCTCGGCCGCCGTGGGGTGAATGGCCATGGTCTGGTCAAGCTGGGTCTTGGTCGCCTTCATCTTGATGGCGATGGCCAGCATTTGGATGATTTCGGGCGCGTCCATGCCCACCATATGCGCGCCCAGGACCACCTGGCTTTCGCGATCGACGACCAGTTTCATCAGGGTCATTTCGTCGCGCCCCGAGAGCGTGTGCTTCATGGGCCGGAACTGGGACTTGTAGATATCGATCGGCTTGCCTCCCGTGCGCGCCTTGGCCTCGCTCAACCCGACCACACCCACAGGCGGGCTGGTGAAAATTGCGGAGGGACACGTGGCGTGATCGACCGGCCAGGGCTTGTCCCCGAACAATGTATCGGCGTAGGCGTGTCCCTCCTTGATCGCGACCGGCGTCAGGTTGATTCGGTTGGTGCAATCGCCCACCGCGTGAATGTTAGGCACGTTCGAGCGCGAATAGGCATCGACCTTGACCGCGCCCGACGGCTCGAGCGCGACGCCTGCCTTGTCCAGGCCCATGTTTCCGGTATTTGGCCGTCGCCCCGTCGCGACCATGATCTGGTCGGCGTCGATCCGGCGGCCGTCGGCGAGGATGATCGATTTCCTCGCGCCCGCCTTCTCGATCCCTCTCACCTCCTGGCGAACGCGGATGTCAACATGCTTCTTGCGCATTTCCGCGGCCAAAAAATTCCGCACATCGTCATCGAAGCCGCGCAGCACCTGCTCTCCGCGATAAAGCAGAATCGTCTCGGCGCCGAGATTGGCGAAAATGCCGGCAAATTCCAGCGCGACATAGCCCCCGCCCACGATCACGATGCGATCGGGAAATCGCTGCAAATTCAGCGCCTCGTTCGAGGTGATGGCGTGCTCGATACCAGGCCAATGCGGCAATTCCGGCCACGAACCGACGGCGATCAGGATCCGGCGCGCGACGATACTCCGCCCATCGCAATGGATCGTGTTGGAATCGACGAGCTCGGCCCTGGATTCGATCAGCGTCACTTGCCCCTGGGCCAGCGTACGCTTGTAGGCGGTGTTCAGCCGGTCGATCTCGCGATCCTTGTTGGCGATGAGGTCGCCCCACGAAAAGGCCGAGGCGCCGGGGGCCCAGCCGAAGCCCACGGAATCCGCGAAATCCTCGCGGAAATGCGAGGCATAGACCAGGAGCTTCTTCGGCACGCAGCCCCGGATGACGCAGGTGCCGCCGACCCGGCTTTCCTCCGCGATCGCGACTTTCGCCCCATAGCCCGCCGCGATCCGGGCCGCCCGCACGCCCCCCGATCCGGCGCCGATGACGAAGAGGTCGTAGTCGTGTGAGCTCAAGGAATTCTCAGCCGGTCACGGCTCTTGCCAAGTACAACGCACTCCACAAGAACACAACTCACAACCCAAATCGCAGCGACGTGGGAACGATATTCAGGCATGTATGCTCGATCACACGCTACGTCGTGTTGCTTCGCTTACTGCCTGTGTTCGAGCTGAATTTACTTTCTCTGCCATTTTGGTGTCCAGTTCGACGTGTAACAGTTTGATGCTGTCTTTCGGGAATCGCCCTTCTTTTACTTTGTCCTCGAACGCCTCGTATATGTCTTTTTCGGTGAACACGAGATATCGGGATTTGGGCTCAACCGCATGGGATAAAATGCGTCGGCCAGGATCTTACGCTCCTGGCCGGGATTCATTGTGCGGCTTGTCGAGATACAGCAGGCGATTGTGCGATCTTCGCTGACAGCGTCAAATTCGAACTCGCCGCCCCATTTGAGCTTTAATTTGAGTTTACAAAATTTCATGCCGTCAAATTGTTTCGGTAGACCCCATTCTCTCATCCATTCTTCGGCTTCAAGCATTGCTGTTGTGTCAACCAATGAATCCCCCCTACACGCCCCCGATGCACATGTATTTCATTTCCAGGAATTCCTCGACGCCGTATTTGGAGCCCTCGCGACCGATCCCGGATTCCTTGACGCCGCCAAACGGCGCCACTTCGGTCGAGATGATGCCGGTATTGATGCCGACGATGCCGTATTCCACCTGCTCGGCCACCCGCCACACGCGGCCCATGTCGCGGCTGTAGAAATAGGCGGCGAGGCCGAATTCGGTGTCGTTGGCCATCAGAATCGCCTCTTCCTCGGTCTTGAAGCGGAACAAGGGCGCGACCGGCCCGAAAGTTTCCTCGCGCGCCACCGCCATCTCGGATGTGACGCCGGTCAGAATCGTGGGCTCGAAGAAGCTGCCGCCCAGCGCGTGGCGCTTGCCACCGAATATCACCTTGGCGCCTTTCTTGAGCGCATCGGCAATGTGCTCCTCGACCTTGGCCACCGCCTTCATGTCGATGAGCGGGCCTTGCTGGGTCTCGCCCTTCAACCCGTCGCCGATCTTGAGCTTGCCCACCGCCGCCACCAGCTTGGCGGCGAAGGCGTCATAGACCTTGTCCTGAACCAGGATGCGGTTGGCGCACACGCAAGTCTGCCCGGTATTGCGATACTTGGACATGATCGCGCCCTCGATCGCGGCATCGAGATCGGCGTCCTCGAACACGATGAAGGGCGCGTTGCCGCCCAATTCCATCGAGGTCTTTTTCACCGTTGCCGCGCATTGCTCCATCAGGATCTTGCCGACCTCGGTCGAGCCGGTGAAGGTGAGCTTGCGCACGATGGGATTGGAGGTCATCTCACCCCCGATCGCGGCGGCCGAACCGGTGACCACGTTGAACACGCCGGCCGGAATGCCGGCGCGCTCGGCCAGCGCGGCCAAGGCCAGCGCCGAATAGGGTGTCTGGGTGGCCGGCTTCAAGACGACCGGACAGCCCACGGCCAAGGCCGGGGCGGCCTTGCGGGTGATCATCGCCGCCGGGAAGTTCCAGGGCGTGATCGCGGCCACGACCCCGATCGGCTCCTTGGTCACCACGATGCGCTTGTCGCCCTGGTGGGGCGGGATCACGTCGCCATAGATGCGCTTGGCCTCTTCGGCGAACCACTCGATGAACGACGCCGCATAGGCGATCTCGCCCTTGGCCTCGGCCAAGGGCTTGCCCTGCTCGGCGGTCATCAGAACGCCGAGATCGTCCTGGTTCTCCATCAGCAGGTTGAACCATTTGCGTAAGGTGTTGGCGCGCTCCTTCGCCGTCTTCTTGCGCCACGGGCCCCAGGCGGCGTTCGCGGCCTCGATCGCGCGTTTGGTTTCGCTGGCACCCATCATCGGGATGGTGCCCAGCACCTCGCCGGTCGCCGGATTGGTGACATCGATGGTCTTGCCGGAATCGGCATCCAACCATTGACCGTCGATATAACATTGCTGGCGAAACAAGCTCTGGTCCTTGATCGGCAGCTGGGAGAGCTTCTTGAGCGCGGCTTGGGTCATGATGGCCTCGATTGCTGAAGGAAGATGATCGGCAGTATAGTCATCATCCGGCAACAATAAAGAACCTGGATTTCGGCCGGTTTTCCCCTTGAATTACAGGCGCTTACCTTTCCTTTCGGCGACCGTTTCCGGGCCATCGAGGCGGCGCAGGAATTTGCGCAACTGGGCCATGAAGCGCGCAGGCTCTTCGAGATGCGCGGTATGCGATGCCTCGGGGATGATCACGCATTTCCCTTGGGGCGTCAGCGAGGCGAAATGCCGGTTCGCTTCCGGTGTCGATTGGTCGTGCTCGCCGCAGAGATAGAGCGTCGGCACCCCGATCCGGTTCAGCAACGGCGTCCCGTCATGATGGGCGAGCACGCCCGAGGCGCTGAACCCGGTCCCGCCCCACATCGCGTTGTAGAGCGCCTTGTTCAGCGTTCGCTCCAGGCGCGCGAGTTCCGGTGGCTTGCACGCCTGGCGGTTGAAATGAAGGTGCTGGAATTCCGCGAGGGCATCGGTGTATTCGGGCGCGTCGTATCGTCGCTCCGCCTCGCCGCGCTTGATAGCGGATCGGATTTCGGCAGGCAGGGCGCGAAGATGTCCTTGGTTATCGGCGACCCAGTGCGACGCGCTCACGAGCGCGCTGAACAGCACCAGGCCACCAAGTGCCGCCGGGCGCCGGGCCGCGTATTCGACGGCGATTGCTGCGCCCCAGGAATGACCCAGAAGCGCGAAGTGTTCGCCCCCGATGGCGCGGCGCAGCGAATCGATCTCGTCGGCGAAGCGCGCGACCCGCCAATTGCTGGAATCCATCGGCCGGTCGGATTTGCCGCAATCGAGTTGGTCATAGAAAAGGACTGCGCGCTCGTGCGCGAGATCGCGGAGCCCGGTCAGATAGTCGTGCGAACCGCCTGGCCCGCCATGCACCACGATGAGCGGCAATCGATTGCCCGCCAGATGTCGAGTCCCGTCCAGCCGCCACCAGATCGACCCGCCCTCGACCGGCACGCGGCCTTGGCGTTCCGGCCGGCGATATTGTTGGGTCTTCGGTGGGCCAAGCGCCATTTCCTCATCGCCCCCGGTACCGGCCGTCGCTGATGACTGATTCGGCCAGATGACTCTGCCGGTACAATCCGGCGGGTACTATCGTTTGTTGCATTCGGCCCAGCTTTCGTCGAATCGTCGTGATGTTTCATGGATCATGCTTTTTCGAAAGTTGGCACCAGCACGCGATCGGCGGCGGCGAATCCGGATCGGATCGCGCCCTCGATCGTTGCCGGCCAGCCGGTTTGGACCCAGTCGCCGGCCAGGATCAGATTCGGCCATCGCGTGGCGAGGGGCGGGCGGCGGCGCAACTGCGTGCGCGTGGCGGCAAAGGTGGCGCGCTTTTCCTTGACCACACGGCGGGGCGGAACCGGCGAGCCTTCGAGACCGAGGGCCAGTGCTACGTCTCGCCACAATCGCGGCGCCAGTTCCTCGGCCGGAAGATCGACCAGCCGTTCGGCGGCACTGGTGGTGGTCGAGAGAATGCCGGGCTTCACGAAAACCCAATCCACATCGCCACCGATCACGCCGACGAACCGATGTTGGCCGCCGCCGGGAAGAGAAGCGGTTTCGTAACGATAATGCGCGTTGACGATAGCGCGGAATTCATCCGGCGGCGCCAGATCCGGCAGCAGATCGCCGGCGATGGGCGCGGGCAAGGCCAGGATCACCGCGTCGCCGGGGGCAACCGGCACATTGTCCTGAACAAACAACAGCGACGTCGCCCCGCCATTGTCAAGGCCCAGATGGCGCAGGCGGGCGCCGAAGCGGATTTCGGCGCCTTCCTGTTGCAAGAACCGAAGCGCCGGCTCGACCAGGCTTTCGGAGAGGCCGTCCCTCGGCAATAACGGCCGGAGTGAAGCGCCGCCCCGCCCGAAGGTATCGGCCAACACCGAATACATGAGTTCCGCCGACGCGTGTTCGGGTTCGGTGTTCAGCGCCGCCACGCAAAGCGGCCGCCACAGCCGTTCATAGAGCGGGCTCTTGGGATCGAGGGCTTCGCGCACGGTCATCTCGGCTCCCGCCGCGCGAAGCTTCAGGATTTCTAGGTAATGCCAGGGCCGGGCGCCCTTGACCCCACGCCCCGAAGTCAGAATCCACCACGGCAATTGTCCGTCATTGGGCCGAATCGACCAGCGATCGCCGGTCGCCAGATTAACAAACGGGAACGCCGCCACTTCACCGGCGATAAAAGTTCCCGCCGCGCCGATCTCGGCAATGTAGGCCATCGCCGCCTCGTTGCCGGAAACCAGGAGATGATTTCCGTTGTCGATTCGGCAGCCGAGATCGGAATCGAAATAGGATCGGCAGCGGCCGCCGGCCTGAAGCGCCGCCTCGTACAGGATCACCCGGACGCCGGAACGCGTGAGCCGCGTGGCGGCGGCAAGACCGGCCATGCCAGCGCCAATCACATGAGCCCGCGTCGTGCCAACTTTCGAAGAAGGGTGATCCATGAACCGCGCCCATGCTTCCACGAAAGTCGGGCCACATGTTACCAACTGATAGTACCCGCCGGATTGTGCTAGCGGGGAATTTGGCTCAACTCACCCGTCCGCGACGGCGGGTACTGGTCGGCACCCGACCCGACCTCAGATCATTCCGTGGCGCAGGACCAGCCAGATTTTCCGCCATTTGGGCAAGGACACCCGCGATCTCGGGTCGGCCCAATCCTTCGCCACCAAGCGATCGAGGAGGGCGCGGTACATGGCCTCTATCAACCGCGCCGGGCGCATGGGTGCCCGCGGGCAGGCGCGGATCGTCGCCCCCGCTTGGGCGAAATGCAGGCGGGCGATCTCCGCGACTTCCCGGCAAACCAGGCGCAGATTCCCGTGCTCCAGCACCTCGGCTGGCGCCAGCCCGGCAAGGCCATGGCGAGCCAGGTTGTCTCGCGGCAAGTAGAGCCGGCCGCGTGTCGCGTCTTCGGCCAGATCGCGCAGAATGTTGGTGAGTTGCAGGGCGCGGCCCAGATGATGGGCGACCTTGAGCGCCGCCGGCCCATCGGCCCCGAAGGCGCAAACCGAAAGCCGACCCACGGCACTCGCCACGCGATCGCAATAGAGGTCGAGTTCGGCCATCGTGGGCGCCACGATGTCGGTCGCTGCGTCCATGGCCATGCCATCGATCACGTCGATGAAATCCTGCCGGCGGAGGCCGAACTCGCGGATACGCGGGGCGAGTGCTCGGGAGATCGGATCGGTCAGCGACGTGCCCTCGTACAGGCGCGCCACCTCCTCGCGCCAGAGATCTAGCCGGCGCAGCTTTTCGGCGACCGGCGCCGGTTCGTCGGCGATGTCGTCGACATCGCGGCAGAAGGCGTAGATCGCGAACATCGCGTGGCGGCGTGCACTCGGCAACAAGCGCATCGCGACATAGAAGGAGGTACCCGATCTTTGCACCCGCTCAGCGACTTGGCGCTCGATGAGCGCCGCCGCCGCCACCATCGGCAGATCGGTCACGGCCGCCACCGTAGAGCGACGGATATCGACCAAGCGATGCCGCCCAATACGCACCCGGCCTTGGCGAGCCAGTCCAGCTTTACCCGCTTGGCCAGAGGATCGCGGTCGCGAAGTTCCATGGCCAGCCTTTCGGCGACGCGGGCGACGATGGCGCTTTCACAGCGCAATCGGAAGTCACGCACACGCGGCGGCAATTTCCGGGACTTGGCGATCAGCGCGTCTGTTTCATCGAGCACCCGGTTCAACACCCGACGCATGGAAGGCGAGCATTCACCAGCACCCAGCGCATCGACGCCGATCCCCTCGCGCTGGAAATGATCGAGCGGGATATAGACGCGGTCCATATCGCGGTAATCCGCCTTGCAATCCTGCAAGTGATTCAACACCTGCAACGCGTCGCAAAGCGCATCGGCGGGCTCCCTGGCGCCCGGGCTTTCGCCGTGCAGATCGAGATAAAAGCGCCCGACCGGCGAGGCCGAATAACGGCAGTATTGCATCAAATCCGCCCAAGTCGGGTAACGCTGTTGGGTGGCGTCTTGCCGGAAAGCGACCAGAAGGTCGGTGCAATGCACGGCCGGTACCCCGGTTTCCTTGAGTGAATCGCGCATCGCCGCGGCAACCAGGACGTCGGTTCGCGCCGGATCGAGAAGGATCGTCCCCATCAAGGCCAGGCGATGGATCTTCTCGGCCGCCGGCAGGGCGGGATTGTCGGCAATGTCGTCGGCCACGCGCGCAAACCGATAGAACGCATGCACGTGACGCCGGAGGCCGGCGCGGATGAGCCACGATCCCACGGGGAAATTCTCGGTCGCGCGATTCTTGCCCGAGGGTGTGGCAATGTCCGCCACGAACGAAGTGGTGCCTTCGCCGGAATTCATGCCGCCCCTCGTGCTTGCCATCTTCCCTTCCATTCGCCACCGCGCCCCAGCCAGTGTCGGCGCGCCGAATCCAGGGTCGCCGCCAGATAGAACAGCGCAATCACGGGCAGGAGCGGCGCCCATAGCACGGTCAGATTGTAGTAGCGAAGGGTCGGCAGAAAGGAAAACGCCATCGCCGCCCAGGCCATGAAGCCGAAGGACCGCAATGCCGGGTCGGGGGACAGAGCGAGGAACGGCGGTGCCAAATAGGTCAGCGCCATGCCCAGCAGGCAGGCCGCCAACAGCACCACGGAATGGCGCAATTGGGTGAAGGCGGAACGCGCGATCAATCGCCAGATCGCCCCCCAGCCAGGATAGCCACGAAGACTGACGCTGTCCCGCGCAAGTGCCAACCAGATCGGCCCCTGGCGCTTGAGCACGCGGCCAAGAGCGCAATCGTCGATCAACTGGCCGCGAATGGCGGCAATTCCGCCGGCGGCCTCGAGCGCCTGCCTTCGCACCAGCATGCAGCCCCCGGCCGCCCCGGCCATACGCCGTGACGCATCGTTCACCCAGGAAAACGGGTAGAGCATCTGAAAGAAAAATACATAGGCGGGAATGAGCATTTGCTCGGCTAAGCTGTCCACGCGCAACCGCGCCATCAGCGAGGCCAAGGCCAGGCCACCGGTCTCGGCGCGCGCCACCAGACCGCGAAGAACATCCGGGCCATGGGCGATGTCGGCGTCGGTCAGCCAAAGATAGGGCGCGGCGGGAGCCTGGCGCTTGGCCATCGCCACCCCTCGGTGGATTGCCCACATCTTTCCGGTCCAACCGGAAGGCGGTCGCGTCATTCTTTGGATGGTCAGGCGCCAGGCGCAAGCCGCTTGTTCCGCGGCCCCCCGCGCAACATCGGCCGTCCCGTCGGAACTCTCGTCATCGACGAGGATGACGCGGAATGGTCCGGGATAGTCCTGTCCGAAGAGGCCCGCGACCGCCTGGCCAATGACACCCGCCTCGTCGCGGGCGGGAACCACGGCCACGACTTCCGGCCAGGATTTCGGCGCGAATTCGGGTGGCGGCAATGGCCTTTCGCGCCAAAACCCCCCGTGCAGAAAAAGCAGGTAGGCCCAGATCCCCAGCGGCAATCCGGAAAGGATGATGACAACCTCGTGCATAGCGATCTCGTATAAACCGGTTCGCCTGGCTGCACCATGCGAAAACACCCTAGCCGCGGCATCCATCCACGGCTCCTCAATCGGGTTTTAGGATGATGATGGCAGCCGACGGCGCTTCGATTTCATCGGCCGATCTTGCTCGGGTGTGCGTGTCGCGCCCGAATCCTGAAACGGCCAACCATCCCCTGACCATCGCCTGGAACAACGCGCGGACGGCGTCTCGCGTCCTCGGCGGAAAGCTGGAGCTTGGCCAGAATCAACCGAACGGCGGCTTCTTCGTCATGGCCTTCTCGCCTCAACGCCGCCAGGGCGATCCGGGCTAGTGGTCCGCAACGGACATTCCGCTCCCGGCATATCCGCCCGGACCACTAGCAATTTCAAAGCGTTGTGGTGCGACGCCAATACGAGTGAGACGGACTAGGAAGCGTTGGCATCGCACCACTAGAACAAGAAACCCCGCGGGCAAGAAAGTCCGTGGGTGGCCCCGGCGTGCGCCGAAAATCTCTCCGATGCGCGCAGGACTACGCCACTTCCGCCTTCACGCTATGGTCAGGCAAGGCCGCTGGCTGTTGCGCGGCCAGTTCGCGATCGCGCTCGGCCGCCTCGTGCTTCAACCGGTTCATGACCGCGCCTGTGCCGGCCGGGATCAGGCGGCCGACGATCACATTCTCCTTGAGACCGATCAGGGAATCGACCCGGCCGGAGACGGCGGCCTCGGTCAAGACGCGCGTCGTCTCCTGGAACGAGGCGGCGGAGATGAATGATCGGGTCTGCAGGCTCGCCTTGGTGATGCCGAGCAGCACCGGCTGGCCCTTGGCCAGGCGCCCGCCCTCTTTCAGCGCCTTGGCGTTCTCCTCGTCGAACTCGCTGCGATCGACCTGCTCGCCGGCGAGGAACGTGGTGTCGCCGGGATCGCCGACCTCGATCTTCTGCAGCATCTGGCGCACGATCACCTCGATGTGCTTGTCGTTGATCTTCACGCCCTGCAACCGATAGACCTCCTGGATCTCGTTGATGAGATAGGTGGCCAGCGCCTCCACCCCCATCACGTTCAGGATGTCGTGCGGCACCGGGCTGCCGTCCATCAGCAGATCGCCTTTCTGGACAAAATCCCCCTCCTGGACCGAGATGTGCTTGCCCTTGGGGATCAGGTATTCGCGCGGCTCCTCGGCGGCGTCCTCGGAAACCACCACGACCCGGCGCTTGGCCTTGTAATCCTTGCCGAACTCCACGCGACCGGCGATTTCGCTGATGATGGCGAAATCCTTCGGCCTGCGGGCCTCGAACAATTCCGCCACCCGCGGCAGGCCGCCGGTGATGTCGCGGGTCTTGGTGCCTTCGCGCGGGATGCGCGCCAGCACATCGCCGGCCTTGACTTGGGAGCCGTTCTCGACCGACAGGATGGCGTCGACCGACAGGAAATAGCGCGCCTCCAGGCCGTTGGGCAAGGTCACGACATTGCCCTTGGTGTCGCGCAGCATGATGCGCGGCTTCAAATCGCTGCCGCGCGGCTGCTGCTTCCAGTCGATGACCACGCGGTTGGAAATGCCGGTCGTTTCGTCCATCACCTCGCGCATCGACAGGCCCTCGACCAGATCGATGAAATTCACGATGCCCTCGCGCTCGGTGAGGATGGGCAGCGTGTAGGGGTCCCATTCCGCGAGCTTCTTGCCCTTGGCCGCCTTGTGGCCGTGGTCGGCCAGCAGCTTGGCGCCGTAAGGAACCCGGTGGCGCGCGCGCTCGCGTCCCTGGTCGTCGGAGAGGACGATCTCGCAATTGCGGCCCATGACGATCGGCACGCCAAGCGAGTTCACGACCACGTTGCGGTTGCGGATCTCGACCACGGCATCGAGCGTGGATTCGATCGAGGATTGCTCGGCCCCGCGCTGGGCGGCGCCGCCGATGTGGAAGGTGCGCATGGTGAGCTGGGTTCCCGGCTCGCCGATCGATTGGGCGGCGATGACCCCGATCGCCTCGCCGATATTGACCGGGGTGCCGCGCGCCAGGTCGCGGCCGTAGCACCGGCCGCAGACGCCGGTCTTGGTCTCGCAGGTGAGGACCGAACGGATGCGCACGGTGTCGATTCCGGCCCGCTCGATTTCGTCGACCAGCAATTCCTCGATCATTTCGCCGGCCCGGACGATCACCTTGCCGGAAAGCGGATCCTTCACGTCGTCGGCGGCGCTGCGCCCGAGGATGCGCTCGGAAAGTGCCGCGATCACCTCGCCGCCCTCGACCACCGCCTTGGCCGTCAACGCGTTCCTGGTGCCGCAATCCTCCTCGGTGATGATCGCGTCCTGGGCCACGTCCACCAGGCGCCGGGTGAGGTAGCCGGAATTGGCGGTCTTGAGCGCGGTATCGGCCAGGCCCTTGCGGGCACCATGGGTCGAGTTGAAGTACTCGAGCACGGTCAGGCCTTCCTTGAAGTTGGAAATGATCGGGGTCTCGATGATCTCGCCCGACGGCTTGGCCATGAGGCCGCGCATGCCGGCCAGCTGCTTGATCTGGGCGGCCGAGCCGCGGGCGCCGGAATGGGCCATCATGTAGACCGAGTTGATGCGGCTGCCCCCGACGATCTTCGACATCGCCTTCATCATCTCCTCGGCCACCCGCTCGGTGCAGTTCGACCACACGTCGACCACCTTGTTGTATTTCTCGCCCTGGGTGATGAGGCCGTCGAGGTATTGCTGCTCGTATTCCTTGACCTTGTCCTGGGCCTCGCCCACCAGCTTGCTCTTCGATTCCGGTACGATTAGATCGTCCTTGCCGAAGGAGATGCCCGCGCGGCAGGCCTGCGCGAACCCGAGACCCATCATGCGGTCGGCGAAGATCACCGTCTCCTTCTGTCCGCAATGGCGATAGACCACGTCGATGACGTTGGTGATCTCCTTCTTGGTCAGCAGGCGGTTGATCAGGCTGAACGGCACGCTGGGATTGACCGGCAGGATTTCGGACAGGATCATTCGGCCGGGTGTCGTGTCCACCACCTTGCGCACGAACTGAGCGCTGTCGTCATAGGCGCTGATCCGCGCCCTGACCTTGGCGTGCAGCGATACCGCCTTGGCGTCGAGCGCGTGCTGGATTTCGCCGACGCCGCCAAAGACCGATCCCTCGCCCTTCTCTCCCGCAGCTTCCATGGTCAGGTAATAGAGGCCGAGCACGATGTCCTGCGACGGCACGATGATCGGCTTGCCGTTGGCCGGCGAGAGGATGTTGTTGGTCGACATCATCAGCACGCGGGCCTCGAGCTGGGCCTCCAGGCTCAAGGGCACATGGACCGCCATCTGGTCGCCGTCGAAATCGGCGTTGAAGGCGGTGCAGACCAGCGGGTGAAGCTGGATCGCCTTGCCCTCGATCAGCACCGGCTCGAAGGCCTGGATGCCCAGCCGATGCAGGGTGGGCGCGCGATTCAAGAGCACCGGATGCTCGCGGATCACTTCTTCCAGGATGTCCCAGACTTCGGGCCGCTCCTTCTCGACCATGCGCTTGGCCGCCTTGATGGTCGAGGCCAGCCCATAGATCTCCAGCTTCGAGTAGATGAACGGCTTGAACAGCTCCAGCGCCATCTTCTTGGGCAGGCCGCATTGATGCAGCTTCAGCTCCGGGCCGACCACGATCACCGAGCGGCCCGAGTAATCGACCCGCTTGCCGAGCAGGTTCTGCCGAAACCTTCCCTGCTTTCCCTTCAGCATGTCGGAAAGCGATTTCAGCGGCCGCTTGTTGGCGCCGGTGATGACCCGCCCGCGCCTGCCATTGTCGAACAGGGCATCGACCGCCTCCTGGAGCATGCGCTTCTCGTTGCGCACGATGATGTCGGGTGCCCGGAGTTCGATCAGCCGCTTCAGCCGGTTGTTGCGGTTGATGACGCGCCGATAGAGATCGTTCAAGTCGGAGGTGGCGAAGCGGCCGCCATCCAAGGGCACCAGCGGGCGCAATTCGGGCGGGATGACCGGCACCACGTCGAGAATCATCCATTCCGGCCGCGAGCCCGATTCGATGAAGGAATCCACCAGCTTCAGGCGTTTCACCAGCTTCTTGCGCTTGGCCTCGGAAGTGGTGTCCCGAAGCTCCGTCTTCATCTGGTCGCGTTCCTGCTCCAGATTGATCGTGGACAGCATGATCTTCATCGCTTCGGCGCCGATGCCGGCCTGGAAGGCGTCCTGGCCGTAATCGTCCTGGGCGCCGAGATATTCGTCCTCGGTCAGGAGCTGATGCAGCCGAAGCGGCGTCAGGCCGGGCTCGATCACCACGAAGCTCTCGAAATAAAGGATGCGCTCGAGATCCTTCAGCGTCATGTCGAGCAACAGGCCGATGCGGCTCGGCAGCGATTTCAGGAACCAGATATGGGCGACCGGGGACGCCAGCTCGATGTGGCCCATGCGATCGCGCCTGACCTTGGTGAGCGTCACCTCGACGCCGCACTTCTCGCAGGTGATGCCGCGGTACTTCATCCGCTTGTACTTGCCGCACAAGCATTCGTAATCCTTGATCGGGCCGAAGATGCGAGCGCAGAACAGGCCGTCGCGCTCCGGCTTGAAGGTGCGGTAATTGATGGTCTCCGGCTTCTTGATCTCGCCATAGGACCAGGAGCGGATGCGCTCCGGGCTGGCGAGCGAGATGCGAATCTGGTCGAAGCTCTGCGGGCCGGTGGGCGCCCCGAACACGTTCATCAATTCGTTCATTACCGTCTCCTCATATCCGACCTGGGGCCGCCGGCGGCGCCCCCAAGTCGAGACCATCCGATGCGTCAGTATTCCGATTGCGCCAATTCGACGTAGAGGCCGAGGGAACGAAGTTCCTTCACCAGCACGTTGAAGGATTCGGGAATTCCGGCCTCGAAATTGTCGTCGCCGCGCACGATCGCCTCATAGGTCTTGGTGCGGCCCGAGACGTCGTCGGACTTGACCGTCAACATCTCCTGCAAGGTGTAGGCGGCGCCGTACGCCTCCAAGGCCCAGACCTCCATTTCGCCGAAGCGCTGGCCGCCGAATTGGGCCTTGCCGCCCAGCGGCTGCTGGGTGACCAGGCTGTAGGGACCGATCGAGCGGGCGTGAATCTTGTCGTCCACCAGATGGTGCAGCTTCAGCATGTAAATGTAGCCGACGGTGACCGGCCGATCGAACTTCTCGCCGGTGCGCCCGTCGGTCAGCATGACTTGGCCCGACCGGTCGAGACCGGCCTTCTCCAGCATGTGCACGATGTCGTCCTCGCGCGCGCCATCGAACACCGGCGAGGCGATCGGCACGCCCTTGCGCAGACCCTCGGCCAGATCCACGAGGTCGGCATCCTCGAGATCCATCAATTCGGCCTTGTAGATGCGATCGCCGTAGATGTCCTTGAGGTACTTGCGCAGCTCGCCCGGCCTGGTGGCGCCGGCGCGCACGGTATCGATCATGCGCCCGATCTGGCGCCCGAGATTGGCGCAGGCCCAGCCGAGATGGGTCTCCAGGATTTGGCCGACATTCATCCGCGAGGGCACGCCCAGGGGATTGAGCACCAGATCGACCGGAATCCCGTCCTCGAGATAGGGCATGTCCTCCTGGGGCACGATGCGCGAGACCACGCCCTTGTTGCCGTGGCGCCCGGCCATCTTGTCGCCGGGCTGCAGCTTGCGCTTCACCGCCACGAAGACCTTGACCATCTTCATGACGCCGGGCGGCAGCTCGTCGCCGCGCTGTAACTTCTCGACCTTGTTCTCGAAACGCTTCTCCAGCGCCTTCACCGATTCCTCGAACTGCTTCTTCAGGGCCTCGATCTCGGCCATGCGCTTGTCGTTCTTGACCCCAATCTGGCGCCACTGGCCGGGGGTGAAATCGGACAGCACCCTTTCGCTGATCTTGGTCTCGGCCTTCAACGATTTGGGTCCCCCGGCGACCGTCTGGTGCAGCAGCAATTCCTTGAGTCGCGAATAGAAGTTGCGCTCCAGGATCGCCTTTTCGTCGTCCCGGTCCTTGGCCAGGCGTTCGATCTCGGCGCGCTCGATGGCCATCGCGCGCTCGTCCTTGTCGACGCCGCGCCGCGAAAACACCCGCACCTCGACGATGGTGCCGCTGACGCCCGGCGGCAACCTGAGCGAGGTGTCGCGCACGTCGGACGCCTTTTCGCCGAAGATGGCGCGCAGCAGCTTTTCCTCGGGCGTCATCGGGCTTTCGCCCTTCGGCGTCACCTTGCCGACCAGGATGTCGCCCGGCTTCACCTCGGCGCCGATATAGACGATGCCGGCCTCGTCGAGATTCTTCAGCGCCTCCTCGCCGACGTTCGGGATGTCGCGGGTGATTTCTTCCTGGCCCAGTTTGGTGTCGCGGGCCATGACCTCGAATTCCTCGATGTGGATCGAGGTGAAGACGTCGTCCTTCACGATCCGCTCGGAAATCAGGATCGAATCCTCGAAATTGTAGCCGTGCCACGGCATGAACGCGCACAACACGTTGCGCCCCAGGGCCAACTCGCCCAGATCTGTCGAGGGACCGTCGCCGATGATCTCGCCCCGTTCCACCACGTCGCCGACCTTCACCAACGGGCGCTGGTTGATGCAGGTGTTCTGGTTGGAGCGCTGGAACTTCAGGAGATTGTAGATATCGACGCCCGGCGTGGCGGTGTTGGTTTCCTCGGTGGCGCGAATGACGATGCGGGTGGCGTCGACTTGATCGACGATGCCCTTCCTGCGGGCCACGATGGCGACGCCCGAATCGCGGGCGACCGTTCCTTCCATGCCGGTGCCGATCAAGGGCGCATCGGCCTGCAACAGCGGCACCGCCTGGCGTTGCATGTTCGAGCCCATCAGCGCCCGGTTGGCGTCGTCGTTCTCCAGGAACGGGATCAGCGCGGCGGCGACCGAGACCAGCTGCTTGGGGCTGACATCGATGAATTCGATGTCCTCGCGCCGGGCCATCACGAACTCGCCGGCGCGCCGGCAGGAGATCAAATCATCGGCCAGCCGGTTGCGGGAATCCAGGCGCGCATTGGCCTGGGCGATGGTGTAGCGGCCCTCGTCCATCGCCGAGAGATAGATCACCACGTCGGTGACGATTGCCTTTTCCACCTTGCGGTAGGGGCTCTCGATGAAGCCGTATTGGTTCACCCGCGCGAAGGTCGCCAGCGAATTGATGAGGCCGATGTTCGGGCCCTCCGGGGTTTCAATCGGGCAGATGCGGCCGTAGTGGGTCGGGTGCACGTCGCGCACCTCGAAGCCGGCCCGCTCCCGCGTGAGGCCACCCGGACCCAGCGCCGACAGGCGCCTTTTGTGGGTGATTTCCGACAAGGGATTGGTCTGATCCATGAATTGCGACAATTGCGACGAGCCGAAGAACTCGCGCACCGCGGCGGCGGCCGGCTTGGCGTTGATCAAATCATGGGGCATGACGGTGTCAATTTCGACCGAGCCCATGCGCTCGCGGATCGCGCGTTCCATGCGCAAGAGGCCGAGCCGATACTGATTTTCCAGCAATTCGCCGACCGAGCGCACGCGCCGGTTGCCGAGATGGTCGATGTCGTCGATTTCGCCCCTTCCGTCCTTGAGATCGACCAGGACCTTGACGATCGCCAGCACGTCTTCCTTGCGCAGGACCCGGATCGAATCGGGCGAGTGCAGGCCCAGGCGCGAATTCATCTTGACCCTGCCGACCGAGGACAGGTCGTAGCGCTCCAGGTCGAAGAACAGGCCCTGGAACAACGCCTCGGCAGTATCCAAGGTCGGCGGCTCGCCGGGGCGCATCACCCGATAGATGTCGATCAACGCCTCCTCGCGCGAGGAATTCTTGTCGGCCATCAGTGTGTTGCGCAGATAGGGCCCGACATTGACGTGGTCGATGCCCAAGGTCTGCAGCTCCTTGATCCCGGCCTCGTCCAGCTTGGCCAGCACCGCGCTGGTCAATTCGGCGCCGGCCTCGACGTAGATTTCGCCGGTCTTTTCGTTGATGATATCGAGGGCCGCGAAACGCCCGACCAGCTCCTCGGGCTGCACCAGGATCTCCTTGAGCCCGGCCTCGCGCAGCTTCTTGCCTAGCCGCGGCGTCATCTTCATGCCGGCCTCGGCCAGCACCTTGCCGGTCTTGGCATCGACCAGATCGGCGTTCAGCTTGGCCCCGCGCAGCCGATCGGAATCAAAGGGCGTGGTCCAGCCCTTCTTGCCTTTGGCGAACACCACCTGGCTGTAAAAATAGCCGAGGATTTCTTCCGCCGACATGCCGCCGAACCGGCGATCCTCGTCGGTCAGCTGACCGCCCTTGGCGAGCTTGGCCTCGACATTTCTGTTCCACAACGCCAAGAGCAGCGTCGTTGCCGGCAATTTGCGGCGCCGATCGATGCGCACATAGACCAAATCCTTGGCGTCGAACTCGAAATCGAGCCAGGAGCCGCGATAGGGAATGACCCGCGCCGCGAACAAATACTTGCCGCTGGAATGGGTCTTGCCCTTGTCGTGGTCGAAGAACACCCCGGGCGAGCGGTGCATCTGGCTCACGACCACGCGCTCGGTGCCGGCGACGACGAAGGTGCCGCTGGAGGTCATCAGGGGCATGTCGCCCATGTAGACGTCCTGCTCCTTGATGTCGCGGATCGAGCGCGCGCCCGTCTCTTCGTCGTGGTCCCACACCACCAGGCGAAGCGTCACCTTCAAGGGCGCGGAATAGGTCATACCGCGCTGCTGGCATTCCTCGACGTCGTATTTTGGATCCTCGAGCTCGTAGCGGACGAATTGGAGTTCCGCCTTCTCGGAGAAATCCCTGATCGGAAACACCGAGCGGAACACCTCCTGCATGCCGAGGTTCTCGCGCTTGTCCGCCGTCATGCCGATCTGCAGGAACTGGTCGTAGGAGCTCTTTTGCACCTCGATCAAGTTCGGCATCCGCGTAATCTCGGCAATACGTCCAAATTCCTTGCGGATGCGCTTGCGACCGGTGAAGGATTTCGTCATCGGCGACCTCGTTCCTCGCGATTGCCGGGACCTGGATCGACCCCGGAACTTCCGTCCCGCCATTCTCTCGGGCGCCATCGGGCCTGCGCGCCCCTAGTGTTGTGGCTCCAACGCTTGATTCCCGATCAATCCCGTTGGAATCACAACACATGCCATTGAATTTGCCAGTGTTCCGGGATGACATTTCCCTGGAGCGGAATGTCGTAGTCGGAACACTAGCCACGCTTTCTGGCACCGCCTAGCGGTGCCATATTCCGACTTTCGAATCGCGGGACCAACACCGGCCAAGTGGCCGGCGCGTGTCCCTCGCGATCGGTTCACGCTCAAGGCTATTTCAGCTCGACCTTGGCGCCGGCGTCCTCGAGCTTCTTCTTCAGCTCCGCGGCTTCCGCCTTGGAGACGCCCTCCTTCACCGCCTTGGGCGCGCCCTCGACCAGGTCCTTGGCTTCCTTCAGGCCGAGCGCGGTGATCGCCCGCACTTCCTTGATCACGTTGATCTTCTTCTCGCCGGCATGGACGAGGACGACGGTGAATTCGTCCTTCTCCGGTTCGACCGCGACACCACCACCACCGGCGGCGGCCGCGACGGCGACTGGCGCCGCCGCCGATACGCCCCAGGCTTCCTCGAGCTTCTTGGAAAGCTCGGCCGCCTCGACCACGGTCAGCTTGGACAGTTCATCAACCAGCTTCTGCAAATCAGCCATTTCTTCTCTCCTAAGGCTCTAATTCGACGCATTACTTGAACGACAGCCCGAATGCGGCCATCACGCGGTCTCGCCCTTCCTGGCGTAGGCCCCGAACACGCGCGCCAATTGACCGGCCGGTGCCTGCAGAACGACGGCGATTCTCGTCGCCGGGGTCTGCAACAGGCCGACCAGCTTGGCGCGAAGCTCATTCAGCGACGGTAGGGCGGCCAATGCCTTGACCCCATCGGGACCAATGACATTGGCGCCCATGGCGCCACCGACAATGGTGAGCTTCTCGTTGCTGTTGGCGTAGGCGACCGCGACCTTGGCCGCCGCCACCGGGTCCGCCGAATAGGCGATCGCGGTCGGACCCTTGAACAACTTGTCAAGGCCTTCGTACTTGGTGCCTTTCAGGGCGCGCTGTGCCAGCCGATTCTTGGCGACTCTGTATCCGGCCCCGGCCGCCAGCATCTTGCGCCGAAGATCGCTCACTTCGGCCACCGTCAGCCCCGTCTGCCTGGTGATGACCACCAGATTGGCGGAGCCAAGGGTGTGATGCAGGTTTTCAACCAGCGCCTGCTTGCCAGATCGGTCCACTTTTCGTCTCCGCTGTGTGGACCCAAGGTGGCGCTACGGCGCCGTCTTGGATCCGGTTTCACTTGGACCATCCGCTCTTACCCGGTCGGGCAAGCCCGGATGATCCGGACTGCCTGTCCCAGAAGCTAAAAGCGCGCGTCTCGCCCAGGTCGCCGCCCGTGGATCGCTTGGGATCCGCCGGCGGGCCAATCGAACGAACTCGCCTTCAACTCCCCTCTATTGCAGGCGATCCTCTCATTACCCCCTTCGGGCCAGATGGAGCGTACCAAATGGACCATAGTGGACCTGCAGTCTCGGACAGGGTCGGGTGGAATATCGCCACCCGCTCTTGCCGCCGCCCCCAGTGTTCCGTAACCAACATTCCGCTCAAGGGACATGTCGGCCCGGAACACTGGTTCACCTAGTTACCTGTGTTGTGGTTCCAGCGCATTGATCATGAATCAAGCGTTGGAACCACAACACAGGGACGCCGGCAAATCTCATTCCTCGTGCCGCGTGCCGGCCTCAGCCGACGAGCGTTCCAACCTCCAGTTTCAATCCCGGTCCCATGGTGGTCGCAAGCGATACCTTCTTGATGTAGGTGCCCTTGGCGCCGGCGGGTTTGGCGCGGCTGATCGCGCCGACGAACGCCTTCACGTTCTCGACGAGCGCGATCTCGCCGAAGCTCGCCTTGCCGATTCCGGCCTGGACGATGCCGGCCTTCTCGGCGCGGAACTCGACCTGTCCGCCCTTGGCCGCCTTCACCGCCTCGGCGACGTCATTGGTCACGGTGCCGAGCTTTGGGTTGGGCATGAGGCCGCGCGGGCCCAAGACCTTGCCGAGCTTGCCCACCAGCGCCATCATGTCGGGTGTCGCGATGCAGCGGTCGAAATCCATCTGGCCCGCCTGGACTTTTTCCGCGAGATCCTCGGCGCCCACCAAATCAGCGCCAGCCTTGCGGGCCGCTTCGGCCTTGTCGCCGCGCGCGAATACCGCCACTCGCAGGGTCTTGCCGGTGCCGTGCGGCAGGGTGACGACGCCGCGCACGTTCTGGTCGGAATGGCGCGGATCGATGCCGAGATTCATCGCGATCTCGAAAGTCTCGTCGAACTTCACCTTGGCCCGTTCCTTCAGCATCTTGACCGCCTGCTCGAGTGTGTAGAACTTGTTGCGGTCGATGGCCTCATAGGCCTTTTTCAGTCGCTTTCCGCTCATGGCCTAATCCTCCACCACCTGGAGCCCCATCGAGCGCGCGGAACCCGCGATCATCAGGGCCGCGTGATCGACATCATGCGCGTTCATATCCGCCATCTTCTGCCTGGCGATGTCGCGGCACTGAGCCATCGTCACCTTGCCGACCGTGCCGCGGCCTGGCGTCTGCGAGCCCTTCTCCAGCTTCGCCGCCTTTTTCAGGAAATGGCTGGCCGGCGGCGTCTTGGTCACAAAGGCGAACGAGCGGTCCGAGAACGCGGTGATCACCACCGGTATCGGCATGCCGGCTTCCAGATTCTGTGTCGCCGCGTTGAACTCCTTGCAAAATTGCATGATGTTCAGGCCGCGCTGGCCCAGCGCCGGGCCGACCGGGGGCGAGGGATTGGCCTTGCCGGCGGGGATCTGCAGTTTGATGTAGCCTTCGATCTTCTTCGCCATGTCCGAACCTCGCTAGGAGTTCTCAGGCCAGACCCTCGAACCCGCCGGGTTTCGCGGTCAAAGGCTTTGGCTCACCTTCCGCGTGTTCCGACGAAACCGTCGCCGGGCGGTCTCAGGCCCCGGAGCCTAACGCAAGGAATCGGCCGATCAGGCCTTTTCCACCTGCGTATATTCCAACTCGACCGGCGTGGCGCGGCCGAAAATCGACACCGCGACCTTGAGCCGGCCCTTCTCCTCGTCGACTTCCTCGACGAAACCGGTGAACGAGGTGAAGGGACCGTCATTGACCCTGACCTGCTCCCCGATCTCGAACACCACCGCGCGCCGCGGGCGCTCCACGCCTTCCTGCACCTGGTGCTGGATGCGCAGCGCCTCGGCCTCGGAAATGGGCGAGGGTTTGCCCTTGGCGCCGAGGAAGCCGGTGACCTTCGGCGTATTCATGATCAGGTGCCAGGTATCGTCGGTCAGCTCCATCTTAACCAGCACGTAGCCGGGAAAGAACTTGCGCTCGGCATTCACCTTGGCGCCGCGACGCACCTCGACCACTTCCTCGGCCGGCACCAGCACGTCGGCGATCAGCTTTTCCATTCCCTTCTGGCCCGCCTGTTCGCGGATCGATTGCGCGATCTTGCGCTCGAACCCGGAATAGACATGCACCACGTACCAACGCTGGGCCATGACCCTACTTTCCCAAGCCCAAAATGAACGTCACGCCCGTCGACAGGATCAAATCGACGACCAGGAAAAAGATCGAGGCCAGAAACACCATCACGAAAACCATCGTCGTTGTGATCCAGGTCTCTTTCCAGGTCGGCCAGGTGACCTTCTTGCGCTCCTGGTTGACCTGCCTGAAGAACTCCACCGGACTGATCTTTGCCATGCCGACCTTGCCGCCTTCCTAATTCCCTACGCGCCTCGCCTTGCTCGTCCCGGTGAACCGGCGGCTGGCAGGGGTGGAGGGGCTCGAACCCCCAGCCCCCGGTTTTGGAGACCGGTGCTCTACCAGTTGAGCTACACCCCTAGGACCCGCCATCGAGGGTCTGGTTGATTCGGCATGATCCGGGAATTCTATTCGATGATGCTGGCGACGACGCCGGCGCCCACGGTTCGGCCGCCCTCGCGGATGGCGAAGCGCAGGCCCTCGTCCATGGCGATGGGCACGATCAGATTCACCTCCATCGACACGTTGTCGCCCGGCATCACCATC
>CAZIUB010000104.1:0-40829 GCA_964542425.1 uncultured Rhodospirillaceae bacterium | reverse complement strand
CCTTCGTCAGCGCGTGAATCTGGCACCTGTCCTCGTACTTGATACGCCGATACTTCTTGCTCATCCGTAACCTCTTGTTTTGCCAAGAGGTTGCTCCATCCGGACGTCTAAATTATGCACTGGCTACTTGAATCCGCGAATGAATATACCCGCCGGCGTGCGACTTCCGGAATCGTCTCGGTAAGTCAGCCATCGGCGAGGGCGAGCACTAGGGAGATTCGAGGAGATAAAATCGGGTCGCCTGGTGGCCCCGTTCGACGCCACACTCCCCTCGGAGCGATCCTATTTCCTGGTCAGCCGTGCCAAGGAGATCGAAATTCCGCGCATCGCCTCCTTTCGACCCTGGGTCATCGATCAGTTCTCGGGCAATCCCCGCGCCCCCGAGCTGAATGGAGCTTCGGCCAATTTCAGGCGAAGCGCGGCCCTATCGTGATCGGTGACGGCATAGCAATAGCGGCAGCCATGGGCGCAGGAATCGTATTGGCCAATGTCGCGGGCGCTGGCGCACAAACAGCCCGGCCGATTGGGCCTCTTGGGCGGGGCGGCGATGATTTCCTTGCCAGCCAGATCCGAAAGCCGGCCGGGATCGATGCAGCGAGCGCCCATGAGCCCGGTCGCCGCAGCGACCAATGGCTGGGCGCAGAGCGTGAGACAAAAGCCGAAATCGGCGGCGATCGCGGCAAGGTCTAGGATCAGGGCGGTGCTTTCGGCCGGCTCGGGGTCCCGCCAGGAAAGGCCGGCCCTGGTCAGATTGCGCCGGGATTTGGCGTAGATCTGGGCAAAAGAAACAATTACTTCATCGCCCGAACCGGCGAGGAGTCGGGCCAAGCGCGCAAAATTCCGGCGGTGCCAATCGATCTCGGTTTCGGGTGTCAAAAGGATCGGGTCATAGCGCCAGACGATCACGCGGGTTCCGAATTGTCGCGCGAGAGTTTGGGCCTGGGCGATCGCGTCCTCGGGCGCGGGGACGCGGGCGTCGAGGGCTCGCGGGTATGCCAGGATGGTGAACTGGACAATTGCCGGTTTGTTCTGGGCGCGGACCAAGCCGAGCGCCGCCGCGAAGGGTCGAGGGTTCCGGGTCCAGAATACATAGCCATCGACCGCCCGGGGAGAAAGATCAACCCGGATCGGCGCGCCCGAATAGGGGTTGCGAAGGGTGGCTTCGCCGGCTTCCAGCGCGGCCTCGAACCAGCTCGCATGGAAGGCGGGGATGTCGCTGCGATAACTGGCGGAGACGATCATGGGTTTGGGCGCAATTGACCAAGCCAGGATAGGCATTCCGGCCACCCCCGGCCAGCCCGGTTTCCAGCGCATCGACAGTTTGGCATGGTGCCCGGGGATCTGGTCCTTGCAACGTTAACAATCGGTCTTATATATCGACTTGGCACGCTGGATTTCTGACATTGGATCCGAGCGGGCCGAGCAAGTTCCTGATCGCTTTCGAGTAACCCCATGGCGGTTCCCGCGGCGCTTGAAGCTCAAGGCCGCGCATCGGAACCGGCCGAAAGAAAGGATTTCCTGATGGCTAAAGTCATTGGCATCGACCTTGGCACCACCAATTCCTGCGTCGCCGTCATGGAGGGCAAGGACACCAAGGTCATCGAGAATTCGGAAGGCACGCGCACGACACCCTCGATGGTGGCGTTCACCGATTCCGGGGAGCGCCTGGTCGGCCAATCCGCCAAGCGCCAGTCGGTGACCAATCCGGAGAACACGCTTTTTGCCATCAAGCGGCTGATCGGCCGGCGCTTCGACGATCCGATGACGAAAAAGGACATGGGCCTGGTTCCCTATCGTATCGTCGCCGGCGATAATGGCGACGCCTGGGTGCAATGCCACGGCAAGAACTATTCCCCATCGCAGGTATCCGCCTTCATCCTGCAAAAAATGAAGGAGACCGCCGAGGCGTATCTCGGCGAAAAGGTGACCCAGGCGGTGATCACGGTTCCCGCCTATTTCAATGACAGCCAACGCCAAGCGACCAAGGACGCCGGCAAGATCGCGGGCCTGGAAGTGCTGCGCATCATCAACGAGCCGACCGCCGCGGCGCTTGCCTACGGCATGGAAAAGAAGGGAACCGGCGTGGTCGCGGTCTATGATCTGGGCGGCGGCACGTTCGACATTTCGGTGCTGGAGATCAGCGAGGGCGTCTACGAGGTCAAGTCGACCAATGGCGACACGTTTCTGGGCGGTGAGGATTTCGACGCGCGCGTGATCGATTACCTGGCCGACGAGTTCAGGAAGGAATCGGGTATCGATTTGCGCCGGGATCGCCTGGCGCTGCAGCGGCTGAAGGAGGCGGCGGAGAAGGCCAAGATCGAGCTTTCCAGCGCCATACAGACCGAGGTCAATTTGCCCTTCATCACCGCCGATCAGACCGGCCCCAAGCACCTCAACATCAAATTGACGCGGGCCAAGTTGGAAGCACTGGTCGACGAGTTGATCGAGCGCACCATGGAGCCCTGCAGAAAGGCCTTGAAGGATGCCGGCCTGAAGGCCAGCGACATCGGCGAGGCGATCCTGGTGGGCGGAATGACGCGCATGCCCAAGATCATCGAGAAGGTGAAGGAATTCTTTGGGCGCGAGCCCCATCGCGGCGTCAACCCTGACGAAGTGGTGGCGGTCGGCGCTGCCATCCAGGGCGCCGTGCTCAGGGGCGATGTCAAGGATGTGCTGCTTCTGGATGTGACGCCACTGTCGCTCGGCATCGAGACGCTGGGCGGCGTGTTCACCCGGCTCATCGACCGCAACACCACGATCCCGACCAAGAAATCGCAGGTGTTCTCCACCGCCGAGGATGGGCAAAGCGCGGTCACCATCCGTGTGTTCCAGGGCGAGCGGGAGATGGCGGCCGACAACAAGCTTCTCGGCCAGTTCGATCTGGTGGGAATTCCGACAGCGCCCCGGGGCGTGCCGCAGATCGAGGTCACCTTCGACATCGACGCCAATGGCATCGTCAACGTGCAGGCCAAGGACAAGGCCACATCCAAGGAGCAGCAGATCCGCATCCAGGCCTCGGGCGGGCTTAGCGATGCCGAGATCCAGCGCATGGTCAAGGATGCCGAGGCCCACGCCAGCGAGGACAAGAAGCGCCGTGAGTTGGTGGAAGTCGGCAATGAAGCCGACGCCATGATCCACAGCGCGGAAAAACAACTCCAGGAAGGCGGCGACAAGGTGCCGGCCGAGGACAAGGCGGCGGTCGAGGCGGCGGTCGTGGCGCTGAAGGCCACCATGGGTAGCAACAGCGCCACCACCATTCGCGATCGCACCAATGATCTGGTCAAGGTCATGATGAAGATTGGCGAGGCGCTTTACCGTGGCGGTCAGGCCGGGACGGCCGCCGAACCCGGAGCCGGGCCGGGACCCGAGGAATCAAGCTGGGCGGGACCGGAAGGCGCTGGCCCGGATGCCGGTTCGGAGGAAAAAGTGGTCGACGCCGATTTCGAGGAAGTCGACGAGAAGAAGGGCAAGACGGCGTGATCGCCTCCTGACATGACGGGGCGTCCGGGGCGGACCGGGCCAGTGCCAACGTTCGAACAAGCGTGATTTATGAAACGTTTCAATGGTTCCATGAAAGTTGGCACAAATTGCCCGATGACGATCCCCGCCGTCGCTTGCCGGCGGGGTCGCACTGCTCGATCGGCCATCGGCGACGCCGAGTACTAGTGTTCCGCAACCGACATTCCGGACCCGGAATTTCGGCCCGGAACACTCGCGAACCCGATGGCATGTGTTGTGGTTCCAACACATCGATTGGGAATCAAGCGTTGGAACCACAACACTGAGCGGCCCGGCCGCTTCGCTACAAGCCCAACAACACGAACGGCGTACCGGAACATGGCGAAACAGGATTATTATTCTACCCTGGGCATCGCCCGCGAGGCCGACCTCGAAACCATCAAGAAGGCCTATCGCAAGCTCGCCATGCAGCATCACCCCGACCGCAACCATGGCGACAAGACAGCCGAACATAAATTCAAGGAAATCAACGAAGCCTACGACATCCTGAGGGACGGCCAGAAGCGTGCCGCGTATGACCGCTTTGGTCATGCCGCCTTCGAGGGGGGCAACGGGCATGCCGGCGGCATGGGCGGATTCGATTTCGCGGGCGGCGGTTTTGCCGACATCTTCGACGAGATGTTCGGCGAATTCATGGGCGGAAGGCGGGGCCAGCAGGCGCGCGCCCGAGGCGGCGATTTGCGCTATAACATGGAGATTACCCTTGAGGACGCGTTCAAGGGCAAGCAAGCGACCATCAGGGTCCCGACCTCGGTTGCTTGCGATTCCTGCAATGGGTCGGGTTGCGACAAGGGATCGCAGCCGATCACTTGCCCAACTTGCCGAGGGCACGGCAAGGTTCGGGCAACCCAGGGCTTTTTCACCATCGAACGCCCCTGCCAAGCCTGCGGCGGCCATGGAAAGGTGATCGAGAAGCCGTGCAAGAGGTGCCATGGCCATGGTCGGGTGGCCAAGGAGAAGACACTGCAGGTTTCGATTCCGCCAGGCGTCGAGGAGGGTACGCGAATCCGCCTGGCCAACGAGGGCGAAGCCGGAATGCGTGGCGCACCCGCCGGTGATCTTTACATTTTCCTTGGCATCAAGCCCCACCGCCTGTTCCAGCGTGACGGGGCGGATATCCGTTGCCGCATACCCCTGCCGATGACCCGCGCGGCATTGGGCGGAACGATCGAGATCCCCACCATCGATGGCGGTCGAGCCAAGGTGACACTGCCCGCTGGGACCCAGACCGGCCAGCAGTTCCGCCTCAAGGGCAAGGGAATGACCGTCCTGCGCTCGCCGGCCAGGGGCGACATGTACGCAGAGATTCTGGTCGAAGTACCGGTCAATCTGGCCAAAAGGCCGCGCGAATTGCTGGAGCAATTCGAAGCCGAAACCCATAAGACCGGCAGCCACTCCCCGGAATCCGAGGGGTTTTTCGCCAAGGTCCGTGAGTTTCTCGGCGGTGAGGAGGAATAAGGGATCGTTGCCCTTGCCCGGGAAACCGGATTAGATCACCGCCAGGGGCGAATCGCTGAGCATTCGCCGGCTGGTGAGGGGTTCATGAAGGGCAAGCCGGATCGGTCACGATCCAAGGGCAAGGCGAGACCCGCGCCAGCGCCGGCGCGAAAACTCAACCCATTGGCAAACAAGGGTAAAGCTGGAAAATCGGCAGGTCCGTCGGCAGCTGCGCCGAAGGCCTCGCCGGCCCCAAGTTCAATGACGGCTGCTAGGCCGGTGATACGCCAGGTCGTGGGGTCGCTGGTGAAGGTGTTGCCGCCAAGAACAGCTACGCCGGCCAAGCCGGTTTCGCCTGCGATCCAGCCGAAACCGGCGGTTCCGGCCGCAACGTTTAAGCCCTCTCCCGCCAGGCCCTCTCCCGCCAGGCCCTTTGTCCCGATTTCTTCGTCCGTCAGGCCGCCGGGTGCGAGGGCTGGGGCACGATCGACGTCGCAAAGGACGAACAATAGCGCGGCCAAGGTAGGGGTCGTCGGATGCGCGGGCCGGATGGGCCAGATGCTGCTGAAGCTTCTGATCCAGGCGCCTGGAATCGTGGTGGTGGGAGGAACCGAGCGCAAGGGATCGGCGGCGCTTGGTCGCGATTTAGGGGCCCTGGCCGGCGCCGACCCCCTGGGCATTTCGATCAGCGACGACCCGGGGCCTTTGTTCCAGCAATCCGATGTCGTCGTCGATTTTACCAACGCCGCCGCGACCGTGATTCACGCGGGCCTTGCCGCCAGGGCCGGCTGCGCGCTGGTCATAGGAACCACCGGCTTCGATTCCGACCAATTGGCGGCACTGCATCGCGCCGCGCAAAAGGCACCCATCGTGCTTGCCGCCAATATGAGCCTGGGCGTTAATCTGTTGCAGCAGGTGGTGGAGGAAGTGGCCCGCATTCTCGATTCCGATTGGGACGTCGAGATCGTCGAGATGCATCATCGCAACAAGGTCGATGCCCCATCGGGGACGGCGCTGGCCTTGGGCGAGGCGGCGGCGCGCGGGCGGGCTCAGCAATTGCGCCGCATCCAGCGACGCGCGCGCGATGGCCATGTCGGGCCCCGAATCAAGGGCGAGATCGGTTTTGCCGTTTTGCGCGGGGGCGATGTGGTCGGCGACCACACCGTGATCTTTGCCGCCGAGGGCGAGCGCGTCGAGCTCACGCATCGGGCCTCGAGCCGGGAAGTGTTCGGCCGTGGCGCGGTCAAGGCGGTGATGTGGGCACATGGCCGACAGCCGGGCCTCTACGGCATGCGCGACGTGCTGGGGTTCACGGTCCAGGGCCCGAACGGCGGAGGCTGATTTTCAGAAACCGCACGCAGGCCAGGCCGGCGAGAATCAGGATCATGGCCAGGAGCGCATTCCAGCCCGGCGCTTCGCCTAGAAGCACGAAGCCCCAGGCCAGGCCGAGCGGCGGCACCAAATAATTGTTAAGGGAGGCGAAGCTCGCCCCGGTCCTGCGCATCAGCAGGAAGAACAGTAAATTGCCAAGTGCGGTCGATAGCACGCCCAGCCACAGAACCGCGCCCAGCGAAGGCCAACGCGGCGCCAAATCCCAGGGCCGGTCGAGGAACAGCCACAAGGGCGCCATCGCCAGCACACCGCAAGCGAGAATTGCGCCGACCGCCATCTCCGAACCCAGGCTCGGCAATCGTCGCGCGGCCACGCCATAGAGCGAATAGCTGAGGGTCGCGGCCAGGATCGCGAGCTGGCCGAGGACCGATTGGCCCAGGCCCTTCAAGGCGTCGCCGCCAATCAAGACCACGACACCCACAAAACCTAGTGTGATGCCGACCGCCTTGCCGGACGTGATCCTTTCGTCTCGGGTCAGGAAATGCGCGAGCATGGCGACGAAGATCGGAACCGTGGCCATCAGGATGGCGGCGAGGTTCGAGGGTGTCGATTTTTCGCCCCAACCGATCAGGAAGAACGGTAACGAATTGCCGATCATGCCAAGAAACAACAGCTGCACCCAAACCGCGCCACCCCTGGGCCAGGCTTGCCCTCGCGCAAGCGCGATCAGCAGCAGAATCGATGCCGCGATTGCCATACGCGTGAGCGCCAGCGTCATCGGCGGCAGATCTTGGATCGCGATCTTGATGAAGACGAAGGACGAACCCCAGACCAGCGCCAACAGGCCAAGCAGCGAACCATCGGCGAGCGAGGCCTGGCGAATCGGCGTTGCCGTCCCAATCATCATCGTGCCACTTTTTGTAGGAGCGTGATCCATGAAACGCGTCGATGCATCCACGAAATTTGGGCCCCATGTCGCCAAACGATGGTATCGGCCGGCGGGTACTCTCCGGGTTGCCTGACGCGAATCAGTTATCCGCGGACGGCGGATACGGCCAAGCGACAGCGGGCGAGCTCGGCGCGGAGCGTCTCGGCCAGTTGCCGGCGTTCCTCGGGGCCGAGGAAGCGACCGATCTCGATGCCACGGCCGTGACTGGTGAGATAGAGGGCATTGCCCATGGGTGGGCGTTTCGCCAGATCCACGCGCAGCCAATAGGGTTGCCATTCCATGGCGTTGATCACACCCCTGGAATCGCTCGTTTCGAGGATCAGCCGGTCGGGGTAGAGGCGCAGGCGCTCCCCCCGTCGATCGCCCAGGAAATGCCGGCGAAACAACCACCAGAACAAGAGCCATTCGACGCCCATGAAGCCGACGATCGGCCAGGCACCGATGGCCAGGAACGCGGCGCCATGGGCAAATCCGATCAAGGCCATCGCCCAGGTCAGAAGCGCGAAGCCCCGCGGCGATAGGCTGCGCCGTGGCCGCAAACGCGCCTCGAAGAGCGGCTTGGGCTCGCGCATGTTTTCGGGAATTTGGTCGCTCATGCCAGTGCCAACTTTCGAAGAAGGGTGATACATGAGCCGCGCCCATGGTTACAAGAAAGTTGGCGCAAGTTACCAAATGATGGTACCCGCCCGCGTGCAACGGCGGAGTCATTTGGCTCGAATCATCCCTCGGCGAGGGCGGGTACCGGGCCAACTTTCGAAGAAGGGTGATACATGAACAGCGCCCAGGTTGCCACGAAAGTTGGCGCATATTGCTGAATTATTGTACCCGCCGGCTTGCGATGGCGGGGTTAAACAGCCAAGTCGTCCGGTCTCGCGACGGCGGGTATCGCGCCGGTATAGACTGGGGGCCAGACCCTTCAACCGAGGATCATCCATGTTGACCCGATCCCAGGCGCGCGAGTTCTTTGCCCGGCTCAAGGCCGCGCTGCCGGAGCCCAAGGGCGAGCTTGAATACAAGAATCCCTTCACCCTGCTGGTCGCCGTCGTCTTGTCGGCGCAGGCGACCGACGTTTCGGTCAACAAGGCCTGCGGGCCCCTGTTCAGATTAGCCGACACACCCCAAAAGATGATCGCGCTGGGCGAGGCCAAACTGAAGGCGCGCATCAAGACCATCGGCCTCTTCAACACCAAGGCGAAGAACATCATCCGCTTGTCCCAAATTCTGATCGAGGATTTCGCCGGCCAGGTGCCGGAAGATCGCGACGCCTTGCAGCAATTGCCGGGGGTGGGCCGCAAGACCGCCAATGTGGTGCTCAACACCGCCTTCGGCCAGCCCACGATCGCGGTCGATACCCATGTGTTTCGCGTCGCCAATAGGACCGGCCTGGGCAAAGGCGCGACACCCTTGGCCATCGAGCTCGCCTTGGAGAAATGCGTGCCCGATGAGTTCAAGGGCCACGCCCATCATTGGCTCATTCTTCATGGGCGCTACGTGTGCAAGGCGCGCAAGCCCGATTGCCCGAATTGCGTGGTCAACGACCTGTGCCGGTTCAAGGAGAAGACGATCTAGAAAATCCCCGCCTCGAGGCCGGCGGCCATCGCCGCACCCAGTTCCTCGCAATCCACGACGAATTGCTCCTGGAAAGCGCCGCGACAGACGAGCGGCGCCTGCACCGCGCGCCAGCGAAGCCCGGTCACGATCCGCTCGACGCCCAGCCGCGTTCCCGTGCCGTCATGACCGGCCCGGATATAGAGGGCGTAGGGCAGCCCTTGGGTTTCTTCCAGGCAGGGGTAATAGACGCGATCGAAAAAGTCCTTGAGCGCGCCGCTCATGTAGCCCAGATTCTCGGTCGTGCCCAGAATGATGGCGTTGGCCCAGCGCACTTCATCGGGGCCGCAATCGAAGGGCGAAAGGGCGTGCGTCTCCACTGCCGCGATCTGGGCTCCTCGTAGCATTGCGTCGCGCAATCGGTTTGTATTCGCCGATGGCGCGTGGGCGACGATCAGGAGATGGCGGGCCATGGACGAATTCTGGCTTGTCGTTCCGAACGAGTCCATGCCGCCAGTCCGGTGCGCGATCCCGTGTTCACGGCGTCGGTGCATCGCCGATCAGCAGCACGCCTCCATCCCAACGCGCTTCCGACGGGGCGTCCGATCTTTGCACGAGCCTTGCCCCGGGACTGGATGCGGCGAGGCGATCGCGGGGTGCCAAGAGGTTGGGTTGGCGATTGCTGAGCGTGAGGAGGGAGCCCATTCGCCAAAGATTTTCCTCGATCGCGAATCCGGCCAGGACCGGTCGCCGTACTCCCCCGACGCCTTGCAATTCCACGCCCGATTCCCACAGCCGCAACACCAACCGGCGATCGGGCGCCAGCTTCAGGATCAGCGACACTGCGGCCAAGCGGCCATTATCGAGCATCGGCAGAACCGGCAATGATTCGATTTCGGGATCCGGCACTAGCCAGAGGAGCGAATTTTCCAGCGTCCAGGGCGCGGGCGGGCGCCAGCCCATCTTGGCCAGGATGGCGACGATCCGACCGGGATCGCTTGCCCATTGGACGGTCAGAGCCTCATTCAGTTCACCCTCGAGATCGATCCGCCGGAAGGCGAGGGATTGCCAGCCGCCGCCCGAATACTCGGCCGGGGTCATGGCGCGCGTCTGCTGGCGCATCGCGTAACGCTCGGTGTCGATGGCGTGATGGCGATCGATGTTGAACGCGCCAGCGCCCAGGAGCGCCACGATTGCCGCCCCAAGCAATCCGCCACTGGCAATCCGCTTTGGCCGGTGGTTGATGTAAGCGACGCCGAGGAGCGTGATCCAAGCGGTTGCGAAGGCGATCCCGCCAATAACGTCGGACAACCAATGCGCACCCAAATAGATGCGGGAAAAGGCGATCAGCGATATCAGCGCGCCAATGGCTCCGATCAGCCAGACCCGCGCCCCGCCGCCCAGATTGCCGATCACGAGAACGGCGAGGAATCCCCACATCGCGGTATTCACCGTCGAATGGCCGCTCGGAAACGAAAAGGCGCCCAATCCCACATAGAGGTCGGGCAAGGGGCGCGGGCGGTCCAGCGTCAGCTTTATGGCGGTGTTGAACAGCGAGGCCAGGCAAACCGCGGCAACCCAATAGAGACTGGTTCGCCAAGCGCGCTGCCACAAGAGCCAAGCCAGGACCGCGGCCGCCACGCTCACCACAACCAGCGTGTCGCCCAGTTCCGTGGCACCGACCATCAGCGCGTCGGCCCAGGGCGAACGCAGCCCTTGCAGGAAGCGATAGGCTTCCACATCGACGCGAACCAAGGGATCGCCGGTGGCGACATTCTCGAGGATTCCAAGGAACAGCCAGATGGCGCCGATCAACACGATCGCGCCGACGAGAAGCCCTCGCACCTCGGTTTCGCGCGGATAAAGAATGGAGCGCAGGAGCCAATGGGTGCCCCCCGGCCGTTCAGCCCGATCTCGTGCCCATTCCACCGCTCGGGCCACGAGCGGCACGCCAAGCCGCCATCCCAATCCAGCCATCCACACCGCCAGGCCCACGACCAAGGCCAACAGCCCCAGGAATAACAGCAATCGCGAGGCGACGGCCCCGGCCAACGCGAGCGAGGCGCCAAGCGCCACCCCGGGCAGTACGTGGATCGGCGCCCAAGCCAGCGCCGAGGCGATGTTCGCCGCATAGAATCTGGCCGGCGCCACGCCAAGGATGCCCGCGAAAAGCGGTACAAAGGCACGGAGCGCCGGGACGAAGCGGCCGAGGAAGACGCTCTTGGCGCCATGCCGGCGAAAATAATCCTCGCTGCGGGCGATCACCATCGGGTAGTGCGTGAACGGCCAGCGCTTGAGAATTGCGCGATGGTGGTGGCGTCCCAGCCAATAGGAGAACGCATCGCCACCGATGGCCCCGACAATCGCCCAACCAAGAACCGGCCACAGCCCGACATTCCCCGTCGCCACCAGCGCCGACAGCCCGATGATGATCGACGAGCCTGGAATAATCGCGCCGGCGACCGGCACAGCCTCGGAAAAGGCGACCAAGAAAATCAGTGCATAGATGAGATGCGGATAGGCACCGACGAAGTCCAGCAGATGTCGGAGCGCGTCGATCATCTGGGTGGCGGAATCGGAATGTTCACTATGCCGATACCGGCCGTTCGCTCGCATGCCGGGCCGAGCGCTTGCACAATCCCACGAATGGCCCGGAAACCCCGCTCTCCCTACAATTCCAGCATCAAGCCTTCGGTGGCGACGAAGCTGCCGGGCCGTATCTCGACCGAGGCAGCGGCCACTTCATCCATGAAAGCGTCGTCGTGGCTGGGATCGTGATGGAAAATGGCCAGCCTTTTCACGCCGGCGGCGTCGGCCAGCCTGGCGCCTTCCTGCCAGGTCGAATGCCCCCAGCCGGAGAAGCGCTTGTATTCCTCGTCCGTGTAAGTCGAATCGTAGACCATGACATCGGCGCCCCGCACAAGATCGAGGATCACTTGATCCAGCCCTCCCTTGCGGTGCTCGCAATCGGTGACGTAGCAAAACGAGCGGCCGGCGAATTCGATACGGTATCCGGTGGCACCATTCGGATGATTGAGGGGGGCTGTCCTGACGACGATGCCCGGCTGGGGATTGAGAACCTCGCCGGCCTCGAAATCCCGATAGACGGGTTTGGAGGCGAAGACCTCGATCGGTATCGGGAACAGCGGGCCGATCATCATGCTGGAGAGGGCATCCTTGATCGACATCCTGGGCTTAAGATGGCCGGCCCAAATCCGCAAATTACTTTCCTTATGATAGAGCGGCTGGAAGAACGGCACACCGATGATATGGTCGAGGTGGGTGTGGGTGAAAAAGATGTCGGCGTCGACCGGTCCCTTGCCGGCCAAATGCGCGCCCAGGGGGCGCATGCCGGTGCCGCCATCCAGGATCAACAATCGATCGGCGCAGCGCACCTCCAGGCAGGAAGTGTTGCCACCGTATTTGACATACTCGGATCCGGGGCACGACAGAGAGCCGCGAACGCCCCAAAACTTGACTGTAAAGGCTGCCGTCGTCACTAGGTAAACTCTCCCGGAATCCCCGGTTTTTCGGCGGCCGCGCCCACTAGGCCAGGGTGAACTAGCGACACGCCAACCTGTCACCGGCCGGTAGCGATCCGGCCCTAGGCATCGCCTTGGGATGATGGCATTATTTCACCGGATTGCAAACCAGGATCATTACCGGAATGGCAAGTTCAGCGCGGACTTCCTGGCGCGGTGTCGCGACCGGGCTGGCGGTCTCATCGCTGGCCGCTTTCCAGCAATTCAAGTTGCCGCCCGTTCTGCCCGACTATCTTGCGGATTACCCGGTCGCCCCCTGGATCGCGGCGCTTTTCATGTCGGTCTATGCCCTGGTCGGGGTGGCGGTATCGGGGCCACTTGGCCGCTGGCTGGACCAGGCCGGCGTGGGCCGCGCGCTGCGGCCCGCGGCGGCCTTGTTCGCGCTCGGCTGTCTGGTTGGGCTGTGGCGGCCCGATTCCTGGGTCTTCTTTCTGGGAGGCCGGGCGCTGGAGGGAATTGGCTTCGCCATTTGCGCGATTGCCGGCCCGATCATTGCCGCCAGATCGGCCAGGCCCGAGGATCTCCCGCTGGTTACCGGGCTGGTGGCCGGCTGGGTTCCCCTGGGTCAAATCCTAGGTGGCGCATTGACCGCATTGTGGCCGGATTGGCGATTCCTTTGGGCAATAGGCCTGGCGCTGGCGTTGGGGCTTGGCATGCTCGGACCGGCGCTTGCCGGTGGAAAGGAGGCGCCGTATCCATTGACCCACGCCCTCATCGGCCCCCGACGCGGCGCGAAGGATTGGCTCGCGGCCGGCATTTTCATGCTGTGGTCCATTCAGTTCATGGCTTTCGCGACCTGGTTGCCGAGTTTCGCTGCCTTGCGGTTCGGATTGGATCTTCGCCAGGGGACCGGGGCATACTTGTTGCCGGTCTTGTTCATTCTGATTTTCAATATCCTTACCGGTTGGGCGCTGCGGCGTGGGGTCCCGTTGCTGGCCATGCTTGCCGCCGCCTTGGCATTGCAGGCCCTAGTATGGGCGATGGGGCCGTTCCTCGCCGGACCCTGGGCGGTTCTGTCGCTGATCCTCTATGGCATTGGCGCCGGAATTGCGCCGGCATGCCTGTTTCACCTGCCGCATTACATCGCGGGTGGAAGAGGCGACGCGAGGGGCTTCGGCACGCTCATGATCGGGCGCAATCTTGGCAGCTTCGCCGGGCCGATCCTGCTGCCGTTCCTGGTCGAGTTTCGAGCCGAGCGCTCGTACGGCCTCGCGTGGTTCGCGCTTATCACACTTGCCGGATTGGTGTTGATCCGGGGCCTCGCTCAGGGCACCAGCCGGTAGCCGCCCTGATCGGTCACCAATATCTCGGCCTTGGAGGGATCCCTTTCGATTTTCTGGCGCAAGCGATAGACGTGGGTTTCCAGTGTATGGGTGGTGACGCCGGCGTTATAGCCCCAGACCTCGCCCAGCAGCATGTCGCGCCCGACCGCCTTGGCGCCGGCGCGATAGAGGTACTTCAGGATGGCCGCTTCTTTTTCCGTCAGCCTGATCTTTTTCTTCCTGACCTCGTCGACCAGCACCTTCATCGCCGGCTTGAACACATAGGGCCCGATGTTGAGGATCGCGTCCTCGCTCAACTCGTGTTGGCGCAAATGCGCGCGCAACCGTGCCAGCAATTCGCCGAGCCGGAATGGTTTGGTGATGTAGTCGTTGGCACCCGAATCGAGGCCCTTGATGGTATCGGTTTCGCCATCGATCGCGGTCAGCATGATGATCGGCACGGTGGTGCCGGAGGCGCGCATGGCCTGACATACCTGGCGCCCGTCGCCATCGGGCAGGCCGACATCCAACAGGATGATGTCGAAACGCCCGGCCTTGGCCTTGGCCAGGCCATCGGCGGCATTGGCTGCCTGGTCGGTCACGAACTCGCCTTCCAGGGCCAATTGCTCGGCCAGGGTCTGGCGCAGATTGTCATCGTCATCGACCAGAAGAATCCGTTTCGCGCCAGTGGCCGTCATTCCGGGATCCTTTCTCGCGGCTAGTGTCCCGATTCTGAAATTCGCCAGACCACCCGGCGACACCCCCCGCGAATTTCAGAATCGAAAGGACACTAGCAACTTAGTTCAGTCCAGTGTCGTATTTGGTTCCGAAGTTCGCTTGGCGCTCCTGGCCGCGTGATCCGGCGAACTTTAAAAACCACGACACTAGTGTTCCGCAACCGGCATTTCGGCCCCAAAAATTCCGCCCGGAACACTTGCAAACGGGAGTGGCATGTGTTGCGGTTCCAACGGGAATGATTGGGAATCAAACGTTGGAACCACAACACCGGGAGATGCCAAATAGCATCCTAGACCGGGCCGAGACAAGCGCCCCTGCCCCACCGGCAGGGTCCCGGGGGAAACACCCCCCAGCCCTGCCTTGACCCGGCCGGCCTCGCGTTGCCATATGGCTGGCATGAGCCATGATCCATTGGCCCGGGCGGCGAGCGGGCAGGCAAATGTCGAGCGCTGCGTCGCGGAATTGCGCCGGGGAGGAGCCGTCGCGATCACCCAGACCGGTGCCGCGATTCTGGCGGTGGCGGCGGAGGTCGTCGAGGAGACCGCGCTGGTTTGGCTGGCTTCGGCCGCGACCGGGGGCGCCTTGCGGCTGGTCCTGACCGGAGCCCGGGCGCGGCATCTGGGCCTGGGTGGCGGAGGGTTGGCTCCACCCATGGATTGGATCGTCTGCCGTTTGTCCAGTTCCGTCACCGCCGAGGCCTTGCGGCAAATGGCCGACCCCACCGAGGATCACGCACCCACGGGTCGCTTGGGCATAGAGCCGGCGAATGATCTGGCGCCCGGCCTGGCGGAGGCCGCCATCGATCTCGCCAAATCCGCGAGGCTGTTGCCGGCGATGGTGGTGGCGGCGGCCGATCATCAGAGGCTCGCCGCCTTGTTGGACGGAGCCTTCGTCGTGGATGGCGCCGACATCAAGACCGAGCGACGCGCGCTCGCCGGAATGTTGCGCCGGGTGGGATCGGCCCGCGTGCCGCTGGTGGCCGCGGAGAATGCCGAGATCATCGCCTTCCGGCCGGCCGATGGCGGCAAGGAGCATCTGGCGATCGTGATCGGCCGGCCCGACCCGAGCCTGCCGGTCCTGGTGCGGCTGCATTCCGAATGCTTCACCGGCGATCTCCTGGGTTCGTTGCGCTGCGATTGCGGGGATCAGCTTCGTGGGGCGATCGATGCGATTTCCGCGGCCGGCGCCGGAATCCTCCTTTATCTGGCCCAGGAGGGACGCGGCATCGGTCTGGTCAACAAATTGCGCGCCTATCGATTGCAAGACGAGGGATCGGACACACTGGAGGCCAATCTGCAGCTGGGCTTCGGGGCCGATGAGCGCGTTTACCAGCCGGCGGCGGAGATGCTCCGCCAATTGGGCATTTCGGAGACCCGCCTGTTGACCAACAACCCCAGGAAAGTCGCCGGGCTCGAGCAATGCGGCATCCGTGTAGCTGAGCGCGTACCCCACGTATTCCCCTCAAACGACCATAATGCTCAATATCTGGTAACCAAGGCACGGCGCTTCGGGCACGTATTCTAGGCCGTCCGGCCATGCCGCCATGGCACGGGGATTGCGTCTTCCCGAGTACAGAAGGTGCGCCATGTCCGACTTGCTGTCCGGAACACTCCCGTTTACGCCTGCCCTGGCGGGTGGCGATTCCCCGCGCCAGCCGGTTCAGGATGGCTCGAAAGGCGCAATTCCTGGCGGCCTGCTGCATCCCGGAGCCATCGATCAGCCAACTTTCAAGGCCGAACTTGCAAAATCCCAGGCGGTCGCGAACGCGCCGGCAATTGCGGCGGAGCCTCTTCCGGGGGCCAATACCACGCTTTCGCCGGCCCAGTTCCAGGCTTTGATTGCCCGGTCCCCCGCATCGGCTAAGTCTTCACGGGAACCCTCTGCCTTTGAGCGGCAACACCCCGCTTCATCCTTTTTGCCCGCCCCGATCGGTCAATCCCTGGAAGCAAAGAGTGCTGGCCCCGGGCACGCCGCTCGAGAAAGCGATTTCTCGGGATCGAAAGCTGCTCTGGAGGCGGAAACCGCATTTGCCGCCCTGCCTGCCCCGGTGGATGCAATCATCCTGCACCGCTTGCCGGACAAGGACGAGCTCGAGGCGCTTCGGGGCAAGAAATGGCGTGTGGTCGAGGATCCGCAATCCCGGGCGCTGTTCTTCGGTCCGGACGGCCAGTTCGGGTTGGACGATTTCATCGATCTGATCAATCCGTTGCAGCATATCCCGCTCCTCAACATCGCCTATCGCAAGCTGACCGGGGACGAGATCGCAGGCGCGCCGCAATTGCTGGGCTCGATCGTGTTCGGGCCGCTTAGCGTGATGGCGAATGTGGCGGACCTTGCCGTCAAATCGACGACCGGCGCCAGCATGGCAGAGAACACGATTGCCGCGGTCTTCGGTTCGCCGGACGAAAGCACGGCGGCGACTTCGCCATCCCAGCCGCAGATTGCGATGCTTCGGACCGGCAACGAGCGCGGGTAAGGGCACCCCTATTGGGCTTGCTGAAATCCGGCGCCTCCCTCTATCAGGTCCCACATGAAACTGACCGTTACCGCCGAAGGCGGCTCGACCAAAGGCCAGGCTCGCCTGGGGACCCACGAATTTCCCTGCGCCCTGGGCGGGGCCGGTATCGTGAGGCACAAGCGCGAGGGGGATCAAGGAACGCCAAGCGGATGCTTTCCATTTCGCTTTGTCTTGTATCGCGCCGACCGGGTTTCGCGCCCGGCGAGCGCACTCCCGGCGACACCGATCGACGCGCAAGACGGCTGGTGCGACGATCCGGAGCATCCGGCCTATAACCGGAAAGTCCGGTTACCCTTTCCGTCGAGCCATGAGGGGCTTTGGTGCGAGGACCATCTCTACGACATCATCCTGATCATCGGCCACAATGACGCACCGGTTGTGCCTGGCGCCGGCAGCGCAATCTTCGTTCATCTCGCGGCACAGGATTTCGGCCCCACCTTGGGTTGCATCGCGTTCCGGGAAGCGGATTTGCGGACCATCCTGACGGACATTTCCGGCACCGACCAGATCGAGATCGCTCTAGTGTGCCGATTCTGAAATTCGCCAGACCACCAGGCGACACCCCCCCCCACGAATTTCCAAAATCGGACGCTACCCTTTTCACGCTACAACCATATTCCTACCCTTTTCGATGATAGAAAGCGGGTAGAAAAGGGTAGCGTCCCCTTTTTCCTAGGCGCCGCGTTCGCCGAAAATCGCGCTGCCGATCCGCACATGGGTAGCGCCGAACTGGATCGCGATTTCGAAATCGCCGCTCATGCCCATGGAGAGTTGGGCAAGCCCGTGACGCCTGGCGATCTCGCGCAGCAACGCGAAATGGGGCGCCGGGTGATCGCTTGCGGGCGGTATGCACATCAGACCGCTGATGGGCAGGTCGAATTCCTTGCGACAGGTATCGATGAAGCGATCTGCCTGGCCCGGCGCGATCCCGGCCTTTTGCGGCTCCTCGCCGGTATTCACCTGAACGAAGAGCTCGCAGGCTCTGCCCAGGCGCTGGAATTCATCGGCCAGCGAGCGGGCCAATTTCTCCCGGTCCAAGGTTTGAATGGCGTCGGTGATCCCGATTGCCTGGCGCACCTTATTGGTCTGCACCGGCCCGATCAGATGCAGGCGCAGATCCGGCCATCGCGCTTTGAGCTCGGGAAACTTCGCCGCCGCTTCCTGCACCCGGTTCTCGCCGAACAGGCGTTGGCCCGAAAGGCAAGCCACCTCGATTGCTTCGGCCGGCTGGGTCTTGGTGACCGCGATGAGTTCAATATCCGAGGCCTCGCGGGTGCAATCGGCGGCCGCAAGCGAGATGCGGCCGCGAATGTCGGCCAAGTCGCGGCGAATGTCCTCGGGTGAGCACATGAAAAAGGGGGAGTGGTTTCCCACTCCCCCAATGACGTTCCTAAAAAACGGTCGGAGGACCGATTCTAGAACCTCAAGACGGAACCGATGCCGATCTCGAAGGAATCGTAATTGTCATGGATTTCGCTGTTTTCACCGTCGGTATCGCTCCAGGTGTAACCCAGCTCGGCATCGATATCGATGCCGGGGCCCATTGCGTAATTGCCGGTGAGCACGATGCGATTCTGATCGAGGCTATCGAAGGCGCCTTGATCGTCGATGTCCTGTTCCAGATGCGATCCCTGGACGCCAACGGTCCAAGCATCCATGTTGTAGGACATGCCGCCGCCGGCCACCCATGCATCGTCAACGCTCGCGACGTTGTTCTGATTGGCCAGATCGTTGTAATACTCGAACCCGCCGCCGATCGAGAACGAACCGAACGTCAGCACGAGGCCGGTCTGGTAAAAGTCCTGCTCGGAGCGAGCCGCGCCGGCAACCTGCTCGACATGGCCTTCCCAGGATCCGCCGGTGCCCACGGTAATGCCCCAGCCGTCGCCCTCGTAGCCGTAAGAGCCATAGGCCGAGAAGTTGTGCCGGGAGGTGCCCGCCGCATGATCGCTCATGCCGAGGTGGGGACCGGCGCCATCCGCTTGGGTTTCCTCGTCGCCGTCCGGGGTATAGGACATGACCAGCTGGAAGCCGCTGAAGTTCGGCGAGATGTAGATCAGCTTCTGGGCGTCGCCACGATCGTCAACACCGGTGCAGATGCTGTTCGAGGTATGGGCATTGGCCGCGAACTGGTTCGGAGAGAACCCCGAGAAGTTCGTGGTGCCGCCCGGCGGGAAGACGCACGAAGCCGCCAAAGCTTCGTCGTCCGAGCCGATTCGGACTTCGCCGAAGCCGCCCGACCAATAAACATAGGCCTCGTCGATCTGGTCGCCAGCAGTCTCACCTTCGAGTTCGACGCGCGCGCCAACGGTCAAGCCATTGTCGAGGGTCGTCTCGCCGGTGAAGTGAACTTCGGCATCGGCGAAGAAGTTGTCGGTATTGGTCTCATCCCCCGCTTCGCCATTGCCGTCGTCGTCGAAATTGAGCTGATAGGCGGACCGGAAGAAGCCGCCCACACTCAACTTGATACCATCGGCCGCGAATGCCGGAGAGGCCACGAGGCCAGCCCCGAGCAGAGCCGTGGTACCCAAGAGAACTTTTTTCATCTCGAGATTCCCTTTGTTTGCGATTGCCACCGACGCGTTTTTAGCTGCGCCGGATGCCCCAACGATCCAGACCAAATGTTTCCTTGGTGCTGCCTAGCAACTAGAGTCGTCACCGGTGACGGCAAGACCAACGAAACAGCGGCTTCGATCGGGGAAAACATCCCCAACTTGGCACGGGGTGTCAAACCAATTGGCCTAAAATCCGGCCAATCTGTGGCATTTTCTCACCCTCTGTGGCGTGGATGACACAGTTATGGTCACCTGTGTTAATGAATTGATCTGGAAGGAGATTATTCCCCAGCAGGATATCAATCTTTTGCATATGCGCTATTGCAGCCGCATTTCATGCGGCGGGGACAATTCAGGTTATTGGTCAGCCTAGCGGCCAGTAACCGAAGCGCTGCATCTTTTCCTTGTGCGCAGACACTACTTTTTCAACCTGGATCGGGGTCAGCGATTCGCGCCATTGGCCGGCGCGCCCCTCGCGAAAAAACCGATCGGCGAACGGCGATTTTTCGCTGAATCCCTGTTTGTCCTCCTGCGAGCGCAAGGACTTGAACGACGACAGTTCGATCGCCTTTTCCAGCCGGCGGCGCGGCGGCTTCAAACCCAGGAAATCCGTCACTCGGGAAAAAGCGCGGATGGGCGCATTCAGCATGTCCTCGTATCGGACCACGAGCAATCCAGGCCAAGGCTTGCTGGTCCAGCTCTCGACATGGATCGACCAGCTCTTGTGCACCTCGTAGACGATCTTGGCGTTGGTGGTGGACCCGATCGTCGGATCGCCCAGCACATTGATGGCGGTGTCCATGTCGCATCCGTAATGGTGGCGCAACGAGATGCAGATATCGAGCGGATTGCGCACCACATAGAGGGCGCCGGCCATGAGATCGGGATGAATGAGCGGATGGCCCTTGAAACTCATCATGGCATTGTGGGTCTTGACAAAGATGTCGTCCTGGCGCGAGGCGCAAATCGCCAGCTGCGCCTTCCGGCGCATCGCGGCCACATCCTCGGGCGCCCACTCCGCCCATGGCCTTTTATCCTGCATCTGATACCAACCGATCGAGGAATCGCTGGCCGTGAAGTCGGTTATCTTATTGATGTCATACGCTGATTCCGGGTTGCGCAAGAGGTTGTGCAGGAACGCCCTGACCCAGGTATTGCCGGATTTCGGATAGCTTGCCAGCCAGATGATTTTGCCCATGAACTCGAACTCGACCAGATCGTCGTGGCGCCTTGCATGGCGTTCGTGCATCGCTTGACCGCGCGTCGCGAATTCGCGTACGAGAGGGCCGCACGCGGCCGCCAATTGAAGGCATTGGCGAGAAAGTGTTCGCGCGCCCGCGCCGATTACGGGCCGACCTTATCGGGAAGCTGGGAGAGGCCGTCAACATGAAATTCGCCGCCCTGGAAAGTCCCCTGGGAAGTCGACTTAACCGGTCGCGTCCGGCCTTGGCGGCGCTCTCGATGCTGGTCCTCGCCGGCTGCAATTTTAGTTTGGGCGGGGAGGCCAAGTATCCGGAGAACCGGCAGCCGGGGCACGCCATGCCGGGCAATTCGCAGCAGTCCTCTATTCTTGGCGAGGGCGGTCTGTTCGGCGAGGACAATCCGAACGCCGATACAGGCGGTGGGATCGGGGTCAACAATCTCTTGTGGCGGGCCTCGCTGGACACGGTCTCGTTCATGCCGCTGGTTTCGGCCGATCCGTTCGGCGGCGTCATCATCTCGGATTGGTATTCGCCCCCGCAATCGCCCGGAGAACGGTTCAAGGTCAATGTCTATATCCTGGGGCGCGCCCTTCGGGCCGACGGCATCCGTGCCACCGTTTTTCGCCAGCAACTCCAAGGCGGCCAATGGCTCGACGCACCGGTCGCACTCAGCACGGTGACCGAGCTCGAGAACGCCATCCTGACCAGGGCCCGGCAATTGCGCATCTCGGGCAGTCAATAGCGGGGCGGCAGCCGGCGCATTCAACCCAAGTTAAAGGCCATGTCGCGCTATAATTTCCAGGAAACCGAACCGAAATGGCAGGCGGCCTGGGCCTCGCGCGATTGCTTCGCCGCCGGTACCGATCGCACGCGCCCGAAATATTACGTCCTGGAGATGTTCCCCTATCCCTCTGGGCGCATCCACATGGGCCATGTGCGCAATTACGCGATGGGCGACGTGGTCGCGCGCTACAAGCGGGCGCGAGGCTTTAATGTGCTGCACCCGATGGGCTGGGACGCGTTCGGCCTGCCGGCGGAGAACGCGGCGCGCGATCAGCGCATTCACCCCGCGAACTGGACCTATGACAACATCGCAGTGATGCGGGCCGAACTCCAGCGCATGGGACTGGCGCTCGACTGGGATCGCGAATTGGCGACCTGCCATCCCGGCTACTACGAACAGCAGCAGCGGCTGTTCCTGGATTTCGTCAAATCGGGCCTGGCCTACCGCAGGCAAGCCTTCGTCAATTGGGACCCGGTTGATCAGACCGTGCTGGCGAACGAGCAGGTGATCGACGGCAGGGGCTGGCGCTCCGGGGCAATGGTCGAGAAGCGCAAACTGTCGCAATGGTTCCTGAAGATCACGGATTTCGCCGACGATCTGCTGACGGCACTCAAGGGCCTGGAACGCTGGCCGGAAAAAGTTCGGTTGATGCAGGAGAATTGGATCGGCAGATCGGTCGGCGCCGAGGTCGCGTTTCAGCTAGTCGGGCGTGGGGATCGGCTGAAGATATTCACCACCCGGCCGGATACGCTGTTCGGCGCCTCGTTCATGGCCATTTCGCCCGACCATCCCCTGGCCGAGGAGGTCGGCGCGGGAGATTCCGAGGCCGCTGCCTTCATCGCCGAATGCCGGGCCGCCGGCACCTCGGAATCGGCGATCGAGACCCAGGAAAAGCGCGGGCTCAGGACCAGCCAGAGCGTGCTCCATCCCTTCATCGCCGAGCGGGAATTGCCGATTTTCATCGCTAATTTCGTGCTCATGGAATACGGCACCGGCGCCATCTTCGGCTGCCCGGCGCACGATCAGCGCGACCTCGACTTTGCCCGCAAGTACCGCCTGCCGGTTGTGCCCGTGGTGTTGCCACCGGAGGAAGACGCGGCCCAGTTCGCGATCGGCGATGCGGCCTATGTGGGCGACGGGCGGATTTACAATTCGGGGTTCCTGAACGGGCTCGATGTCGAGGCGGCGAAGGCCGAGGCGGGTCGGCACCTGCAGGCCCAAGGCGACGGCCGCCCGACCATCGTCTATCGATTGCGCGACTGGCTGGTTTCGCGCCAGCGCTATTGGGGCTGTCCGATTCCGATGGTCCATTGCTCCGATTGCGGCATCGTCGCCGTCAAGGAGCGGGATTTGCCGGTCTTGTTGCCCGACGATGTCACTTTCGATCGACCGGGCAATCCCTTGGATCACCACCCTAGCTGGAAACATGTGGCCTGCCCCGATTGCGGCGGACCCGCGCGGCGCGAGACCGATACCTTCGACACCTTCGTCGATTCCTCGTGGTATTTCGCCCGGTTCTGTTCGCCGCGCGCAAAGGAACCGGTGGATCGGGCGGCGGTCGATTACTGGCTGCCGGTGGACCAGTACATTGGCGGCGTCGAGCACGCCATTCTGCATCTGCTTTATGCGCGCTTCTTCACCCGCGCCATGCGGCTCACCAATCATGCGGGACTGGACGAGCCTTTCGCCGGGCTTTTCACCCAGGGCATGGTGCTGCACGAATCATATAAGGACCAGGAGGGCAAGTGGCTCTTTCCGGAAGAGGTCGAGCACCTGCCCAACGGCAAGGCGATCAACGTCAAGACCCGCGAGGAAGTGCGGATCGGGCGCAAGGAAGTGATGTCGAAATCCAAGAAGAACGTGGTGCCGCCCGGCCGGATCATCGAAACCCATGGTGCCGATACCGCGCGCTGGTTCGTCCTTTCCGATTCGCCCCCGGAGCGCGACATGGAATGGACCGAGGCCGGGGTAGAGGGCGCGTGGCGCTTTACCCAACGATTGTGGCGTCTGGCGGAAACCTGGATCGAGGATTTTCCGGCGATCCGCGGCAAGGCCGGACCCAAGCTCCTCGATCAGGCGGAAGGTGCCGCGCTGGCGCTCAGACGCGCGACCCACAAGGTCATCGCCAGCGTCACCGACGATATCGAGAAGTTCCGTTTCAACCGGGGGGTGGCGCGGATCTATGAATTCGCCAATTATCTGGGCGAGATCGAGCGAAGCGAATGCAGCGATGCCACCGGAATCGCCGCCCGGCGCGAGGCGATCGAGACCCTGATCCTCCTCATCGGCCCGATGATGCCGCATCTGGCCGAGGAATTGTGGCAGCGGCTGGGCCACGAGATCTGGGTGGCCGAGACCGCGTGGCCGTCGGCAAGCCCCTCCCTGGTCATCGACGACACCGTCACCGTCGCGGTCCAGGTGAACGGAAAGCTGCGGGCGACCTTGCAATTGCCGCGCGATTTGGACAGGTTCGAGGCGGAACGGCTTGCGCTCGCCAATGCCGGGGTGGTGAAGGCATTGAGCGGACAGGCCGCCAAGAAGGTGATCGTCGTTCCCAATCGGGTGATCAATGTTGTCGCGTAGCACAAGTACCCGCCGTCGCTGATCGATGATCCGAAGCAAATGACCCCGCCGATGCGCCTCGGCGGGTACTATCATCCAGTAAATTGTGCCAACTTTCGTGGAAGCATCGGAAAGTTTCATGTATCACGCAATTTCGAAAGTTGGCACGAGGGCCCTGGCGCTGGTCCTCGCCCTCGCTCTTGGCGCGAGCGGGTGCGGATTTCGCCCGCTCTACGGCACGGCCAGCGTCGATGGCCGGGGCCATGCCGTCGAGACCCACTTGGCGGCGATCGAGATCGAACCCATCGCCAATCGGCTGGGCCAGCAAGTGCACAATTATCTTCGCGACGGAATGAACCCCCAAGGCCAGCCTGGAAGCGCCGCTTATTTCCTGGATGTGCGGGTGGCGGAATCGAGTCCCGGCGGCCTGGCGCGCCGCGATCTCGGCGCCTCACGCACCAATATCGAGCTGGAAGCGACCTTCTGGCTGCGCGACGGCGCCGACAAGGTGCTTCTGGCCGACACCGCCCGCGCGGTGACCGGCTTCGATGTGTTTCGCGATCCCCTCAACGACATCTCGGCCCTGGAGGACGCGGAGGACCGAACGGCGCAATTGCTGGCCCGCATGATCACCAGCCGGGTCGCCGCCTATTTCGCGCAGACCGGCGCGCCCTAGATCCGCCGGCCATTCGACGTTTCCGGTGAACTACAACAAGAACCAGATCGAGCGTTTCCTGCGCGAGCCGGATCAGGGGGTCACGGCACTCCTGTTCTACGGGCCGGACCAGGGCCTGGCCCATGAGCGGGCGCAAGCCGCGACCCGAATCATTCTGGGCGGCACGGACGATCCGTTTCGCCTGACCGAATTGACGGCCGAGACGGCGCGCGAGGATCCGGCGCGCTTGGCCGACGAGCTGAACGCGATCGCCATGCTGGGCGGGCGCCGCGTGGTGCGGATCCAGCCGGCGATCGAAGCCCGCGCCAACGATGCCCTGGCGGCGATCCTCGCCGAGCTTCTGCCTGACCACGACAGCTCGATTTCCGCGCTGCTGGTGGTCGAGGCGGGCGATCTGCCGCAGCGCCACGCCTTGGTTCAGGCCTTCGAGACCGCGCCCATGGCGATTGCCGCCCGCTGTTTCCACGATTCGGCCCTGGACCTGCGGCCGATCATCGTCGATACCTTGCGCCAGGCGGGTCACGAGGCGGCGCGAGGGGCGCTCGATTATCTGGTCGATCGTCTTGGCGGCGACCGGGGAATCACCCGCTCCGAATTGCAGAAACTTTGCCTCTATGTCGGAAGCACCAAGAAACGCATTGAACTCACCGATGCCATCGCTTGCATCGGCGACCAGGCGGAAATCGCTCAGGACGATTTGATGATGGCGATCGCCGAGGGCGATCTTGGTCCGCTTGAGCGTTGTTTCGATCGCTGCCTCGTCGATGCCGACGCGGTGGCGCTGTTGCGTGCCGCCGGAAGGTATTTCCTGCGGTTGCACCTGATCGCCGGGCGCCTGGCGGAGGGGGAGAGTTTCGAGAGTGTGGCACCCAGCCTGCGCCCGCCCTTGTTCTGGGCGATCAAGGCGAGGGTCGAGCGCCAATGCCGACATTGGGACCCGGGCACGCTAGCCTGGGCCCTCGAGCGCTTGATCGAAGGCGAGGCGCGTGCCATGCGCCATCACGAGATCGGCGCCACCATCGCCAGATGCGCCTTTCGCGACATCGCCCTGCGCGCGGGCCGGGCGCGGGCGCCCAGAGCCGGGTTGGCTCGATGATCAGGCGCTGAGCTTGCGAATGAGCTCGTCCAGCTGATCGAGTGTCTTGTAAAGGATGGTGACATGGCCGCCCTTGCCGTCGAAGGCGATCTCGACCTTGAGGCCGAGGCGCTGGGCCAGATCGTGTTCGAGCGCGCGGGTGTCGGAATCCTTGGCCTTGTTCGCCGGGCGCAATCGTGCATCCTTTCGCCCCGGTCGCGGAGAGGCCTTCGCCATCGCCTCGGCGGAGCGCACCGAAAGTCCGGCCTTAACGATTCTTGCCGCCAACTCCGCGGCATTGTCGAGCCCGATCAATGGGCGGGCGTGTCCGGCCGTCAATTCACCGCGGACGATCATCTTCTTGATCGCATCCGGCAATTCCAGAAGCCGTAGCGTGTTGGCGATGTGGGGTCGGCTCTTGCCGATGTGCTCGGCCAATTCCTCTTGCGTGTATTTGAATTCCTCCGACAGGCGGCGATAGGCCAGTCCCTCTTCGATCGGGTTCAAATCCTGGCGCTGGACGTTTTCGATCAGCGCGATTTCGAGGGCGTCGCGATCCCCCATTTCGCGCACGATGATCGGCACCTCGTGCAACCGGGCCTGCTGTGCCGCCCGCCAGCGGCGCTCGCCGGCGACGATCTCGAACCCCTCGCCGTGGTCGAGCGGTCGCACCAGGATCGGCTGCAGCACGCCGCGCTCGCGAATCGATTGGGCGAGTTGTTCCAGTTGCTCGGGATCGAAATCCTGGCGCGGCTGGTGGCGCCCGGGACGCAAGCGATCGATCGCCACGACGCGGGGGCCATCGGGTCCGGCAGACGGCGCGACCGGCGGCGTTTCCTCACCGAGCAGGGCCGACAACCCCCGGCCCAAGTGACGCTTTACGCTCATGCTTCCCTTCCCTTGGTCCCCGATCAAAGGGCGGCGATCGCCGGGCGATCGAGGAGCCCTTGTTCGCGGCGCAGAACTTCGCTCGCCAGCATCACATAGGCCTGCGATCCGGCGCAGCGAACGTCGAAGATGAGCGCCGGCATGCCATAGCTTGGCGCTTCCGCCACCCGGACATTGCGCGGGATCGTGGTGTCGTAGACCTTGGCGCCGAAATGCCGGCGCACGTCGGCGGCGACCTGTTCGTTCAGGCTGGAACGCCGGTCATACATGGTCAGGACCACTCCCTGAATGTACAATCTAGGGTTGAGTTTTCTATTCACTCTTTCCACTGTGTTTGCCAGGTGGCTCAGCCCCTCGAGGGCAAAGAATTCGCATTGCAAGGGCACCAGCACCGAATCGGCGGCCACCATCGCGTTCAGCGTCAAGAGCGAGAGCGAGGGCGGGCAATCGATCAGGATGAAGTCGTAATCCAACCTGGAATTCTCCAAGGCGTCGTGCAGCCGATACTCCCGGCGCTCAAGGTCGATGAGTTCAATGTCGGCGCCGACCAGATCCGGCGTTGCCGGCATGATGTCGAGATTGGGCACCAGGCTGGTCCGGATCGTCTCCGCCGAGACATGGCCGACAATCAGCACCTGATAGGCACCGACCGACCGATCCCCGCGCGCGATGCCGAATCCGGTCGAGGCGTTGCCTTGGGGATCGAGATCGATCAGCAAGACCCGCTTGCCGCACGCGGCCAAGGCCGTCGCCAGATTGATCGCCGTCGTGGTCTTGCCCACGCCGCCTTTCTGATTGGCGATGGCGATGATTCGCGGCCGGGCCGGAACCTGGTTCGGTTCCACATTCAAGCGATTCTTGGCGGGTTGGGTCACGGGCGGTGCTTCTGCGCTCTGATCTGGGTGAGAATGAGAATGCTCGCACGAGGGTCGGTGACGCTGTCCTGCCGGGCAATATGCATCTTCCAGAGCTTGCGAGCCCGGGTCAATTCTTCTTCCGCGTGTTCTCCCTTGAGCAGCAAGCAGCGGCCGGCAGCACCCACGAACGGGGCCATCATGCCGACGAGCTTGTCCAGGGGCGCGCAGGCCCGCGCGGTGGCGATGTCAATTTCGAAGGGCGCCAGTTTTTCCGCCCTTTCATTGTGGATGGTCACTCGCGCCATGACACCGGTCTCGATCGCCACTTGCCGGAGGAAGGCGCATTTTCGGGAATCGGAATCGATCAGATGCACAACCCGATCGCTCATGATCGCCAGCACCATCCCCGGAAAGCCGGCGCCGCTGCCGAAATCGGCGATCCGGCGCTCGTCGGCATCGATCAGCGGCAACAATTGGGCGCTGTCCAGGAAATGCCGCTCCCAGATCCTCGGCAGGGTTGCCGGACCGATCAGGTTGATCGCCGGTTGCCATTTCGTCACCAGGCCGGCATAGGTTTCGAGCCGGCCCAGGGTTTCACGTGAAACACTGGCGCCGAGATCGGCCATCGCCCGCTGGAAACCGGTGGCTTTCATGGAGGCGGGCTGTGCTTAGGCGCTCAATCGCCGGTCATTGCCCGATCGGCGGACATGACGCAGCAAGACCGTCAACGCCGCGGGCGTGACCCCGGAAATTCTTCCAGCCGCGCCCAAGGTGGCCGGCCGCGCAAACTTCAGCTTTTCGCGAACTTCCGAGGAGAGCGAGGGCAGCGAATCGAAGTCCAGATCTGGCGGCAGGTGCAGGGCCTCGTCCCGGCGAAACGCCCGCACGTCGGAATCCTGGCGCTTGAGATAGCCGGCATAGGCACCCTCGATCTCAAGTTGCGCCCGCGCCGCCGGCGAAATCCCCGCGATCGCCGGCCAGATCCCGGCCAAGAGGTCGAGGCCGATCCCGGGGTATGCTAGCAAATCCATGGCATTCCTGCGCGCGCCATCGAGATTGACGGCGAGACCCCTGGCCCGCAAGTCATTGGGGGTGGCGGACAATTCCTCGAGGATAGCGCGGCCTGCGTCGATCTCCGCCATCTTCGCCTGGTACGCCACCATCCGGGGGGACCGCACGCAGCCAATCGCGGCGCCCTTATCGGTCAGCCTCTGGTCGGCATTATCCTGACGCAGGCGCAGCCGATACTCCGCCCGGCTGGTGAACATGCGATAGGGCTCTTTCGTGCCCTTGACCACGAGATCGTCGATCATGACGCCGAGATAGGCCTCGGCCCGGTCGGGTTCGAACCGGCGATCCGCGCCCGAGGCCAAGAGTGCCGCATTGATGCCAGCGACCAGGCCCTGCCCCGCCGCCTCTTCATATCCGGTCGTGCCATTGATCTGGCCGGCCAGGAACAGGCCCTTCAGCCGTCTGGTTTCCAGGCTCGCGTGGAGCTCTCTGGGGTCGACGAAATCGTACTCGATGGCGTAGCCCGGCCGCAGGATCCGGGCGCGCTCGAGGCCGGGAATGGTGGTCAAGAGCGCCCTTTGCACATCTTCGGGAAGCGAGGTCGAAATCCCATTGGGGTAGATGGTGTGATCGTCCAGGCCCTCGGGTTCGAGGAAAATCTGGTGGTGATCCTTCTCGGCAAACCGGACCACCTTGTCTTCGATCGAGGGGCAATAGCGCGGACCTGTGCCCTCGATCTGCCCGGAATAGAGCGGCGACCGGTGGAGATTGTCCCGGATGAGGGCATGGGTCCTCGGCCCGGTATGGGTGATGCCGCAGGCGATTTGCGGATTCGTGATCCGCCCGGTCAAATAGGACATGGGTGCTGGCGGCACGTCGCCTTGCTGCATCTCCAGGCCGGACCAATCGATGCTCCTTCCGTCCAGCCGTGGCGGTGTGCCGGTCTTCAGCCGACCCAAGGGAAAGCCCAGCCGAGCGAGCGTCGAGGAAAGCTCGACCGCCGGTCTTTCCCCGACCCGGCCGGCCGGCACAAGCACCTCGCCGCAATGGATGAGGCCGCGCAGGAAGGTGCCTGTGGTTAAGACCAGGGCACCACAACCAAACACGCGGCCCCCCTCAGTCACAATTCCTTCGACCCGCCCGGAGGCATCGATGAGGATGTCATTCCCTTGGCCGGCACTGATTTCCAACCCTGCCTCGGCCGCAAGAAGCGCCTGCACCGCCTGCCGGTAGAGTTTGCGATCGGCTTGGGCCCTGGGTCCGCGCACGGCCGCACCCTTGGAGCGGTTCAGCATGCGGAACTGGATGCCGCCCCGGTCGATGGCGCGGGCCATGATCCCGTCCAGGGCGTCGATCTCGCGCACGAGGTGACCCTTGCCCAGGCCGCCGATCGCCGGATTACAGGACATCTCACCGATCTTGGACGGATCATGGGTGAGCAGAAGCACATGGGCACCCATCCGCGCCGCCGAAGCGGCTGCTTCGGTACCGGCATGGCCGCCGCCGATCACGATCACATCAAATGTCTTAATTCCGGATTCCATGTTTCACGTGAAACGTCATTTGCCGATGCAAAATTCGCCAAAAATTCCGTCCAGCAAATCCTCGATTTCGATCCTCCCGGCGAGCCGCCCAAGGGCTCCGGCCGCGACCCGAAGCTCCTCGGCGCGGAGTTCGACCGAAGTAAGCTCCAGCCCACGGCGCAAGGCCCCAGCCACCAATTTGAGCTCCTCGCGGTGGCGGGCCCGCGTCACCACCGGCCCCTCGCCCCGGGCCATCATGTTCCGCGCCCGGGCAGCGATTTCGCCGGTCAAATTCGAGATTCCCTCGCCCGTCAGGGCCGACAAGGGGATCCCCGCCCGGCCGCCGATTCGAACGTCCGGCGGAACGCGCCCCAGATCGACCTTGTTCAATACAAGAATGGCCGCCTCGTCAATCAGGCTTGACGTCTGCGCATCGATCCCTGGCCAGAGCCCGCCGTCGAACACCAAGATGCGAAGATCGGAGGATTGCGCCCGAGCGAGCGCCCGGCGCATGCCTTCGTTCTCTATCGCATCGAGGCTCGCTCGGAGGCCTGCGGTATCCGAGAGCGTCACCGGTAGTCCCTCGAGGTCCAGGCGCACCTCGATCACGTCCCGCGTGGTCCCTTCCGTAACCGCGACGATCGCCGCCTCGCGACCGGCCAGCCGATTGAGCAGGCTCGATTTTCCCGCGTTCGGGGCGCCCAGGATGGCAACCATCAACCCGTCGCGCAGGCGCTCGCCGGCCCGCGAATCGTCGAGGAAGCGCTCGATCTCGCGCACAAGCGCGGCCATTTCCCGGGTCGCGCGGTCTACTATTGTTGATGGAATTTCTTCATCAGGAAAATCGATGGCCGCTTCGTGGGCCGCCATCAGGCGAACCAGCAGGGCGCGCCACTTTTCGTTCAGCGCCGATGTCTCTCCCTCGGCCTGGCGCAGGGCCTGAAGGCGCTGTGCCTCGGTCTCCGCCGCGATCAGATCGGCCACCCCCTCGATTTCAAGCAAGTCCAATTTATTGTTGTAGAAGGCTCTCCTGGAAAATTCGCCCGGTTCAGCCATCCGGTGCCAGGCGCGCGCACCCAATGCCACCAGCATCGCAGCGATCACCGCCGGCCCGCCATGCACCGAAAGCTCGACCATGTCCTCGCCGGTATAACTGCCCGGGCCCGGAAGCCAGAGCACCATCGCATCATCGAGGGGAATTGGCGCCGCGCCGTCCATTTGGGCCCAAAGCCGGCGCTTGACGGCCCTTCTTGGTTCGGGTGCCGGCCGCATGGTCATGGCTTCCAGCGAGGCAAGTGCCTCCGGCCCGGAGAGCCGGATGACGGCGACGCCCGATCTTCCCCAGGGGGTCGAAAGGGCGAAGATCGTGGTCATTTTCCCTTTTCCCCAGGGATTCTTGGCCGGGGCTCCTTCTGCTCCGGGAACAACATCAGCCTTTCGACACGCCCGCCCTCGATAAGATGCACCCGCAGGATTTCATCGGCGTCCTCGCGGCTGGAATAGGTGTACCAGACCCCTTCGGGATAGATGACCATGTTCGGTCCCAGCTCGCAGCGATCCAGGCATCCGGATTGGTTGATCCTGACATGGTCGAGTCCCATCTCCTTGGCCCGAGCCTTCAGATAATTGCGCAGCTTCTCGGCGCCCTTCTCCTTGCAACAGCCGCGTGGGTGGCCGGCGGGCCGTTCGTTCAAGCAACAGAAGACATGCGCCTCATAATAGGGCGCGGGGTCGCCCGGCCGATTTCGCTGGTTCATTCCCGGCTCCGGCTTTTTCCTTAATCTTGCCGGTCGCTATCCGGCATCCGGGCGCTTGTTGAAGGCCTGCCAGAAAATCTTCTGCCATTGCTCGATTCCGGCCACTCCCGCCGGCATCCAGGTTTTCATCAGGGTCTCCGGATCGCTCGCGCGCATCGCCGCGAGCAGCCGTTCCCGCATCTCCTGGGTCAGGGCTTCCTGCATCGCGCGCACATCCGGCAGCCCCAGAAAGGCCCGCGCCTCCTCGGGCGTGCATTCGATATCAATATGCGCCTTCATGATCGCCTCGCCTGCCTGCCAATGACACCCATGCCAACTTTCGAGGGCCGGAGATACACCGACCGCGCCGATGGTTCCACGAAAGTCGGGCCGCAAGCTACCATATGATAGTACCCGCCGGCGCGCACCCGCCAAGTCAATCGCCTAGTGTCATGGTATTTTAAGTTCGCAAGATCACGCGGCCAGGCTGGCTGAGCGAACTTGCAAAACCGAATACGACCCTAGACTCGAATAAGTTGCTAGGGTCCTTGCGATCCTGAAATTCGGGGGGTGTCGCCGGGTGGTCTGGCGAATTTCAGAATCAGGACACTAGATCACCTATCAGCGACGGCGGGTACGGGTATTGGCATGGTTGCCATGGAGGCGCCATTCGCGCTCGCAGGTAGCCCCCGCAGGGCCCGCTTGAGCGCGTTCCAGGTCGGCCGACGGCCAAGCCCGGTCGGGATCACCCAATCGGCGCGGCGGCGCTTTTCGAGGTCCGGCATTTGCCTGGCCTCGATCCCGGCGAGCTTCGCCCGGTCCAGATCCGGGCGGTCCAGAATGCGGCTCATTTGCACAAGCCTGGGCGCGCTCACCACCATCACCGCGTCGCACCGCCGCTCGGCGCCGGTCTCGAACAACAGGGGAATATCCAAGACCACGACCTCGCGCCGGCGCGCCCGCGCGCGGCCCAAAAACCGGCGCTCCGCGCGGCCCACCAAGGGATGCAGGATTCCCTCCAGTCGGCGCAACGCGGCAGCATCGGCAAACACCAATTTGCCCAACTTGGCGCGCTCCACCGCGCCATTCCGGACCATCCCGGGAAACGCGGCCCCGACCGCGCTCACCGCGTCACCGCCCTTGCCCAGGAGCTCATGCACGATCGCATCGGCATCATGAACAGAGACGCCCATGCGCCGCAGCATGCGGGCGGCCGTCGACTTGCCCATCGCGATCGATCCCGTCAGCCCGAGGATTCGCATGTTCCCCAGCCCTTGCCATCAATCCAAGTTCTCGAGCACGAAGGCGCGCAATTCCGGCGTCACCTCCGGCGCCACACCAAACCAGGCCTCAAATCCGGGCCGGGCCTGGTGCAGCAACATCCCGATCCCATCGACCACCCGATTCCCGCGTGTCGCCGCCGCCTTCAGGAGAGGCGTTTGCAGCGGAATGTAAACGATGTCGTTGACCAAGGCTTGGGCCGGCAAGCGCGCCAGATCCAAATCCAAGGCCGTTTGGCCTTGCATGCCCAAATTGGTGGTGTTGACCAGCAGCCCGGCCCCCTCCAGGGTCGAGTGCCGGTCCTGCCAATCGATGACGCGAATGGGCCCGCCGAGCGCGGTGGCGATCTCCTCGGCCCGGCGGGTGGTGCGATTGACCAGGCGAATTTCGCGAGCCCCGACCTCGACCAGCGCCACCACGATGGCGCGCGCGGCTCCTCCCGCACCCAGGATTACGCTGGCTCCCGCCTCCGCCCGCCAATCGGGGGCGCTCGCCAGCAAATGCTGGATGAACCCAAATCCATCGGTGTTCTCGCCGAGGATCGCGCCGTCTTCGTCCACCACCAGCGTATTGACGGCGCCGATCCGCTTGGCCAGTTCGCTCACCCGATCGAGCGCGCCCAGGGCACGTTCCTTATGCGGCAGGGTCACATTGGCGCCGCGAAAGCCCAGTGCCGGAAGGGCGCGGATCGCGGCCTCCAGCCGGTCGGGGTGGGTCGCGAAGGGAAGATAAGCCCCATCGATGCGATGGCGCGCCAGCCAGTAGCCATGCAGCCGGGGCGAGCGGGAATGATCGACCGGCCAACCCAGGATTCCGGCGATCCGGGTCTTGCCCGTATGGGTGCCGATCTTGTCGCTCATCGCCGGGCGAGGCCGTGCTCGCGCAAGGCGTCGATGACCGCCAAGAGCGGCAGGCCCAGAACCGAAAAGTAATCGCCCTCGATGCGCCGGAAGAGCTGCACCCCCAAGGCCTCCAACCGATAGCTCCCGACGGCGTCCAGAACCCTGTCGCCCGATTTCGCGAGATACTCATCCAGGAACTGGTCGCTGAATTCGCGCATGATCATGACCGCCTTGGCAGCGTGGTGCCAGATGCGTATTGCGTCCTTGACCAGGATCGCGCTGGACAACAGCAGATGCGCCCGGCCGCGCAATTGTCGCAATTGCGCCCGCGCCGCCGCCAAATCCACCGGCTTATCCAGCCAATCGCCCTCGCATTCCAGCATCTGGTCGGCGCCCAGCACAAGCCGGCCCGGAAACCGCCTGGAAACTTGCATGGCCTTCAATTCCGCCAAGGTCTCGGCCGCGAATTCGGCGCTTGCCCGTTCGCGCCGCAGGCCGGCACGGATTTCCGCCTCGTCGATCGAGGCGGCGCTGATCTCGATGGCAATGCCGGCCTCGCCCAGCAACCGAGCCCGGGTCCGACTGCCCGAGGCAAGCACCAGGACCTGCGTAGTGCCAACTTTCGAAAAAGCGTGATCCAAGTAAGGCCCCGATGCTTCCATGAAAGTTGGGCCGTATGTCACGAAATAAATGGTACCCGCCGACGAGTCCCGGCCGGACCACGTTACCGAATCAGCCATCTCCGACGCCTTGTACCGGGCTCAGGCCTCGGCATCTTCGCCCAATTCGATGTTGTCGCGATGCAATTGCAGCATCTGGATCACGGTTGCGGCGGTTTCCTCGATCGAGCGCCGGGTCACATCGATCATCGGCCAGCCATGTTCGCCGCACAATCGCCTGGCCGCCGCCACCTCTTCCTTGACCGTGCCGGGGTCGATGTAATCGCTGTCCTCGTCCCGAGCGATCATCTGCAACCGGTTGCGGCGGATCTGCACCAATTGGCTCGAATCCTTGGTCAGTCCCACGATCAGCGGTCCCTTCACCTGAAACAACTCGGGCGGCAGCGGACAGCCGGGAACGATGGGCACGTTCGCCGCCTTGATGCCGCGATTGGCGAGATAGATGCAGGTCGGGGTCTTCGAGGAGCGCGATACGCCGACCAGGATGACATCGGCCTCGTCGTAATTGCGCGCCGATTGCCCGTCATCGTGATTGAGGGCGAAATTCATCGCCTCGATGCGGTCGAAATACTCGGCGTCGAGCTCGTGCTGGCGCCCGGATTGGCCGCGCGCCTTCATCCCGAAATGGACCGCCATGGCGTTGATCACCGGATCCAGGACCGAGACCACCGGAACCTGCAGCGCCCGGCAGCCGCTGACCAGCGAATCCCGCAGCTTGTCGTTGACGATGGTATAGAGCACGAGGCCCGGATATTGGGAAACGCTCTTCAGGACCCGATCCAACTGGCCCTGGGTCCGGATCAGCGGCCAATTGTGCTCGGTCACCGAAATTCCCTCGAACTGCACCAGGCAGGCGCGCATGACGCTGTTCAGGGTCTCGCCGGTCGCATCCGATACCAGATGCAGATGAAAGCCGCCCTCCATCACTCAGTCTCCGCGCCGTTTGACTTCGCCCGCGCTTGTATCCGGTTTTCGCTGTGGAAAACCAGGGGAAGAAATACCGCGAGCCCCGGCAATCCAAAAGCATCCCCGATCTCCCAAAATCGATGACATCGCTTATCCCGTCCTTCAAGCCTTCTCTCCAATCAGGTGAATCATGGGGACAAGACTGGCGGTATCTTCTCCCCGAGATCGACCGGTCAAAATCCAAGGCTTTCGGCCCATATTCTCACCAGCCCCTTGGATAACGGCGACCGCCAATTCCTGGTGAACATTCACAGGCTGCACCTAATAAAGTCTCATTGGGTGAATTACCGTTTTTCACCGCGCCTCTTCTACATCTAAATATCTTGATTCTAGATTCTATGTTAGGGAGGGTCGGCTGGAAACGCCGCCGATCCTCCAAATTGCTAGCCATTTCACCCATGGACGCTACCCAAAAGAAACTCCTTGTTCGCGCCTTGCAGGGAGAGACATCGAGCCGAAAGCCGTTTTGGTTCATGCGCCAGGCAGGGCGCTACCTTGCCGAGTATCGGGCCATCCGCGAGCGGGCGGGGTCGTTTTTGGATCTCTGTTATACGCCCGTTCATGCGATCGAGGTCACGCTGCAACCGATCCGTCGATTTGGCATGGATGGGGCGATTCTGTTCTCGGATATTCTGGTCGTGCCCCATGCGCTTGGCCAGAAATTGCGCTTCGAGGATGGCGTGGGGCCAATCCTGGATCCTCTTCAATCGGTGGAAGATCTTAATCGATTGAGCCTTGCCGGGTTTCACAAACACTTGGCGCCGGTCTATGAAACGGTTGCAGGGGTCAAGGCGGCACTCTCGCCCGAGACCGCACTCATCGGATTTGCTGGAGCACCTTGGACCGTCGCGAGCTATATGATCGAGGGTGGTGCCACTCCCGATTTCGCGCGCGCTAAATCCTGGATGCTAAACCGACCCGCGGATTTTCAGCGCCTGATCGAGCTTCTGGTCGAGGCCACCAGCCAGTATCTGGTGCACCAGATCGAGGCCGGGGCGGAAATCTTGCAATTATTCGATTCCTGGGCGGGCGCGCTTAGCCATCGCGATCTCAAGCGCTGGTCGCTCGAGCCCATGCGCCAGATCGCCGATCGCGTGCGCATGGCGCATCCGGAAATCCCCGTGATCCTGTTTCCCCGGGGTGCCGGTGCCGGGTATCTGGATTTCGCGCGTCCGCACTTTGCCGCGGGCCTTGGGCTGGATACCGGCGTGCCCTTGGATTGGGCGCGCTGTCAGTTGCAAGGCGGCCCGGCGCTCCAGGGCAATCTTGACCCGCAGGCCCTGGTCGCTGGTGGCGATGCGATGCGCGATGCGGCATTGGATATCCTGAATCATCTCGGAAGCGGGCCATTCATTTTCAATCTTGGCCACGGAATTGCGCCCGAAACGCCGCCCGAGAACGTGGCGGCGCTCTCCAATCTGATCCGGGATTGGCGCCTCACCCGATGATGGGCAGTACCGCCATCGTCTTGTTCAGCCTGGGGGGCCCAGACCGGCCAGAAGCGGTGCGGCCATTCCTGTTCAACCTCTTCAACGATCCTGCGATCATCGCCTTGCCCAGATGGCCGCGCTGGGCATTGGCCCATCTGCTCGCGTGGCGGCGCGCGAAAAAAGCGCGCGCGATCTACGCCAAATTGGGTGGCGCATCACCGATCTTGGCCAATAGTGTGGCCCAGGGCCTGGCTTTGTCGCGCGCCTTGAAGGACCCGAGCGGCTTCAAGGTCTTCGTGGCCATGCGCTACTGGAAACCGCTCATTCCGGTAACGCTGCGCGCGGTCAAGGAAATGACGCCCTCGCGCGTTGTCCTGTTGCCGCTCTATCCGCAATTCTCGACCACGACCACCGGATCCTCTTACCGGGCGTGGGTCGCGGAGGCCATGCGCCAGGGATTGGACTGCCCGCAACATCTGGTGTGCTGCTACGCGCTGGACCAGGCCTTCGTTGGCGCGGTCGCCGATTTGACCAGAGAGGGCTTGGCCGAAGCCAAGGCAAGAGCGCCTAAGGCAAGGCCGCTAATCATCTTCTCGGCGCATGGGTTGCCGAAGAAGATCATCGACAAGGGCGATCCCTATCAGGCCCAAATCGAGGCAAGCGCCTTGGCCGTGGTGGCACGGCTCGATCTTGCCCGCGAGGATTGGATCGTCGCCTACCAGAGCCGCGTGGGACCCATGCAATGGATCGGTCCGGCGACGGACGAGATCATCGTCAAAGCGGCGCGAGAGGCGCGCGCGATCGTGCTGGTGCCGATCGCCTTCGTCTCCGAGCATTCCGAGACCCTGGTCGAGCTCGACATCGATTATCGGCAACTGGCCGAGAGAAACCGCGCGCCCGCCTATGTCCGTGTGCCCACGGTTGGGACCCATCCCAAATACATCGCGGGGTTGGCGGCGCTGGTTCTGCGCGCGATGGAAGGGCGCGATGCGATAGTGCCAGGCGCCGGAAACCAATCATGCGCCGGGCAGGCCGGTTGCGCGCGTGGCGCGGGAAAGAACTAGGAAGCGATGGCCCTCTACGACTGGCTGAAGGCATTGCATGTGATTGCCGTCATCGCGTGGATGGCAGGCATGCTCTATTTGCCGCGGCTCTATGTCTATCACGCCGATGCCGAGAAGGGCTCAGGGCTCTCCGAAACCTTCAAGGTGATGGAGCAGAGGCTTTTGCGCTTGATCATCAACCCGGCGATGATCGCTTCCTGGGTTCTGGGTTTGTGGATGGCCTGGCTTGGCGATTTGTGGGGCGAGGGCTGGTTTCATGGCAAGCTGGCGCTTCTTGTCGGCATGCAGCTCGTTCACGCCGCCTTCGCGCGCTGGCGCCGGCATTTCGCGGTCGATGCCAATCGCCACCGGGCCAGGTTCTACCGAATCATGAACGAGATCCCGACCCTGCTCGTGATCGGCATCGTCATCCTTGCGGTGGTCAAGCCGTTCTGACGGCTTCCTTGGACCCCTGCCGCCCCCAGGATTCATTTGACAGCGCCTCGGCAATTGCGTTAGGGATTTCGGGTCAAGGCCCCGGCCGGGGCCCGAATCACCAGATTTCCCTCGCCCCCCGATCAGACCCCCAGTTTCGAGTATTGCGCGAGGCATCGGGCCGGTCTGGAACTCCCGAACCGTTTCCTTGGATTTTAGCCCCGCTCCTCGCCTTCTGATCCCCCGCCGGATCCCCATCAACCAACGGATTGCATTCTTCCCATGAACCTCCAAGAATTGAAGCGCCAGACCCCCGCCGAGCTGCTGGAATTCGCCGAACGCCTGCTGGTCGAGAACGCGAGCAATCTCCGCCGCCAGGACATGATGTTCGCGATCCTGAAGCAACTGGCGGAAAACGACACCGCCATCTTCGGCGATGGGGTGCTCGAAGTCTTGTCCGACGGGTTCGGGTTCCTGCGCTCGCCCGAGGCCAATTACCTGCCCGGGCCCGACGACATCTATGTGAGCCCGAGCCAGGTGCGCCGCTTCGGGCTTCGGACCGGTGACACGGTCGAGGGCCAGATAAGGGCACCCAAGGACGGCGAGCGATATTTCGCGCTGCTCAAGGTCAACAAGATCAATTTCGACGACCCGGAAAAACTTCGCCACCGCATAAATTTCGACAATTTGACGCCGCTCTATCCCGACGAGAAGCTGAAGCTCGAAATCGAGGATGCGACCAAGAAGGACATCACTTGCCGGGTGATCGATTTGATCGCGCCCCAGGGCAAGGGACAGCGCGCCCTCATCGTGGCCCCACCCCGGACCGGCAAGACGGTCATGCTGCAGAACATCGCCCATTCGATCTCGGCCAATCATCCGGAATGCTATCTGATCGTGCTCTTGATCGACGAGCGGCCGGAGGAAGTGACCGACATGTCCCGCTCGGTCAAGGGCGAGGTGGTGTCCTCGACCTTCGACGAGCCGGCCTCGCGCCACGTGCAGGTGGCCGAGATGGTGATCGAAAAGGCGAAGCGCCTGGTCGAGCACAAGCGCGACGTGGTGATCCTCCTGGATTCGATCACGCGTCTTGCGCGCGCCTATAACACCGTCGTCCCATCCTCGGGCAAGGTGCTGACCGGGGGCGTGGACGCCAATGCGTTGCAACGCCCGAAGCGCTTCTTCGGGGCCGCCCGCAACATCGAGGAGGGGGGTTCCCTCACCATCGTCGCCACCGCCCTGGTCGACACCGGCAGCCGCATGGACGAAGTGATCTTCGAGGAATTCAAGGGCACCGGCAATTCCGAGATCATCCTCGATCGCAAGCTCTCTGACAAGCGCACTTTCCCCTCGATCGACATCACCAAATCTGGAACCCGCAAGGAGGAATTGCTGGTCGACAAGGGCACGCTCTCCAAGATGTGGGTGCTGCGCCGCATCCTGATGCCGATGGGCGTGACCGACGCGATGGAGTTCCTGTTGGACAAGCTGAAGCACGCCAAGAACAACAACGACTTCTTCCAATCGATGAATCAGTAGGGCGTAGGAAGGCCCCGGAATCCCCGGGCCAACTCGCGCGGCTACGCGGCTAGTGTTGCCCGGATGTGCCCGGCGCGCCGGGATCGCGGCGCCTTGGTCACGCGAATCTCGATGTCTCGGCTCAAGGTGGTCAGGACTGCCAACAAACGGTCCAGCGTGAAACCATACGGACGGATATTCATCAGCTTGGAGACATCCGGCTGTGAGATGCCGAGCAACTTGGCCGCCGATACTTGCGTGAGCTTGCGCCCAATCAGAATCGCGCGAATCTCGTAGGCGAGATCGACTTTGGCCGCCTCTTCCTCCGGCTTCTCGAAGCCGAGATCGGCAAAGATGTTGGGGCCAGCTTTCCTAATTCTTGTCCTTGTCATTGTGCGGTTTCCTTGTCGCGTTGCATTGCGATGCCGAGGCGTTTTCTAACCAAATTCATTTCCCTGGCCGGCGTGGCGATCCCTTTGACGCTTTTCTTTTGGAAGCAGTGCAGTACATAGACGCCCAATCGAAGTCTCACGGTGTAAACGGCCCGAAACGTGTTGCGGTCGAAGACCTGCACGACCTCCAATACACCGGCGCCGCCAAAACCCCTCAGCGGCTTCGCGCTCGGGTCCTTACTACCTTCCCGGGCCAACCGGAGTGCCGTTCCAATCCCATGGCGGACTTCTCTTGGAAACGCCTTTAGGGCATCAAAGCTGTTGCCAACGAAGAACAGGTCGCGCCGCATCTAGAGCACTATATCGGAAACGATATAGGGAAAGCAATCGCGGATTCAAGTAGCCAGTGCATAAAGTTTAGCGGCGTCTGGACAGAGCGTAAAAGACCTCGTTTGGCGTTTTGAATCCGAGCGATTTTCTAGGCCTGCGGTTGAGCAGGCGCTCGACCTTCGCGACCGTGGCTTGATG